>JAAZKA010000001.1 GCA_012800055.1 Clostridiales bacterium
CGAGCCAGCCGCGCCGGTCGATCCGGAGATACCGAAGAAGCTGTTTATCCGCTTCAATGACGACAACCGGCAGCACTTCGACCGCGCGATGGCGACGCTGCGGGTATTCCACGGGACGCTGCCGGTGAGCCTGTACGATACGGCGACATCGAAGTATACCGACGCGGAAAGGCCGCAGTATTTCATGCCGAGCACAATCCTGTATACCGCGCTGAGAAATCTTCTGGGCGCTGAGAATGTGGTGGTTCAATAAAATGTGTGTGAATAATTTTTGCTGCGCAATAAAATCCTTGCTAATTCGATTGAGATATGCTATACTAAACAATATTACGTTTCAAACCGGGGGTAAGAACATGAGCGAAAAACAAGCCGGCACGCGTCACACCGCGGAGATCGGCAGCATCAAAATTTCCGACGACGTCATCGCGACGATTGCCGCGATTGCGGTTTCGGAGGTCGAGGGCGTGACGCTGGTACCGGCGGTGAATCCGACTGACTTCCGCAAGCTGATGCAAAAGGCGAGACCCAGCCGCGGCATCAAGATTCAGTTTTCCGACGACGGCATCACCATCGACATGCAGGTGCTCATCCGCTACGGTCTTGTGGTCGCGGAGCAGGCCAAGCTGGTACAGGACAATGTTGTCAACGCCGTCGAAAGCATGACCGCGCTGCATGTTGCGGACGTGAACATCAATGTGGTAGGCGTAAGCTTGGATGCGGTAAAGAAATGAGCAGAAAAACCGCGCGAGAACTGGCGCTGCGGCTCCTTTATGCCGCCGACGTCAACGCCGATGTCAACACCGTTCTCGCGAAAGAGCTGGCGGCAGAAGCAGAGAAGGATGGCGGTGGGCCGAAACCCGCTGTCCCTGTCTGCGACACCCGTATGCTTCTGAGGGAGACGCTCGACGAGATATCCGCCCACAACTTCCAGATGCTTGCCAAAGAGGATGAACTCTATCGTGAGCTGCCCAATGAACAGGAGCAGGCGTATATCGGCGAACTGCTGTGCGGCGTCTCGGAGAAGCGCGCCGAGCTTGACGGGTACATCACGAAGTATGCCGTCGGCTGGCAGCTCTCCCGCATCGCCCGCGTCACACGTTCCATCCTGCGGCTGTCGATGTATGAGGTACTCTATATGGACGATATCCCCGACGCGTCGTCTATCAACGAAGCTGTCGACTTCGCCAAGACCTACGACGGCACCGACGCCGGCTCCTTCGTCAACGGCATCCTCGGTACTTTCGTCCGCGCCGTCAAGCCCGGTAAGTCTTCAAAATGAGCGACACTGTGACCATCACGCTTTCGGAGCCTGGCAATCAGGTATACAGCGTCACCGAGCTGACCCTCCACATCAAGGGCATCCTTGAAGCCGACCCGATGCTTGCCGGCGTGTATGTCGCGGGCGAGGTCTCCAACCTCAGGTACCACAGCTCCGGGCATGTCTACCTGACGCTGAAGGATACGGACAGCGTGCTGCGGGCGGTGATGTTCAAGCCGTCCGCGATGAAGCTGCCGTTCAAGCTGATCGACGGCATGAAGGTCATCGCGCACGGGCGCGTCACGGTCTTCGGCGGAGCGGGTCAGCACCAGCTTGTGATGGATTCGCTGCAGCCCGACGGAATCGGCGCACTGTTTCTCGCGTTCGAGCAGTTAAAGAAGAAGCTCGGCGACGAGGGTTTATTTGCTGTGTCACGCAAGAAGAAGCTGCCCGTATTTCCGCGCCGCATCGCGCTGATCACTTCGCCGACCGGGGCGGCGGTGCGCGATATGCTGCGGATCCTCGGACATCGTTACCCGCTCGCCCGCATACGGATTCTGCCGGTACGCGTACAGGGTGACGAAGCGCCAGGGGAGATCACTGACGCGCTCACGTTTGCCAACCGCTACCGTATCGCCGAACTGATCATTTGCGGACGCGGCGGCGGCTCGATTGAGGACCTCTGGGCGTTCAACGATGAACGTGTGGCACGGGCGATCGCGGCCTCCCGGATACCGGTGATCTCGGCGGTCGGACATGAGCCGGATGTCACGATTGCGGACTTTGTTGCGGATGTCCGCGCGGCTACTCCGTCAAACGCCGCCGAGCTTGCCGTCCCTGACCGTACGGAGCTGCTTGCCTATCTGCGGACGGCTGACGCCCGGCTGATACGTGCGATGAACACGCGGCTTTCGAAAACATCCGAGCGGCTGCGGGTACTCGCGGCATCGCGGGTGCTGCAAAGCCCGGAGAATACGCTGCAGGATCGCCGGCTCGTGCTTGACCATAAAACAGACAGGCTCTTGTCCGCGGCGCAGCGGATACTTGCGAAAAAACGGGAAAGCTATCTGCGCAGTGTATCAAAGCTCGAAGAACTCAGTCCGATGAAGGTGCTCGCGAGAGGTTACGCATTCGCGAGGGATGCGCAGGGCGAGATTGTCACCGACGCGGACACGCTGCAGCCGGGCGATCTGCTGAAGCTGACGCTCTATCATGGGACGCTGTTGAGCCGCGTCGAGGAAATACAGGGAGATAACCGATGAGCACGCAGGAACAGACCTTTGAGCAGGCGATGGCGCGCCTGGAGGAAATCGTACAGATAATGGAGCGCGGGGATGCGCCGCTGGAGCAGTCCCTGGCGCTGTTTGAGGAAGGCACGAAGCTGGTGCGTCTGTGTACGCAGGCATTGGAGAACGCGCAGCAGCGGGTCACGATCCTGCAGAAACAGGACGACGGACGCGTGGTGGAGCAGAAATTCGGAGGCAGCGATGGAACACCGGACACGCCTTGACGCATACGTCAGGGAAATCGAACAGGCGCTGAATACCTATCTTCCGGCGCTTGATACGGCGCAGGCGTATGTGCAGGAGGCGATGCGCTATTCGCTGCTGTCGCCGGGCAAGCGCATTCGCCCGATGTTGACGCTGGAGTTCTGCCGCGTCTGCGGAGGAGATACCGCTGCAGCGATGCCGTTTGCCTGTGCGCTGGAGATGGTGCACTGCTACTCGCTGATCCACGACGATCTGCCGTGCATGGACGACGACGCTATGCGCCGGGGACGTCCGACAAACCATGTCGTCTACGGTGAGGACTTCGCGGTGCTCAGCGGCGACGGCTTACAGACTGCCGCGTTCGAGACGGCGCTGACGTCGACGCTGCCGGCGGATACGGTGCTTGCCGCCGTACGGGAGCTTGCGGGCGCAGCGGGTGTCTATGGGATGCTCGGCGGGCAGGCGGTCGACATCCGCACGGATGGGAAGCTGCCGAACGCCGACGCGCTGCTGGAGATGTACGCGATGAAAACCGGCGCGCTGATCCGTGCGGCGGGACGTCTGGGATGTATTGCGGCGGGTGCCATGGAGAGGACATGCGCGGCGGACAGGTATACGCAGGCCGTGGGGCTGGCGTTCCAGCTCCGGGATGATTTATTAGACCTCGACCGTGACGCGGAAGACGCGCGGACGACGTATCCGGCTCTGATGGGCATCGCGGCGACACGCGTGCGGATTGATGAGCTGACAGGGCAGGCGATCGCGGCGGCGCGTGAGTTCCGGGACGCGGACTTTCTGGTGTGGCTCGCGCAGTATCTGGCAGGCAGGGAGCTGTAGACAAAGGTGCTTATGATAAAAGGCTTCGCGGCTGTGGAACAGTGGAACAACCGGATGCTGCTGGCGGCCGTGGTCGCCTGGGCGGCGGCGCAGGTGCTGAAGGTCGTCATCGACCTGATCCGCAACCGCCGGATTCAGTTTGAGCGGCTGGTCGGTTCGGGCGGGATGCCCAGCTCGCATACGTCACTGGTGATCGCGCTGGTGACGTCGGTGGGAAAGTACGTGGGTGTCAACTCCGCAATGTTCGCAATCGCGATGGTGTTTGCGATGGTGACGATGTACGACGCGGCCGGTGTACGGCGTGCGGCGGGTGAACAGGCGAAAATACTCAATTATATGATGGACAACTGGAAGAACGCCCCCGAAATGTTCAAAAGGAACCTTAAGGAATTTTTAGGCCATACGCCGGTGCAGGTGTTCGCGGGCGCGGTGCTGGGGCTTGGGGTCGGGCTTTTAATATAGGGGCACATGAAAACAATCCGCATTTTGGATACAACGCTGCGCGACGGGGAACAGAGTCCCGGATGCAGCATGGATTTCAGCGGGAAGATCGAGGTCACGCGGTCGCCGGAGAAGCCGGGTGTCGTCGGGGCTGCACGTTTTTATTGCCACCTCGCCCATCCATATGGAGTACAAGCTGCGCATGACGCCGCAGCAGGTGCCCGAGACCGCCGTCGGACGCGGCATCTCGACCGACGTGTTGGAGACAAGCATCCGTGCATATATCAACGGGGTCAATCAGCTGCATCGCGCGCATGGTGAATCACATAACGATATAGACTGTCACGAAATGGGGATTTTCAGCGTGAAACGGCATATCGAGATACTCGACACGACGCTGCGGGACGGCGCGCAGTCGAGGGGCATCTCGTTTTCGGTGGAGGACAAGCGTGCGATTGCGATGACGCTTGACATACTGGGCGTGGACTTTATCGAGCTTGGGAATCCCGCTTCGTCGCCGCGGGAGAGCGAGGTCTTCCGCAAGCTGCGCAAGAGTCCGTTGACGCGCTCACGGCTGTGTGCGTTCGGCAGCACACGGCGCAGGAATATGATCGCCGACCCGCGTTTGCGGGAGATCGCCGACAGCGGCGCGCCCGTTGCGGTGATCTTCGGAAAAGCATGGCTTTTGCATGTACACGAGGTTCTCGGTGTGACGCCGGACGAGAATCTCCGTATGATCTCTGATAGTGTGAACTATCTGCGCGGGCGCGGGATGGAGGTCATCTTCGACGCTGAGCACTTCTTCGACGGCGCGCGCGATGATTCCGGCTATGCGCTCTCGGTGCTCGACGCCGCGAAATCCGCCGGTGCCCGGACGCTTACGCTCTGTGACACCAACGGCGGCACTTTTCCAGACGAGATCGCCCGCCTGACCGATCTGGCATACGCGCATGCCGGAGATTGCATCGGCATCCACTGCCACGACGACTGCGGGATGGCAGTCGCAGGAACAATCGCGGCGGTCGAAGTGGGAGCAGGGCATGTGCAGGGGACGCTTTTGGGGTTCGGCGAGCGCTGCGGCAATGCGAACCTCAGCACGATTATTCCGAATTTACAATTAAAGCGCGGGTATGTCTGCATTCCCGACGACGCGCTTGCAAACCTGACCTTCTGCGCGCGGCGTGTGGCGGAGGTCGCAAATATCAACCTGTACGAGAACATGCCCTATGTCGGCTCCAATGCCTTCGCACATAAGGCGGGGATGCACGCGGACGGCGTGTACAAAAATACGCGCACCTTCGAGCACATCGAGCCCGCACGTGTAGGCAATAACCGACAACTCCCGACGTCGGAGCTGTCGGGACGAAACGTCATCCTTCGTAAGCTGCAATCCATCGCACCCGAGCTTACGAAGGATTCTCCCGAGACGCTTGCCATTCTTGAGCTGCTTAAGGAGCGTGAGAGCGGCGGCTATACCTATGAAGCCGCCGAAGCGAGCTTTGAGCTGTTGGCACGCCGCATCATCGGGCGCTATAAAAAACACTTTGAGATGATGTTTTACAAGACCATCGGCGAATATCCGGCGCCCGTGGACAATCCGGCGGCTGCGCTGGTGAAGATCCGGGTTGGAGAGCGTGAGACAATCGAAGCCGGTGAAGGCAACGGCCCGGTCAACGCGCTGGACGCGGCTTTGAGGCGGGCGCTGGTGAAATTTTACCCGCGTGTCGACGAGAGCAACTTGTCGGACTTCAAGGTCCGTGTGCTCAACCCCGAGGCCGCGACCGCCGCAGTCACGCGTGTACTGATGACCTCGACGGACGGCACCAACACCTGGAGCACCATCGGCGTCTCGGGCGATATTCTCGAGGCCTGTCGGCTCGCGCTTGAGGACGCTATCGAATATAAACTGATGCTGGACGATAAGGAGAACGAACATGCATAACTATCCCACCCGCGGCACCTGCTCCCGCGGGGTGTCCTTTGACATAAAGGACGGCATTGTCCATGACGTGCGCTTCGACGGCGGCTGCAGCGGCAATACCCAAGGCGTTGCGCGGCTCGTCGAGGGGATGGAGATTCACGAAGCCATCTCTCGGATGAAGGGTATTTGCTGCGGCTATAAGGGGACGTCCTGCCCCGATCAACTGGCACTTGCATTGGAAAAAGCACTCAAGCGTGAGGAAAAACTTTGATGCCATCCCGAAAGAAGGGTTTATATATGCAACTCACCTCCGTGAAGTCACTATTCACAGACGCCGCGTCCTATCTCGGACAGGAGATCACCGTCGGCGGCTGGATCCGCACCGTCCGCGATTCCAAAAACTTCGGTTTTATCGAGCTGAACGACGGCTCGTATCTGAAGAACCTGCAGATTGTCCTCGACGCGTCGATGCCGGAGTATGACACGGCGATCAAGTACAATGTCGGTGCGGCGATCATCGTACGCGGGACACTTGTAGAATCCCCCGGAGCCAAGCAGCCCTTTGAGCTGCGCGCCGGTGAGATTACGCTCGAGGGTGCGTCCGACCCGAGCTACCCGTTGCAGAAGAAGCGTCACTCCGTCGAGTTCATGCGCGAAATTGCCCATCTGCGTCCGCGCGCGAACCTCTACAATGCCGCCTTCCGCGTCCGTTCCGAAGCCGCCTATGCCATCCACAGCTTCTTCCATGACCGCGGTTTTATCTACGCCCATACCCCGCTGATCACCGCGTCCGACTGCGAGGGCGCCGGCGAGATGTTCCGCGTCACCACCCTTGACCTCGACAACCTTCCGCGTACTGAGGACGGCGAGATCGACTACTCCGAGGATTTCTTCGGCAAGCAGGCAAACCTGACCGTCTCCGGGCAGCTCAATGCGGAGACCTTCGCACTGGCATTCGGAAAAACCTACACCTTCGGGCCGACCTTCCGCGCCGAAAAGTCCTACACCGCCCGTCACGCCGCCGAATTCTGGATGGTCGAACCGGAGATCGCCTTTGCAGACCTTGCGGATAATATGCAGCTGCAGGAGGACATGGTCAAGTACATCATCGCGCATGTCTTGAGGACATGCGCGGTTGAGGTCGACTTCTTCACGCAGTTCACGGACAAGGGACTGCGCGAGCGTCTGGAAAAGCTCTTAGACTCCCGCTTCACACGCATGGAATACACCGAGGCCATCGCAATTTTACAGAAGGTCAAGGACAAGTTCGAGTACCCTGTGTACTGGGGCTGTGACCTGCAAAGCGAGCATGAGCGCTACCTGACCGAGACGGTCTGCGCGGGCCCGGTGTTTCTGATCAACTACCCCAAGGAGATTAAGGCGTTCTACATGCGGCTCAACGACGACGGGAAGACCGTCGCGGCGGCTGACCTGCTGGTGCCGGGCATCGGCGAGCTGTGCGGCGGCAGCCAGCGCGAGGAACGTCTGGATGTGCTGAAGGCGCGCATAGCGGAGTGCGGGCTGAAAGAGGAGGACTACTGGTGGTACCTCGATCTGCGGCGCTACGGCGGTACCCGTCACGCGGGGTTCGGTCTCGGGTTCGAGCGTATGATTATGTATTTGACGGGCATTGCCAACATCCGCGACGTGCTGCCTTTCCCGCGTACGACCAAGAGCGCTGATTTTTAACTGAAAGGAAACGTGAAAAAATGTCCATTAACTTAGATATCGCAGCTCTTCGTGAGGAATACGCCGCGTATCGCGCGAAGAACCTGAAGCTGAACATGGCGCGCGGCATCCCGTGCACCGACCAGGTCGACCTGTCGCAGCCGATGCTGTCAACGATGCTGACCGCCGAGGACTGTCACACGGAGGGCGGCGTTGACTGCCGTACCTACGCGGCTGCACTGTTCGACGGCATTCCCGAAGCGAAAGATTTCTTCGCCCAGACCTACGGCATCCCGCGTGACTACATCATCGTCGGCGGCAACTCGTCACTCAACATGATGTATGACTCCGTCGCGCGCGCGATGCTCTACGGCGTCGTTGACTCACCCGCGCCGTGGGGACGCCGTGAGCTGAAGTTCCTCTGCCCGGTACCGGGATATGACCGCCACTTCAAGATCACCCAATCGCTCGGCATCGGGATGATTCCCGTCGACATGGACGAGCGCGGTCCCGATATGGATACAGTCGAGCGGCTTGTGAAAGAGGATGCGTCGATTGTCGGGATGTGGTGTGTGCCGAAGTATTCAAACCCCTCCGGTGTTGTCTACTCGCCCGAGACTGTCCGCAGGCTCGCATCCATGGAGACCGCCGCGCCCGACTTCCGCATCTTCTGGGATAACGCCTACGGTGTCCACGATCTCTACGAACCCGTGGAGCTGACCGATATTTTTAAGGCGTGCGAGAACGCCGGGAACCCCAACCGCGTTTTCTACTTCGCGTCGACCTCGAAGATCAGCTTCCCCGGCGCGGGTGTTGCAATCATGGCGGCGAGCCCCGAGAACCTCAAACAGATTAAGAGCGTGCTGTCCGTCCAGACCATCGGGGCAGATAAGCTCAACCAGCTTCGGCATGTGCGCTATTTCCGCGACGCCGACGGTGTGTGGGCACAGATGCAGCGTCACGCAGCGATCCTGCGCCCGAAATTCGACATTGTGCTCGACACCTTTGCGCGCGAACTGACCGGCATTGCCGAATGGGGGTCTCCGCGTGGCGGCTACTTCATCAGCCTGAACGTTCCGAATGGCTGCGCAAAGCGGGTCTACACGCTGATGAAGGAAGCAGGCGTGACGATCACAGAAGCAGGCGCAACCTATCCTTATGGACATGACCCGCGTGACAGCAACCTGCGTATCGCGCCGACGTACCCGACCTGCGCGGAGCTGCAGCAGGCGATTAACGTACTGTGCGTATGCGTGAAGCTTGCGGCGGCGGAAAAGGAGTGCCAATAATGGCACACGACAGTTATCAAAGCCCCCTCGGTTCGCGTTACGCGTCCGGTGAGATGCTTTTCATATTCTCCGACGACTTCAAGTTCAGAACGTGGAGAAAGCTGTGGGTAGCCCTCGCACGTGCAGAGCATACGCTGGGCTTGCCGGTCTCTCACGAGCAGGTCGACGAGCTTGCTGCGCACATCGAGGACATCGACTACGAGGTCGCGGCGAAGCGGGAGCGTGAGGTGCGCCACGACGTGATGTCGCACGTCTACGCCTACGGACTCGTCTGCCCGACCGCGAAGCCGATCATCCACCTTGGAGCGACCAGCGCATACGTCGGCGACAACACCGACATCATTCAGATGCGTGAGGGTCTGAAGCTCATACGCGAGAAGGTCTGCGTGGTGCTGCGTAAACTTGCGGCGTTCGCGCAGCAGCACCGCGCGCGTCCGACGCTCGGGTTCACGCATTTTCAGCCCGCGCAGCTCACAACCGTCGGCAAGCGTGCGACGCTGTGGGCGAATGAGCTCCTAATGGACCTCGATGAGATCGACTTCCGCATCGCGTCGTTAAAGCTCCTCGGCTCGAAAGGTACGACCGGGACGCAGGCGAGCTTCCTCGAGCTGTTCGGAGGAGACCACGAGAAGGTCAAAGAACTCGACCGGCTGATCTGCCGTGAAATGGGCTTTGACGCATGCGTACCGGTGTCCGGACAGACCTATTCGCGAAAGACCGACGCGTACGTCCTCGCGACGCTCTCCGGTATCGCCCAGAGTGCGTCAAAGTTTTCAAACGACCTGCGCTTATTGCAGCACCTCAAGGAGATTGAGGAGCCGTTTGAAAAGTCGCAGATCGGCTCGTCGGCGATGCCGTATAAGCGAAACCCGATGCGCTCCGAGCGCATCACGTCGCTTGCACGCTATGTGATCGTGAACGCGATCAACCCCGGAATCACCGCCGCGACACAGTGGTTCGAGCGGACGCTTGACGACTCTGCGAACAAGCGCATCAGCATCCCGGAGGCATTCCTTGCGGTGGACGCAATCCTCAGCATCTACGCGAACGTTGCGGGTGGACTTGTGGTCTACCCAAAGGTGATCGACCGGCACATTATGGAGGAGCTGCCGTTCATGGTCAGCGAGAACATCATGATGGACGCGGTACAGAAGGGTGGAGACCGTCAGGAGCTGCACGAGCGCATTCGTTCCCATGCGATGGAGGCGGGACGTCAGGTGAAGGAACTGGGACTGCCCAACGACCTGATCGACCGTATCGCGTCAGATCCCGCGTTCGGGCTGTCCCGGGAGCAGATTCTTGCACACTGCGATCCGCGTGACTACATAGGACGTGCACCTGAGCAGGTCGACGAGTTCCTCACATTGCTGCAGGAGAAGCTGGGAGACGCGGGACAGGTGTCCGGCGATATGGAATTGAAGGTATAGAAAAAAGATTGTATCACAGATGGCGTCGATACTCGCGGGGGCAGAGGAGAAAGGCGAACCAATATGATTACTGTTACCGGTATTATGTAACATACAAGCCCCGTTTGTCCCGCTTGAGGAGACGCTCGGTGTAATGCGGGTGAATGGTGAAGCGAGACTCCGGGAGCGGGTTCCTGACGGGCATCCGCGCATTCGGAGACTAAACAAATATAGGGAGTGGGTTTGATGAAGATCGCCATGATTGGCGCGGGAACTATTGCGCGCGGTCATATGTGTGCATATGACCGGCTGAAGAAAGAAGGTCGGGATGTTGAGCTTGTCGTGCTGTGCGACAATTCTCCGCCGGTCGGTCATGCTGTGCAGGAGGATCGCTGCGGCGGTTCATCAGGAGGGCTGACAGTATGGTACAGGTGAGAGGACGGGGGAACGCTCCGGAAATTGCGGGCATCCTGAAAAGTGAGGTTGTGAACAGCGGCCTGAGCTGCGAGTTGGTCGAATCGGTCGAGCGCGCGGGCGTATACGTACTGGTGTTTGAGAAGTATTACATGCGCAACAGCAGCCGCGCGAGCCTGACCGTCGTTGTCAGCAGCAGCGGAGATGTCGTGACCGTCGACGCGATCGGCTCGGGCGGCGGTCAGGGCGCGCTGTTTTCGTTCTCTTGGGGCGCCGAGGAGAACTTTGCTCAGACCGTCGCGGATATCCTTGAACCGCACAGCTTCCGCTAAATAAGATTACGTACCCCGAATTATGTACACTAAAAGAGCCTGTACCGCATCATAACCGGCACAGGTCCGTCGGCATATGCGCGTCCGACTCCTACGGTGACGCAGGTACCGCCCGTGCGACGGTATAGCTCCGGAAGAGACGTCCCCGGCATCGGCTTTGTGCAGTTCTTCCACAGGCTGGACGTGTTGATCTTCTGGATGATGCCTGTTTTCGCATCTGTGACATGCCATAATGAAAGACTTCGGAAGCCTTCACTAGAAAGGCTTCCGAAGTCTTTTCAGTTCACGCAGACCGTCAGATACGTCTCGGTGCGCACATACCCCATCTCCTCCGGATGGAGCAGCGGGTGGTCGGGCGGGCACCGCAGAAGGACAGAGGTCAGCCCGCGCGCGTCGGCATCTGCGAGGATATACTTCCAAAGTGTCCGGGCGGCGTCCTCACAACCTGGCAGCGCGTACAGGTCGCCGATGTCCGAGAACCCACGTCCGCGCAAAGTCCGTACATCCGGGAGAGCGAGCGCGGTTTGGGATTCGCATAGCCGAAGTCAAGCGAAAGATCGAGCACGCTTCGGTCCGACACGCGCAGGGATAATGCCGCGCGGGTCAGTTTATAGACGCGTGCGTACTCAACCGCCGGCATTCCGGTGTGACGGGTGAACAGCGTGTCGAAGTAACCGAGCGAAAAGCCGGCGTGCTTCGCGATCTCCGCGAGCGTTAGGGTAGTGTCGGACGAGGACTGGATATAGCGGATTGCGTTGGTAACAAGCTCCTGATTTTCCATCATAAAGCCTCCTTTCGTATACAGTATACCACAGTCCGCATCCGTTGTCCTGTCAGCGCTTACGATCTTTATCCGTGGCGGATGATTTCGAAGCGCGGCTGTTTGGGCATCCCGTCATAACCGCCCTCACGCTTGCCGATCGTGACCGTATCGCCGCGCAGAGTGATCAGCGTCCGCGCGCACTGGCCGTTTTCGTAGGCGGGCGTTGTATAGTCGTCCTCATAAAGCACAAAATCAGCGTCTTTACCCGGGTAGACATGGACATAGAGCACCTCAGGGTGCGCATTCCGCAGCGACGGTGCCGGCGGCTGCGTGACGATAATCGATCCGGCGCGTACGAAGACCGCCCCGCCCCGGTTTTCAGGCAGCGTGTAGGTAAACTCCCGCGGGCCGGTATAGCGCTCACCGGTATAGAAGTCGTACCAGTCGTCTTCCTCCGGCAGCGTGAGGTGCGGATCCATGACCGAGACAAGCAGACTGTCGCCGAGCATATACTCATTGAGGACGCCGTCGTAGCGGTCGGTATCAGGGTAGCTCAGGCACAGCGGCCGCAGGATCGGCATGCCGGTATCATACGCGACGCGGGCGTAGGAGTAGAGGTAGGGGAACAGTGACGAGCGAATGCGGGCGTAGTAGCGGTAGGTCTCTTCGGTTTCCGGCTCGGCGTACCAGGGATAGGTCCAGTTGGCCCAGCCCTGATGCTGGCTCCACGGTGCGAGGAAGCCGAAGTGTATTTTTTCCGGGCTTTCATTTGTGAAGTCAAACGACGCGTTCGTATGCGCGCACATCGCGTAATTCATCAGCGAGACCGCGACGCCCAGGTTGCAGCCGGTATCGCCTGCCCAGGTTGCGGCATAGCTCTGGATGCCAGGGTATGCGCCGCAGGTGTAGATCATCGCGCGGCGGCCGGTGTGTTCAGTGTAGCCCTGCTGCATCTGTCGGGCGTAGACGAGCGGGTAGAGGTTGCGGATTTCTGCGTCGGTGTAGCGGCCTGCCCACAGACGGTCGGGGAACGGAATCACCTGGTCGGAGCCGTCGAGCTTGAACGCCTCCGCGCCATTGTCCACGAAGCGCTTGAGATGCTCAAACCAGTCCTCGCCGGGCTTCGTGACCGTATCCATTCGGATGCCCTGCTTGAAGTGCGCGTCGTCGATCTCGCCGCCGGTATGGGAGAGCTTCTCGTCGGAGAAAGCGTCCTGCTCCTCTTTCCAGAACAGGTCGTACTTACAGCACAGCCATAAGCTCAATCCATAGCCCATGCGGTTGAGACTGTTGACGAATGCCCAGCCGCCGTAGTAGTTCTTTGGCTGCCACGAAGGGAACGGGAAGCGCGCGGGATCCCAGGTCTTATCCGTGGAGTAGTCGTAGCGTTTGGACATCCAGCTCGGTTCCAGCCCGAAGGTATCGCAGGGGATACCGCGGTCACGGAAGCGCAGCGCATCATCGAGCAGCGTCCGGGCGGTTGCTTCCTCATTGAGCACGACGGTCAGCCCGTAGGCGCTTTTCGGCATTAGTGCAGGTTTGCCGGAGACGTCGGTGTACAGCTTCAGACACTCGCGCATACTCTCGCCGAGGAAGACATACACATCCGCCGCTCCGTGCGCCGATGAGATGACCAGGGTGTCGGGGTCGGTCGCGCCGATGTCGAAGGTATGCGCCCAGGTGCAGTTGACGAGGATGCCCCAGCCGCGCGACGACATCAGGTAGGGGATGGGACCGTAACTTTTGACATTTGCCTGCTTGATCTGCGCGATGTGTCCGCGCTTCTGCACGCGATCGCGGCACTCATCGCCCAGTCCGAACAGCCGTTCACCCGGTGCGAGCGGGAGCGTCACGGTGAAACCGTTTTCACTCTGCGCGACGCTGAGACCGAGCGTATACGACGGCGCCTCCAGCGTCAGACGGTCGGTGTCGAGATGTACAGTTTCCAACGGCTCATCGAGTGTTTCGCGCAGGAAACCGTATCGAGTCAGAAGCGGCTCACCGGCGGACGCACATGCGCGGATACGGCAGATCCGATCGCTCAGGCGGATGCGTTCAATCATAGAGATTCCTCCTGTCGGTTATGGTGTTGAAACGTGCACGGAGTTTAAGTCACACGGTTATTATACACCGGATTCCGACCTGCTGTCAACCGCTGAAAAGGTCACGGACGCATCGAAAAAACATATGATGAGAAGAGTATCTCCTGATTCTGGCGCTCTTTTGGATTTTTTCTTTCCGTTAAAAGTGTCAATGCTGTCTCGTGTATAGAAACTTCAACGAATTCCGGATATGCGGCGCGGTATGAGAAGACGCGTGGAGATATTCCTCCACGCGTCTGTTATCATATCCGCATGCCTCTGAGCGTTCCCCATAGCTCCGGTCCAACGGCTCTGCGCAGCGCGATGCGGAAACTGAGACGATACACGAGCCATCGGACGAGAAACCAGAACCCGCCGAAAATCAACACCAGCGGCAGGAAGATGAGCAGCAGCAGGATGCGTACGATGAAGCCTACCCACGCGAGTGCTTTCATCCTACGTCATCCTCACCGGAATCCTGTGTGGTTTTCATATTACCACCAAAACTTTTAATCATCTCGTTGATGGACAGCAGATATTCTTTCGCCATCGAGAGGGCATCCTCTTGCGGGACGCCGGCCTCGACCAACTCCCGGTACAGGCTGCCAACAGCCTGACCCATGTTCGTACCCGCCTCACGCGAGTAGATCTGCGCGATCAATCTTCCGGCCAGCTGTGGCACCTTCGCAGATGCCATGTCGAGCAGTTCTGAGATTTCTTTCACGGGAATCATTGTTGTATCCTCCTATACAATTTTTTGTACCAGTTCGATGGTATCCGTCAGCGGTCTTATAGCTGCGCGTATGAATTCCAGCGGCATCAGCAGACCTCCGCGCCGAATAATCGCGGCGTACGGGTCAGGCTTCATAGGTCGTACGGACGGAAGCAGCGCAAACGGATGCGCGGGCAGGGTATCCGTAACGAACCTTTCGGTGAGTCTGCGCAGTGCAAGCTCCAGGGCAAGTGCGTGACGGCAGTCTCCGCACGCCGTGAGGTGGTCGAGCATCACATAACTGTCCTCATGCGGCATGTGACGGTTGATAAAGTCGGGCAGCGCGTCGATAAAGTCCTCACAGCGCATTAAGCATCCTCCTCTAAATATTTTCTGAGCTTGGCACGGATTGCAGACAGCCGTGACTTGACCGTTCCCACGGGAATCCCCAGCATTCGTGCGATGTCCGCGAGCGGCAGACCGGCGTTGTAAACAAGAAATACCAGCTCTCTGTCACGCTGGGTGAGTGTGTCGAGTGCGCTGCCAACGTCGACACATTCGCAGATGGTGTCGGAAAAGTCGTTGTCAGAGATGTCGTCGGTGAGCGGAAGCGTCGGGTTACGGTACTCCTTTCGATAGGCGTCGGCGAGCTTGCGGCGGGCGACCGCGAGGATAAAGGTACGGAAGGAGCTGTCGCCGCGGTATACCTTGAGGTTTTGCCACACTGCCAGAACCGTCTCCTGCAGCACGTCGTCGGGTTCTCGCGTACGACATCTGAGGTAGGCGTAGAGCACGGGGAGATGCGGACGCATCATACGCTCAAACACAGCATCGTCGGTCGGCTGCTCCATCTCCGTGTTCCCTCCCCGCGTGTTTTATAACGTTTCATCTGTTTAGTCGCTTGAAAGACGACAGCAGTTCATTCTTTTGTCGATTTTTTGTTGACAAGCCAAACCCGATGTGTTATTGTAATGAAAAACACAGGGAGGATGGGGGGACCCCATGACGCTGCTGTTGATCCTCGGCCCGCACGCAGTGGGAAAGATGACCGTCGGGCAGGCGGTCGTGAAACGGACGGCTACAAGCTGCTGCACAACCACATGATGGCGCCGTTTCGGGAACATAACGCGCGTATCTGCGTGGTGGAGCTGTGCGCGGACTTCGACGTGCGCATCGAGCGGAACAAGACAGAGAACCGGCTTCGAAACAAACCTTCCAAGCGCGATCTTGCGGCGTCGGAGGCGGTCTTCCGTACGACCGAGGCGCGGCACCGGCTCAACTCAAACGACAGTGACACGCTGCCGTGGGAGGAGTACATGAAGCTCGACAACACCGACCTCACGCCGGACGATGCGGCGGAGAAGATCATCGAAAGGTTTGGACTGGAAGTATGCTGACACATAAAGGTACGCAGACGATCGAGACTACACGCCTGACACTCCGGCGCTTTTCCATAAACGACGCGGATGCGATGTACCGCAACTGGGCAAGCGACCCGGAGGTAACGAAATATCTGTCCTGGCCGACGCATACCGACATCTCGGTGAGTCGGACGGTGACGTCCGACTGGGAGAATAACTACGATAAGCCCGCTTACTACCAGTGGGCGATCGTCTACAAACCTTTAGGGGAACCGATCGGCTGCATTTCGGCGGTACATGTCGACGAGCGCGTAGAGACCGTGGAGATCGGCTACTGCATCGGGCGCACGTGGTGGCACATGGGCGTCATGACCGAAGCGCT
The DNA here is from genome assembly GCA_012800055.1 of Clostridiales bacterium. Classification (GTDB taxonomy): domain Bacteria; phylum Bacillota; class Clostridia; order Oscillospirales; family QAMX01; genus JAAZKA01. The sequence goes on from JAAZKA010000001.1 coordinate 16,356, forward strand.
TACGGCGGTGACGGACTTCTTCTTCGCGGAGGTCGGTGTCAACCGTGTTGCGACGCGCCATGACGCAGAAAACCTCCGCTCCGGCATGGTTATGCGCAGGTGCGGGATGACCTGCGAGGGCACTCTCCGTGCGTCTTTATGGAATAATCGGGGCATCTGTGACTGCGTCCACTACAGCATCCTGCGTGATGAGTGGGAGAAACGCCGCTCATCCAGGTGATGCGCGCACGGCGCGTATGATAAGCTGTTGAAGGTTTTGTAAACCTGTCAGCCGTAGATAAACCGCCGGATATCCGCGTCTCGGGCGTCCGGATTCAGCTCCCGGATGCGCGCGGAGATCTTCCGCTCGGCATCCTCCGGGGATATATCCATCGCAATGTCGCCGCCCCAGAAGTCCTCAACCGTACAGAAAACGGTTGAGTTCCAGCCGTATTCTTCGCCGTATTTATTGACCTTCCGCGTGCGTCCGCAGATGGTAAGGAACATCTGCCGTTGAAGCTCCGTTACCGCGCGGTCGATCTTACCCGTGTCCTCCTTCGGAAGTCCCGTGAAATTCCGCAGCGCGTGCGACGCGACCTTACCCTCCCGAGCGACAGTCTCGTACACCGTCTTTGCCGTACGCGTCAACTTACCTTCCGCGTAAATATCCGCGAAGTCCGCGCCTTCGCGCCGGCACGCCAGGAAATACGGGTACCACTCCCGCGTGATGAACCCTGCGACGCCGAAGAACACCTTTCCGTATGCGACGTCGTGATATTCCTCCAGCAGCCGCATCCGCCACTCCCACGGGTCTGTCTCCGGGTCACCCGTGTGCCAGCGCACCGGGGTGGGGTAGGGTGCATCCTCATCCCATCCCCACGGAAGCAGCGTGAAGATGCCGTGAGCGTTTCCGGCCATCGTGAAGCCGCACTCCATCAGCGCTGCGCGAGAGTCTGAAAAGCTCCGGATTCGGTATTCTTTCACGATACACCGCCCTTTATTTTATGTACAGTCCGCGACGATCACCGCGCGTGTGGTATCCTCACTGATCGGCCGCAGGTCATAGCCGCCGTACTCCCGCTCGACCGTGAACCCGGCGTCGTGAAGCCATATATGGACATCCGCGAGCGTTGGGATATGCTTGTACCGTGCAGCCTGATGCGTATGCGCCGTGCCGTCGGGGTAGGTGAGTGCCGTCTCGCAGATGCTGACACATATCTGACATGCAGGATCATACGTGGTCCGGAGAATACGGTAGACGCCGCGCACGCCGTGGTCGTCGGTGATCCGGAATACCTCACGCGGTGTGTCGGATGTAAAGGCGCGTTCGGGATGTGCAAAGAGGTTGAAGTCGAGGTACAGCCGTCCACCGTCCCGCAGCGCGCCGTACGCTCTCCAGAGCCATCCTTCCATTTTTATGAATATTTTAGCATATCGGCTGAAGCGTGTCAATCCTGGTACGGCAGAGTTTCCAATAAATGTGAACATTTCTGATATTTTCCGGTTCTTGGTTGACGCGGGTATGTTTGGTATGTTATAATATAACATCCAAAAGTAGGGGAGGTCTCAACCATCTTTAAGGGCACCCATACCATCCTTAAGGATAAGCTGCGCGAAGCGCTCATATCCGTGCTGCCGATCGCAGGTATCGTATTCGTGCTGTGCTTCTCCATTATCTCCATACCAAACAGCCTGATGATGGCGTTTATCATCGGCACCTGTATGGTAATCCTCGGTATTACGTTCTTCACCTTGGGCACCGACCTCGGCATGACACCCATCGGCGTGAATGTCGGCGCGTCCATCACCCGCTCTCGGAAGTTGTGGTTGATTATCCTCGTCAGTTTCCTCGTCGGCGTATTCATCACCGTCGCGGAGCCCGACCTCCAGGTGCTTGCCAAACAGGTGCCCAACATCCCCGGCAACGTCCTCATCGGTGCGGTTGCGCTCGGCACCGGTTTCTTTCTCACCATTGCCATGCTGCGCATCCTCTTCCGTGTACCCATACGCTATCTGCTGCTGGGGTTTTATGCCGTCATCTTTATCCTTGCAGCCTTTGTCCCGATCGACTTTCTATCTATCGCAATCGACTCCGGCGGCGTTGCGACCGGCCCCATGGTCGTACCGTTCATCATGGCATTGGGTGTCGGTGTTGCAAGCATCCGTACAGACGCCGGCGCCGAGGCTGACAGCTTTGGTCTGGTTGCTCTGTGCACCATCGGCCCTATTCTCGCCGTCCTCATCCTGGGTCTTGTCTTCCGTACCGAAGGCAGCACCTACACGCCCGTTGCTATCCCGCAAATCGAGTTTTCCCGCGACCTTTGGACGCTGTTCATGTCTGAGATTCCCGTGTATATGGGCGAAGTCGCCTTCGCGCTGTTGCCCATCATCGTGTTCTTCGGGCTGTTCCAGATATTTCGTCTGCGGCTGCATGGGAGAGAGCTTGGCAGAATCGCCATCGGGCTTGTATATACCTACATCGGTCTGACGCTTTTTCTCACCGGCGTAAACGTCGGCTTTATGCCCGTGGGTGATTACATCGGCCGGCTTATCGGCGAGCTTCCGTATAACTGGATCATAATCCCGATCGGCATGGTGATGGGCTTCTTCATTGTCGCGGCGGAACCGACGGTGCCTGTGCTGGCCAGACAGGTTGTCGAAATGACTGCCGGCGCCATCCCCAAGCGCGCGTTGAGCATCAGCCTTTCCATCGGTGTCGCGATTGCGGTCGGACTGTCGATGCTGCGGATCCTGGTCGGTGTGCCGATCCTATGGATTTTCGTGCCGGGGTATATCCTCGCGCTGTCTCTGAGCTTCTTCGTACCGCCGCTGTTCACGGCGATCGCGTTCGACTCCGGCAGCGTTGCATCGGGACCGATGACCGCGACATTCCTGCTGGCGTTGGCGATTGGGCTGTGTACGGCGACAGGCGGCGAGGCAACGGTCGACGCGTTCGGCGTCGTGGCGTTCGTCACGATGACCCCGCCGATTACAATCCAGATATTAGGGCTTTACTACAAACTCAAAACAAGAGAAACTTCCAATAACCTGAATATAAAAGACAGAATACAAAGCATTGTCAGGAAACTGCGTCCGTCGGTAAAGACGGGAAAGAGAGGGTGAGCGCAAATGAACCAGCCTCGTTTTCTGATGGCGGTCGTTCACCGGGAATACTGCGAGAACTACATCTCATTCTTCCAGAGGAACGGTTCGGCATACACTTACGCGTGCCTGTGTGAAGGCACGGCGAAGAAGAAGACCCTGGATCTTTTGGGTCTTGAACGCCGCGATATGGCGCTTGTGAGCTGCGTGGTACCGGATGATCCGCGCCCGCTGATGAAGAAGATGGTGCGCGAGTTTCGCATCGACGCACCGAACACCGGCATCGCGTTCACGATTGCCGAAGAAATCAACACGGACAGCCGGGAGGCGAAAGATATGGAATATCCTTACGCATTGATTACGGTCATCGCAGAGCGCGGAAGCGCCGAGCAGGTCATGGACCTCGCCCGCAGCGCCGGTGCGACAGGCGGTACCGTCGTACATGGCAGAGGAATCGGGAGCACGCTGTCCCCGAAGTTCTTCGGCGTGTCCATTGCCGAAGAGAAAGAGCTGCTCTACATCATCACCAAGCGTCGTCTGCGCGACGGCATCGTCCGGGTGATTACGGAGAAAGCCGGGGAGAAGTCCCCCGCGCACGCTGTTGTTTTCACGCTTCCCGTGGACAACGTCGTGGGCCTCCACGATATGGACGACTGAACAGGATAAAGAAACGGGCGGTGGTCAAACCACCGCCCGTTTTCTTTTATGGTTGCGATGTCCATGGATACCCTTCGAACAGAGCCGTGCCCTGATAGGTCAGCGTGCCGACGGTACCGCCGTCTCCATAGAGGATGCCGTCCGTCACGCTTTTGGCGTCGAAATACGCGTCGAGCTGACTGGTGGGGACGACCGCGTACGCACCGGTTC
>JAAZKA010000062.1 GCA_012800055.1 Clostridiales bacterium
ACGCGACATGTACGGCAGAGCGCGTCGCATACCGGAACATGGCGCTGTGCCTGGAGCCGCCGATGACGGCGACATACCGCAATCCGTACCGTGAATGGATCGGTGCTCAGATCAGAGCCGACCTGTTCGGCTACGTCAATCCCGGTGACCCGGAGACGGCGGCGGAGTACGCATGGCGCGACGCGTGCATCTCTCATGTGAAAAACGGCATCTACGGCGAGATGTGGGTGGCGGCGATGCTCGCGGCGGCGGCGGTGACGGATGACGCCGACGAAATTCTCGACGCGGGGCTTTCGCAGATACCGGAGAAGTCGCGGCTGTATCGGGACGTCGGGCTGGTGCGCGGCCTGTACCGGGAAGGCGTGCCCGCAGAGGAAATCATCGAGCGTATCCATCAGGCGTATGACGAGCATACGCAGCACGGGTGGTGTCACACCAACTCCAACGCAATGATCGTGACGATGGCGCTCTTATGCGGCGGCTGGGACTTCGGCAGGAGCGTGTGTCTTGCGGTGCAGGCGGCGTTCGACACCGACTGTAACGGCGCGACGGTCGGCTCGATCGTCGGGATGCGCAACGGGTCGGTCCCGGAGGAGTGGACGGCACCGTTTGCGAAGGGGCTTCGTACGTCGCTGGTCGGTTTCGGCGAGATGACGCTCGACGAGCTGGCGCAGCGGACGGCCAACATCTGATCAAGAGAAATTAAAACAGGACGTACCCGCATAAGGATACGTCCTGTTTTGTTTTGGGTCAGCTTCTGAGAGTCGCGCCGATCTTCTCGAGCGCGGCGACGGCGCGGGACATGGCGGCGTCGGCGTCGGTATCGGTCAGCGTGCGGGCCGGGTCGCGGAGGGTCAGGCTGAACGCGACGCTCTTTTTATGCGCGCCCAGCAGCGGGCTGCGGTAGATATCAAAGAGCCGGATGCTCTCGAGAATCTCACCGACCGCGGTGCGGATGACGTCTTCGAGCGTCCCGACGGGCAGCTCCTCGCCGCAGACAACCGCAAGGTCACGGGTGGTCGCCGGAAAGCGCGGAAGGGGTTTGTACTGCGTGATGCCGCCGCGCTTGTCCATCAGTACGCGGACATCCAGCGCCGCGATGTACGCGGGGACGCTCAGGTCGAAGCTCTGTGCGGCCATCGGGTGGAGCTGTCCGATGATGCCCAGCTCCTCACCGTCAACTGTCACGCGGGCGCAGCGTCCGGGATGGAACGACGGGTCGGAGGATGCCTCATACCGCAGCGCGGGCATGCGCAGCGCTTGCGCAAGTCCCTCAACGGCCGCCTTGATGCCGTAGAAGTCGATTTCGCCGTACGCGCCGAAGGTCAGCGCCTGCCGTTCCTCGGGCAGCTTCGTATAATCGGGCTTGCCGTCGGTGATGACCGGGAAGTACAGAGACGTCAGCTCGTAGAGCCGCGCGCACGGGTTCTTTACATTCGCGTTGCGGGCGAGCACCTCCGCCATGGAGGCAAGGGGCGTCGTGCGCATCACGCGCATGTCCTCGGACAGCGGGTTTTTTATGATCAATACCTGCCGCAGCGGGCTGTCCGACGGGATGCGCAGCTTATCATAGGCTTTCTCGTTGATGAAGGAATAGGTCTGAATCTCGTTGTAGCCGATCGCGGCACTCAAACGGCGCAGCAGGTCGTCGAAGGCGAGCTTCGGGGAGCGGCGGAACGTCGTCTCACCGGCGTAAAGCGTCGTGGGGATTTTGTCATAGCCGTAGAAGCGCGCGACTTCCTCGGCAAGATCGGAGAACTGCTCAACGTCGCCGCGCCAGGACGGAACCGTCACGCGATCGCCGTCGATGCCGAAACCCAAAAGCGTCAGGTAGCGCACCATGGTCTCGCGCGGAACGTCGATGCCGATGAAGCGGTTGATGCGCTCCCACTCGAGGGGCAGCACGCGCGGGTCGGGGTCGGAGAAGTCGACGTCGATGACGCCGTCACAGACGTCACCGGCACCGAGCAGCTCGACCAGCTCACACGCGCGCTCGACGGCGGCATAGGTCTGACGCGGGTCAAGGCCCTTTTCGAAGCGGCCGGAGGACTCGGTACGCATGCCGAGCGCGCGGGCGGTCAGCCGGACGCTCACGCCGTTGAAGTTTGCGGACTCGAAGACGACGTCGCGCGTCTGCTGTGTGATCTCGGAGTTCGCGCCGCCCATGACGCCCGCGACCGCAACCGGCTTCACACCGTCGGCGATGACGAGCATCTCGGAGGTCAGCCTGCGCTGCTGATCGTCAAGGGTCGTAAACACCTCATCGGTCTGCGCGCGGCGGACGATGATGCGGCTGTCGGAGAGGCAAGTGTAGTCAAACGCGTGCATCGGCTGTCCGTACTCGAGCATCACGTAGTTTGTGATGTCGACGATGTTGTTGATCGGCCGGACGCCCATTGCACGAAGCCGGTCGCGCATCCACTTCGGCGACGGCGCGATCTTCACATTGCGCACAAGCCGCGCGGTATAACGCGGGCACAGCGTCGGCTCGTCGACTTTGACGGTCAGATAGTCGCCGATCTTCCCGGCGCCCGCCTTGACGCTCGGTGTCGGCGGCGTGTAGCTGCGGTCATACGTCGCGGCGCTTTCCCTTGCAAGGCCGATCATCGACAGGCAGTCGGGACGGTTCGGCGTGATCTCGAAGTCGACGACCCAATCGTCAAACCCGAGCACCTTACGGATATCCTCGCCGAGGGTCAGCTCGCCGTACTCCGCGTCATTGAGCAGCAGGATGCCGTGTTCGGGAGCATTCGGGATGTCGTGCTCGGTCAGACCGAGCTCCTGGTGGGAGCAGAGCATGCCCTCGGACATGACACCGCGGAGTGCGCCGGTGCGGATTTCGACGCCGCCGGGCAGTTTCGCGCCGTCGACCGCGACGGGTACGAAGTCGCCCGCCGAGACGTTGTGCGCGCCGGTAACGATCTGCAGCGGACGCTCGCCGCCGACGTCGACCTGACAGATGAGCAGCTTTGCCGCGTCGGCATGCGACTCGACGGACAGCAGCCTGCCTGCCACGACGTTCTCGATCTCGCTGCCGAGATACTCAAGCGTCTCGACCTTGGAGCCGGACATGGTCATCGCGGCGATATACTCTTTCGGCGCTGCGGGGACATCGGTCATGCTTTTGAGCCAATTCATCGATAATTTCATCTGTTCGTCCCTCCTTTAAAACTGCCGTAAGAAGCGCTCGTCGTTCTCATAAACAAGGCGCATATCGTCGATCTTATACCGTAAGAGTGCCACACGCTCGACGCCCAAGCCGAACGCAAAGCCGGAATACTTCTCCGGGTCGATGCTGCAGCCGCGCAGCACGTTCGGGTGAACCATACCGCAGCCGAGGATTTCGATCCAGCCCTCGCCTTTACAGAGGCGGCAGCCCTCTCCTCCGCAGGCGAAGCAGCTCACGTCCATCTCGGCGGACGGCTCGGTGAACGGGAAATGGTGCGGACGGAAGCGGGTGGCGGTCCGGGCGCCGAACATACCCTTGGCGAAGACATCGAGCGCGCCCTTGAGGTCGGCCATCGTGACGCCCTCGTCTACGAGCAGCCCTTCGATCTGGTGGAACAGCGGCGAGTGGGTGGCGTCGACGGCGTCGGAGCGGTAGACGCGGCCGGGAGCGATGACGCGGATAGGCGGCTTGCGGTGTTCCATTGTACGTACCTGCACGGAGGAAGTTTGGGTACGCAGGAGCATGTTGTCGGAGAAGTAGAAGGTATCCTGCGTATCGCGGGCCGGATGGTTCGGCGGGGTATTGAGCGCTTCGAAGTTGTAGTAATCGTACTCAACCTCGGGGCCTTCGACGGTTTCAAAGCCCATCGCCTCGAAGATCGTGCAAACCTCGTTGATGACGATGGTGAGGGGATGCTGATGGCCGACGGAGATGGGTGCGGCGGGGACGGTGACATCGACGGCCTCGCTTTTGAGCTGTGCGGCGAGGGCGCGGTCGGCGAGTTCGGCGGCGCGTGCGGTGAAGGCAGCTTCGAGGGCGGTGCGTACGTCGTTGGCGAGCTGGCCCATTTTGGGGCGCTCTTCGGCGGAGAGTTTTCCCATCATTTTGAGGATGCCGGTAAGCTCGCCTTTTTTGCCGGAGTAGCGGACACGCAGGGATTCGAGCGCGGCGGACTCCTGCGCGGCGGCGATGGCGGCAAGTGCTTCCGAGCGGATTTTTTCGAGTGCTTCTCGCATATAATCAACCTCCAATAATATTAACAAAATCGTTCCAAACCCCCGTAATGAGGAGATTCCGCAGGAATCTCCCAAAAGCTTTTTGCTTCTTTTTCTCGAAAAAGAAGCGCATCCCACCCCCGTTCGTTCCAAACCCCCGTCGTGCCCCGTACCCGGTACCCCCGCACAATGAAAAAGCAGAGGACCAGAAGAGCAAAAAGCCCGGAGAAAGAACCCGTAATCACTAAGACACCTTGTGCGGGGGTACACCCAGGGGGAACAGGCGAACGATTGAGGAAAGCTGTCCCACAGTACAGCCTGAGCCGCTTTCCCCCGGTCGGCATCCGCCCTCTTCCGGCGGGACAAGAGTGTCTGATCAACGCACCAAAGAAAGTCGCGGAGACGTCGGCATCCGCCCTCTTCCGGCGGGACAAGAGTGTCTGATCAACGCACCAAAGAAAGTCGCGGAGGCGTCGGCATCCGCCCTCTTCCGGCGGGATAAGAGGAAGGGCGTCCGGTCGAATTGGTATGCCGGGAGCCTTTCGGGAATGGTGCAGGCAGGGATGAGCCGGTTGTATCCCCCAAAGGTTCATGAAACCGACCGGGGGAAAGCGGCTGCGCTTTATTAAGGCGTCAGGTTTTATCGATAGTTCCGCCTGTTCCCCCTGGGCCATCCCGCGCCATGCCGTTTCAGTGAAGGAGGGTTCTTGCTGAACGTCTTTGTGTTCTTCTCGTCCGCTGCGTTTTTACGGCGCGGGATGGGATGCGACGGGGGTTTGGATGCGCGCTTCTTTTTCGCGAAAAAGAAGCTGCAAGAAAAAGCTCTTGGAAATTCCTTCGGAATTTCTCTTTTAATGCGAAAAGTCCCCGTGAGTTTACTCACGGGGACGAATTGCTTCGCGGTACCACCCCGGTTCCCTCCTTGCGGAGAGCACCTCTTTGCCTTAACGCGGCATACGTCCCCCTGCACGGGGATAGCTCACGGGTGAATTTCTCCATCGCGCGGATGCGGACGCCTCTCAGCCGCCGAACGCCCTTCTCTGCTCCATCCATACTCGCGTGGTTACTGTGCCCGGTCTCAGCCACTTTGCACTATAGCGTTATTATACCCCTGCGCGCCATAAAAAACTACGGCAATATCCGCAGAATTTTTCTCCGCCCGGACGCCTTATTTCAATATCTTGCTTAAAAACGCCTGCAGCCGCGGACTCTCGGGGTTCTCGAAAAACGCCGCCGGCTCATTCTGCTCAACAATCTTCCCGTGGTCCATGAACAGACACCGCGTCCCGACCTCGCGCGCAAAGCCCATCTCGTGCGTCACGACCACCATCGTCATGTTCTCCGCCGCGAGATTCCGCATGACCTCCAGCACCTCGCCCACCATCTCCGGATCCAGCGCCGACGTCGGCTCGTCAAACAGCATCACATCCGGCTTCATGCACAGCGCCCGCACAATCGCAATCCGCTGCTTCTGCCCGCCGGAAAGCTGCGACGGATACGCGTCGGCACGGTCGGACAGCCCGACACGCTTCAGCAGCGCGATCGCCGTCTCCTCGGCTTCCTCTTTCGACTTCTTCTGCAGCTTCATCGGCCCCAAAGTCATGTTGCGAAGAACCGTCATATGCGGGAACAGATTGAAAAGCTGGAACACCATGCCCATCTTCTGACGGTGCAGGTTGATGTCCGTACGCGGGTCGGTGATGTCGACCCCCTCGAAGTATACATGCCCCGAAATCGGCATCTCCAGAAGGTTCAGACAGCGCAGAAACGTGCTCTTGCCGGAACCGGAAGGCCCTACGATCACAACAACCTCGCCCCGGTCAATCTCCGTCGAGACGCCGTCGAGCGCGTGCATGTCTCCGAAATGCTTGTGCAGCTCCACCACCCGGATCAGCGCATCTTTTTTAGTGGTCACTGTTGCGCAGCCTCCTCTCCAGAACCCGCACGCCCTTGCTCATCAGCATGACCGTCCCGAGGTAGATCAGCGCCACCGCAATCAGCGGCATGAACGCGTCGTATGTTCGCCCGCGGATGATATCGCCCGCCTTCGTCAGGTCGATGAGTGCGATGTAGCCCGCGACCGACGTTTCCTTGAGCAGCACGATCAGCTCGTTGGCAAGCGACGGCAGTACGTTCTTGAACGCCTGCGGGACAATGATGTACAGCATCGTCCCGGCATAGCTGAACCCCAGGCTGCGGCCGGCTTCCATCTGTCCCCGGTCGACGCTCATAATGCCGCCGCGTACAATCTCCGCGACGTACGCGCCGGAGTTGAACCCGAATGCAATCACCGCCACGAATACCTTGTCGATGTTCACCGACGCGAATACCACGAAATAGATGATCATCAGCTGCACAACCACCGGCGTTCCGCGGATGACGGTCAGATATACACGGCAGATCCAGTCAAGAACGCGGAAGCGTCCGGTCGTGTCATGCGCCGAGCGGATGATTGCGACGAGAAACCCCAGCACGATGCCGATTGACACGGCAAGGATGGTCACCTCGAGCGTGACAAGAAAGCCGTTGGCAAGGAACCGCCAGCGGTCGCCGTCAATAAAGTTGAGGATGAACTTCGCCTTGAGCGTCGCGCCCATATCGGCGAACCACATCCCGACGCGGCTGAAAAAATCCACGCAAAACCCTCCCGTATACGAAAAACGGGGACGGACTTATGCCGCCCCCGTCAGTTAAATCAATCAGTCGTGAATGTACTTGTCCACAATCGCCTTCACGGTGCCGTCGGCAATCAATTCCTTGAGAGCCTTGTCGACCTACTGCAGCAGCTCGGTGTTTTCCTTCCTGATCGCGATGGCGTAGTCCTCGACCGCGTACTCGGTCTCGAGAATCATCAGGCCCTCGTTGGCCTTGACGAACGCCTTGGCAGGCTCGTTGTCGATAATGACGGCGTCGACCTTGCCCTGCGTCAGAGCCAGAACCGCCTCGGTGCCCTTGTTGTAGCGCTCGACGTTCTCCTCACCGAAGCCGCCGTCTTCCGGCGTCGCGGAGGCGTAGATGTCGCCGGTGGTGGATTCCTGGACGCCGATCTTTTTGCCCATGAGATCGTCGATCGTCTCGATGTCGGAGTCCTCCTTGACAATGACAACCTGAATGCCGGTGGCATAGGTGGTGGAGAAGTTGACGCTCTGCAGACGCGTCTCGTTGACGGTCATGCCGGCCATGCCCATGTCGATCTTGCCGCCCTGGACGGCGGTGATAATAGAACCGAACCCCATGTCCTCGATAACGAGCGTCCGGCCGAGCTTCTTGGCGATTTCGGCGGCGATTTCGGCGTCGATGCCGACGATCTTGTCGCCCTCGTAGTATTCGTACGGCGGGAACGCGGCGTTGGTGCCCATAGTCAGGGTCTTGGCTTCCTTTTTGCAGCCGGTAAAGCAGCAGAGAATCAGCGCGGCAGCCAGGAGCAGGAGCAGTACTTTTTTACAAGTGTTCATAAATCCTATGAAACCTCCCAATAGTCCGTATGTTACGGTTTATGTTTTATTATACAACAATCCCCGCAAATATGCAAGCGGAATCGCTGTGATTTGTTCTCGAACCATCCACAAATATTTCAGGGCGTGAAACGGCTTTTTGGATATTCCGCATCATTATGCGCATATATACATAAGCGCGCCCCGAAGTGTCTTTTTCGGCGTCAGGGTATAGATTCCCGTTCATCAGACCTTGACGGTTTTCCACACGCCTCCCGCGTAGCGTCCGAAGATGAGCACCGAACGCAGAAGCTGGTCGGCGATGAGCGCGATCCACGCGCCGTACAGACCCAGGTCGGTATAATGAATCAGCAGAATCGTAAGTCCCGGGCGTATAAGAAAGACCGTGATAAACGACACGAATGCGGGGAAGCGCGTATCGCCCGCGCCTCTGAGCGCGCCGGCGGTGATGAACTGCGACGACTGCAGCGGCAGCATCGCCACAAGCATCAGCAGAATCCGTGAGCCCTGCTCGACAATCTCCGGCTCGTCGTTGTAAAGCCCGACGATTTCGCGTCCGAGCGTAACGAATGCGATCATCAGCGCGACGGCGGTGATCTGTCCCAGACGGCGGGCACGGGAGCAGTAGCATTCGGCGAGCTGAGGGTTCTTTTTGCCGAGGCTCTGTCCGACGAGTGAGGTCGCGGCGGTGGAGAATGCGGTGCAGGTCATGAACGACATCGCCTGGATGTTCATGCAGATGTTGTGGGTCGCGAACGCGACGGTGCCCAGACCCGCAACGGTTTTGGCGAAGATGATCATCCCGGCGCGCATAAAGCCCTGCTCGAGGAGCGCGGGCATCCCGACGCGGGCGATGCGGCGGATCAGAGAAAAGTTGGGTCTGAAGCTGTCGCCGCGCTGCAGCTTGATGTAGTAACGTTTGCTGAGGACGATGGCGAACGCGATGAGGAACGCGACGCACTGACCGATGGAGGTGGCAAGCGACGCGCCGAACAGCTCAAGCCTCGGGAAACCCCAGTGACCTTCGATCAGCAGGTAGTTGAGGAAGATGTTGACGACGTTGGAGGCGGTGTTGTAGTACATCGCCTGGCGCGAGAAACCGGCGCCCCGCATGGCGGCGGTGATGGTGGAGGTGAGGGCAATGGGAACAAAGCCGATCATCTGCACACGGAGGTAGATGGTACCGCCGTCGAGGGTCGCGGGTTCCTGCGCGCCCATAAAAGCGACCATCGGGCGCGCGAAGACATAGCCGAGCACGGCGGCAATCGTCGAGACGACGAGCGTGAGGGAGAGAGCCTGACGGAAGACGTCGTTGGCGGCCTTCCGGTCACCGGCGCCTCGGAAGCGTGCGACGAGAGCGGTCATACCGACGTTGAGCGACATGATCATCGTCATGAGCAGGAACTTCGGCTGCGTAGTCAGTCCGACGGACGTGATTGCCCACGGTCCGAGTCCCCCAACCATCATCATATCGGCCATTGAGGTGAGCTGCGTGAGGATCAGCTCGATGAGCGCGGGCCATGCCAGAGCGATGACGTCGCGGTACAGGGTGCCGCTGTGGTATCCTTCGGGTACGGCGGGAGCCTTGGGGAAGAATCGCCGCAGTCCCCGGGGACGCGGAATCGTCGGGTCGGGCTTCAGGTTCAGCCCCATCAGCTCAAGCATGCCGTTCTTCAGGCGTGTACCGATGGTCGGGGTACCGGATGCGGACAATGTCCCCACACTCCTTTTCGTCTTGCGCGTAAAAAAAGAATGAGGGTATTGTATCACATTTTGTTGAAGTTGTCAAGCAGCGTGTGTATATTTCTAATGCATTTGTGAAAGTTTATCTCCGCGCGGTTTCTTTCGGACGGATCTGCGACAGAAGGATCGCCGCGAACACCAGCGCACAGCCGATATAGCCGCGCGCGGTCATGCGCTCCCGGAGTATCAGCGCGCCGCCCAGGGCCCCGAAGACGCTCTCCATGCTCAGCAGGATTGCGGCGTGCGCAGGTCTGGCGTTCTTCTGCGCGACGACCTGCAGCGTGTACGCCACGCCCACCGACAGCAGTCCGCCGTAGAGAATCATCGGCAGCGCGGCGTACAGTCCGGTGAAGTCCTCAAACAGCACGGCAATGAGCAGGCTCAGCGTGCCGGTCACGAGGAACTGGACCGACGACAGCCGCAGCGGGTCGACATGCGCGGTATGGCGGTCGATGCAGAGGATATGGCAGGCGAAGAAAACGGCGCTGACCATGACCAGCAGATCGCCGCCGGAGACGGTGAACGCTTCGGTGACGGACAGCAGAAAGATGCCGACGGCCGCGAGTACAACCGCCGCCCAGACGTTTTTCCCGGTCCGCTGCCGGAGGAAGAATCCGAACACCGGCACGAGCACGACATAGAGACCCGTGATGAACCCGGCCTTCCCGGCGGTGGTATAGAGGATGCCGATCTGCTGAAGGGATGCGCCGGCAAACAGCAGCAGCCCGGCGATCAGTCCGGCGCGGAGCGGCTCCTTCCGGGATGCCGCCGGCGCGCCGCTTTTTTTACGGCTCGCATCGAGGACGGCAATGACCGGACGCAGGATCAATCCGCCGATCAGGAAGCGGATCCCGTTGAAGGTAAACGCGCCGACGTACTCCGCGCCGGTCTTCTGCGCGACGAACGCGAAGCCCCAGATCGCCGCCGTCAGCAGCAGCAGCAGGTTTGCGGTCAGTTCTTTCTTTGTCATAGCTCCAGCAGCTGTTCCTTTGTCTGATTGATGATTTCGAGGATGTGGCCGATATTGCCCTCACCGGCGAAGAAGCGGGAGTCGAAGAAGTCACGGTCGAGCGGTATCCACAGCAGCGTGTTCTCGCTGCCGCGTACTTCCATGGGACGCCGCAGCCGCCCGACGTACACCTCCACGACGCACCGTTCCGCGACGTAGTAGGTGAAGTCCATCAGGTGGGTGAGGGAAATGTCCTCACGGGTGACGGCGGTCTCCTCGTATAATTCGCGGTAGGCGGCGTCGAGACCCTGTTCGCCCGGCTCGATCTTCCCGCCGACGAGGTTGAGAAGACCTTTGTAGGGCTCCTTGAGGCGTCTGCACATCAGCAGCCGCGACGCATCCGGGCTGTAGACCGCGATGCAGTTGTAACCTTGCATGGGGAACCTCCGTGTGGGATGGAATATGGCAGATAATCAAAACCCCCTTCATTTCCGCAGAAAGAAGGGGTTTATGGCGCGCCTGGAGGGATTCGAACCCCCGGCCCTCGGATCCGGAATCCGGTACTCTATCCACTGAGCTACAGGCGCATACAGTTTCGCGACCGTGCTTTTGATTATAACACAAAACTTTTCGATTGTAAAGGGGCTTCCTGATTTTTTTCGTTCATAATTTGAAGGTTGAAAAACGCCGCTTATTCCTGTATAATAGATTGAATATGTTTATCCGTGGGAGCCGCTTCTTATGCTGCGCTCCCTGACTTCACGGAGGAATTGCCCATGTTCCCTAAATTCAGCGTCCGAAAGCCGTTCACGGTGCTCGTCGCGGTCATTCTGGTGATTGTGCTGGGCGTCGTGTCCTACATCAACATGACTCCCGACCTGCTGCCGGAGATCGATCTCCCCTACGTCGTCGTCATGACCACCTACATCGGCGCCACTCCCGAGGAGGTCGAGAGCGTCATCACGCGCCCCGTCGAGCAGTCCCTCGCCACGCTCGACCACATCGAGTCGCTGTCCTCCACCTCCGGCCCCAACTACTCCCTGATCATGCTCCAGTTCTCCGATGACGCCAACCTTGACTATGTCACGATGGCCATCCGTGAAAAACTCGACATGCTCGGCGGCTCATGGGACGACAACGTCGGCACACCCTCCATCCTGAAGCTCAATATGGATCTGCTGCCCGTCACCGTCGCCGCCGTCAGCCGTGACGGATACGACACCATCGCCCTCTCCACACTCGTCGAGGAAGAGCTGCTGACCCGTCTCGAAGGCGTCGAGGGCGTCGCGCGCGTCACCGCCACCGGCCTCATCTCCCAGCAGGTCGAAGTGAAGATCGACCGGAGCAAGCTCGACGCAATCAACGTCAAGCTGCGCGCGGAGGTCGAGCGGCAGCTTGATGAGAAGCGTGCCGAGCTCGACGCGCAGAAAGCCGAGGCGCAGAGCAGGCTCGACGAGCTGCAAAGCGGCAGGTCACAGCTCACCGACGGCAAGTCCGAGCTGACCGCGCAGCAAAAGGAGCTGACCGCGCAGCTCTCGCAGGCACAGCTCGAGCTGGATCGGAAGAAACAGGAGCTTTTACAGGCCAAGCTCGAGCTTGTCTCCGGTATCGGTGAAATGGAGCAGCAGCTCGCCGCGCTCGCAAAGTCCGAGGAGAATCTGCGCACGCTCAGAACCAACGCCGACAACGCCGCGTTCGCGTATACGCAGGCGACCGCGGCAGCCGAAAAGCTCACCGAGCTGAACGACACGCTCGCCCGGCTTGACGCGACGCGCCAGGCGATGCTCGCGGCGCTGGAAAATCTGGGGACGAGCGCGGCGGACGCCGAAGCCGCGCTCGCGGACAGCGAAGGCTATGCGGAGCTGACCGAGGGCTACGCGGAGCTCGACGCCGTGCTGACCGCCGCCGGTCTCACGCGTGAAGGTCTGCCCGATGCGCTCGAACAGGCGAAGACCGGTGCGGAGCAGGCAAAGTCCGCGCTCGCCACCCTTGACGCGGCACTCGCCGCACAGGGCCTCACGCGCGACACGCTCCCCAAGGCCATCGAGCAGGCCGCGTCATCCCGTACTGCCCTCTCCGAGGCCAAGCTCGCGCTCTCCGACAAGCTCGCGGAACTCGAGCGCGGGGAAGCGTCCGTCGAGGAAGCGCTCGCCGAGCTTGCCGACCAGCAGGCCGCCGCCTCCCGCGAGCTGTCCGGCGCGATGACCGAGATCATCGTCAACGAGAAGACCCTGGAGTCCACGGTCGCGCAGCTTGAAGCCGCCATCGCGCAGATCGACGACGGTTATTTACAGCTCGACGAGGCCCGCAAGACCGCGCTTGAATCCGCCGATATCGCGGACAAGCTCACGATGTCCGCCGTCGCGCAGATTCTCGGCGCGCAGAACTTCTCCATGCCCGCGGGTTACGCCGACGGCACCCTCGTGCGCATAGGCAGCGATCTCACGGATGTGAAGGAGCTTGAGAACCTGCTGTTGTTCGATCTCGACGGTGTGGGCGAGGTGCGTCTGTGTGACGTCGCGGATGTAACGCTCAAAGACAACGCGTCGGAGACCTACGCGCGCATCAACGGCCGTGACGGCGTGCTCCTGACCTTCTCCAAGCAGTCGGGCTATGCCACCGCCACCGTGTCGAAGAACATCGCCGCAAAGCTCGCCGATATCACCGCCGACTACGACGGCCTGAAGTTCGACACGCTGATGGACCAGGGCGACTACATCCGCGTCATCATCGGCTCGGTGCTGGAGAATCTGTTCCTCGGCGGCATACTCGCGATTCTGATCCTGCTGTTCTTCCTGCGCGATCTGCGGCCGACCTTCGTCATCGCCTGCGCGATCCCGCTGTCGGTCACCTTCGCGATTGTGCTGATGTACTTCTCCGGCGTCACGCTCAACATCATCTCGCTGTCCGGGCTTGCCATCGGCGTCGGGATGCTCGTCGACAACTCCATTGTCGTCATCGAGAACATCTACCAGCTGCGCAACAGGGGCGTGTCGCCGATCAAGGCGGCTGTGCAGGGAACCGTACAGGTCACCTCCGCGATCACCGCGTCTACGCTGACGACCGTCGCGGTCTTCCTGCCGATCGTCTTCCTCACCGGTCTGACCCGGCAGCTCTTCACCGATATGGCGCTGACGATCACCTACTCGCTGATGGCGTCGCTGATCGTGGCGCTGACGATGGTGCCGTGCGTGGCGGCGGGGACATTCAAACGTGTGCGCGCCTCCGGGCGCGTGTACAACGCGACGCTCGACGGGTACGAGAAGATCATCCGCTGGTCTCTTGCGCACAAGTGGGCGGTCATCCTCGCGGCGCTGGTGTTTCTCGGCGGCAGCGCGTTCTGGGCACTCTCGCGCGGCTTCTCCTACATGCCCGACGTCGCGAGCACGCAGGTCATGGTGACGCTCGAGGCACCCGAAGGCTCGGCGCTCAGCGAGACGGCAGCGCTCGCGGACGAGGCGTCACGGCGCATCCGTGAGATCAACGGTGTCCAGACCGTCGGCGCGATGCTGTCGTCGGACATGGCGAACATCGTCAACATGCAGAATGTGCGCGGCGGGAACACGACGTCGGTGACGATGTATGTACTGCTCGACAACGACGTGCATCTGTCAATGTCGAAGCTCGCCGACGAGATCGAGACGCGAACGGCGGACATGGACTGCAAGATCGCGGCGTCGTCGACCAGCTCGATGTCGAACTACGCGAAGTCTCTGGGCGGTGAGGGCGTCATTGTCCGTCTGTACGGCAGCGATCTGGACACGATGCGTACGGAGGCGGTGAAAATCGCAAACGTGCTGCGCGGTGTGGACGGCGTCGCGGAAGTCTCGGACGGTCTGGAGACACTGACGCCGGAGCTGCGCGTGAAGGTGAACCGGGACGCGGCGATGAAGAAGAACCTGACGACGGCGCAGATCTACATGCAGGTCGCGGCGGCTCTGACGGAGAACGCAAACGCGACAACCATCCCGGGAACCTTAAGCGACGCGGATGTGCTGGTCTTCAACACAACGGACATCCGCCCGGGGAAGCTCGGGGAATTCGTGCTCACCTACAACACCGCGGACGGGCAGAGCGGTACGGTACGACTCGGGGAAGTGTCGGAGATCCTGGAGACGACCAGCTTCCGGTCAATCAATCGTGACGGGCAGCGGCGGTATGTGGAGATCGGTGCGGCGGTCGCGGAGGGGAAGAATGTGACGCTGGTGACGGCGGCAGCGGAGCGTGCGATGAAGGATTACACGGCGCCCACCGGCTGCACGGTCGAGTTTTCCGGTGAGAGCGCGACGATCGAGCAGGCGATCGGCGACCTGGTATGGATGCTTCTGCTGGGCGTGCTGATCGTGTACCTGATCATGGTAGCGCAGTTCCAGTCGCTTTTAAGCCCGCTGATCGTGATGTTCGTGGTTCCGCTGGCGTTCACGGGCGGATTTGCGGCGCTTGCAATCTTCGGCTTTGAGGTAAGCGTGGTGGCGATGCTCGGGTTCATCATCCTGGTGGGCGTGGTCGTGAACAACGGCATCGTGCTGGTGGACTGCATCAATCAGCTGCGCGCAGGCGGGATGGAGCGTACCGACGCGGTGATCGAGGCGTGCCGGACGCGTCTGCGTCCGGTGCTGATGACGGCGCTGACGACAGTTTTGGGCCTGCTACCGATGAGTCTGGGAATCGGTCTGGGCGTGACGCTTGTGCAGCCGATCGCCGTCGCGAGCATCGGCGGATTGACGTATGCGACGCTGATGACCCTCGTCATCGTCCCGGTGTTCTACGACGGTCTCCATAAGAAGCCCTTGCGCATCGTCACCAGGGAAGAACTCGAAGAAAGCGAATATGACGACTGAACTCGTGAAGAAGCGCGGCGTACATCGTTGAGATATACGCCGCGCTTTCATATTGTCCCCGAGGGTCATTCGTTCGCGTTCACATACGCGGTCTTATAGTTGGTATAGATGACCATGCCGGTCTTGCCGTCGGGCTGCTTTTTGACATAGCGGATCTGGGTATAGTCGACGGGAACCAGTCCGGCGCCGGACACGGAGGAGTGGCGCGCGGCCTGTACGGCGCAGAAGGTGAGCGTCTCGTCATCGGGCATGCGTCCTTCGCAGGAGAGGATCACATGCGCGCCGGCGGATTTCTGGACATGGAACCACCAGTCGGACTTCGCGGCGGTTTTGAGGGTGAGCTGCTCGTTCTGGGTGTTGTTGCGGCCGATCCAGACATCAAAGCCGTTCGGCGCGGTGAGATGCAGCGGAGGGACGGGCTTGTCGCGCACCTTTTTCCCGCCGGCCGCCCATTTCTGCGACGCGTAGCCGTTGTCGGCAAGCTCGCGGCGGATGGCGGCAAGCTCGTTGTGTGAGTTGCAGCGGGACAGCGCATCGAGCACCGAGTCGAGGTATTCAAGCTCCCGCTCCCCGTCGGCGATCATCTTCGAGAGCATCTCCTCCGCGCGTTTCTGCCTTGCGTACTGCTTATATGCCTTCTGCGCATTGGCCTGCGGGGTGAGCTGCACATCGAGCGCAATCTCCACCTCGCAGTCGTTCTCGTAGTCGGTGACCGTCGCCCTCGCCTGCCCTTGCTTAAGCTTCCAGATGTTCGCCGTGATCAGGTCGCCCTGACGCTTATACTTCTCCCGTCTCTCGGCGCTTATCAGCTCCTGACGCTGCACGGCGAGTTTCTTCACAAGCTTCTCCCGTGCGCCGGTGACAACCTTCTTCACGCTCTGCGTACGCTGGATGCGGTGTTCCTCCTCCTCGCGCGCGGTGTAGAACGCGTCGAGCAGCTCCGAGAAACTGCCGTACACCTCTGATGTCCGCAGGCTGCCGTACTGCGTGATGGGCATATAGCAGAAATCCACGCCGACCTCGCTCTCCCGGCCGTTCGGATCGACGCGGCGCTCTCTGAGCAGTGTGGGGGTATAGCGGTGTGCCAGTATTTCCTCCCGCAGCGTATTGACGAGGGTGCCGAGCGGCTGTGCGTCGGTACCGGCGCGGTAGACAAGCTCACGGCTGACGAGCGGAGACAGCCATGCGAAGTGATTGAACAGCAGCTTGTCGCGCGGGGTCTGCGCATCGGTCAGGATCTGTGCGACGGCGTCGGGGGCGGAGTCCTCGAGAGACAGCTTGCCGCCGAGAGCGGGCGCACGGTAGAGAAGACCGGGGAGAAGCTGGCGGACGGGGCTCATCTCGGCATCGACGCGGCGCAGGCAGTCGATGATGATGCCGTCGGCGTCGATGAGGATGACGTTGGAATAGCGGCCCATCAGCTCAACGACGAGGGCGCGGCGAGCTGAGTCGCCGAGCTCATCGGTGCAGACAAGCTCGAAGCGTACGACGCGGTCGCCGCCGGGCTGGGAGAGGGATGCAATGCGGGCGTTGGTGAGGTATTTGCGCAGGAGCATGCAGAACATGGGAGGCTGGGCGGGATTTTCGAATGCGGAGGAGGTGAGCTGGATGCGGGGAGCGTGGGCGCCGGTGTTGATTATGAGACGGCGATTGCCGAGCGGGGTGCGGACGGAGAGGACGAGGAGGTCGGAGGCAGGCTGCTGGACCTTATCGATTTTAGCGGAGATGAGGCAGGGAGACAGCTCCGCGATGAGCGCGCGCAGGACGATGGCATCGAACATAAAAGACCTCCAAAAAGTAAACGCTGCACTTCGGACCCTCAAGATCCGGCCGGGAAACGGGTGGAACGATCCATCAAACCCGTCATGTCATTTCTCTGCTCATAGTATATCACATTCGGAAAGTTTTCGCAACTGTGCGCGGCTTTCTCAGCTTCGTCTAATAAACGCAGCGCACACCCCTCCCGCCCGATCGGGCGGGAGGGGTGTGTTCGGATTGCAGCAAACGATCTGACGATGAACTAAGGATACCGGTATCCCTGTTTTATATAGGTTTTACTCGAAGATGGCGAACGTCTTTGTCTCGCCGCGGTGCATTGTAAAGACTATGTTGTCTGTATTCTCAGCGTATTTTCTCTCCTCATATACTTCAAACGGGGAACAGAGAGAAGGGAAGCACAGAGTTTTCTCGCCGCTCGACGAGGCGTGGATGGTGACATAATTGCGTGAGGCGTAGATGACATCATCACCGTCGCAGAATACATGACAGCCCGCATACCGGGCGGCTTCGCGGAAAAAGTCGGCGCTGCAGGATCGGGTTGAAACGAAAATTGAGGTGAAGCTGCCGCAATCCTTGACAACCACCGATGGCCATCCGGTCTCACAGAAGCGTGCGGCAACCGTGACGTCCGGCATCTCCTCGGGTACAACGACGGGAGAGAGGTAATAGTATCTGTTACAGAAATCTGCTCCGGTCACCGACAGCATGGGACGGTAGCTGAAGCCGTAAATTTGATGCGTATCGAGGGCGGCGAATGCCGGGTGACCGTCCTTTAAAAACTTGAATTTCGGCGAAATGTAAGTGTCCTCCATCCTCATTTGGATTCCGGTCAGTTCACCCACATGTGCCGGGTCAAGACGTTTCGGGGCATCCGGATCGATCAAGCCCGAAGCGCACATCCACACGGCCGTGGCATGATTTTTGGAGAGCTTTGCGTGTATCGCATCACGCTCGGCAGCGGTCAGCACGTGACAGTCCACAAAGACGTAGAGCTTGTAGTCGGGCATATCCGGATTTGCCAGGTCCTCATGGTAATAGCGGTCTCCGGACAGTCCGATGCGTGAAATCTCATAGTCCCGGAAATCCTCAACGCTCTCCCGATGGGCAAGCGCTGATACACAGTGGGGCGTCTCCTCATCGAAAATGAATGCGATCTCGTTGCGCTTGCGGCGGTCAAGTTCGTAGGAGCGGGCAGCAATTCTCTGTTGACGCGAGATCAGCGAATAGACCTCCTCATATTTGTAGCGCCCGCCGCCTATATGCTGGTCGAACCACCAGGCGTTCATATCTTCACAGAGATTTCGCCCGAAATCGCGTTTCATGACGTTTATGGTGTCGTCCATATCGTATATTTCGTTAAAATTGCTGTAATATGCGTTCTCTGCGTGGGTGCGGGTGTCTTCCTCCATGATATACATGCAGTTGCGCAGCGTGAAGGCGTCGACAACCTCGCGATGACCGCAAAAACCGCCGACCTGACGATTCCGATAGTCGCCGGGTGCCGCGAGAAAATCAACGACTCCCGAGTCAAGTATGCGCTGCACTCCGCAGACCACTCCGCTGAAGCCGCCGTGATTGTGTGAGCCGTAGAAGGCACCGGTCAGTTTGTATTTTGAGCGCTTTTTGATCAGTGATGCGAAGTGTACCACCGAGTTTGCAGTGCCGAGGTGCCAGGCGTGCAGAAAATCCAATGTCCGCAGGCTCTTGTCAACATCAAGATATGCGCCCACGTGACAGTTGAGCTTCGGCATAGCGGGTTTCGGTGAGGTGGAGTAAAGCGTGCCGGGATTGAAGATTTGATCCTCAACCTTCCAGAAATAGTCGCGCTCCTCCTGGGGAG
This sequence comes from Clostridiales bacterium, assembly GCA_012800055.1. Classification (GTDB taxonomy): domain Bacteria; phylum Bacillota; class Clostridia; order Oscillospirales; family QAMX01; genus JAAZKA01. The sequence goes on from JAAZKA010000062.1 coordinate 18,772, forward strand.
GTATGGTGGGATTGTCCAGTGTTTCACCTGCGGTGCGCCATGCTTCATTCAACGCCTCATCGCTGCCGTATTTAGTTGTGAGGTAGCGCGTAAACTCACGGCGGAAGGCAGGACTGAAGCCCGGATAGCTGCCGTCGGCTTGGTCTGTATCGAGGTAGTACCATTCCGAAGTGTTGCCCGCTGCCAGAAAGTAACCGACGATCCTGTCAGCGTAGGGAAGCGCCTCAACTGCATCGTAAGTCTCCATGAGCGCTTTTCCCGCGTCCTGACGCCACTTGTCGGAGCAGAGTGAATACATGGCAGGATACTCTGCCTCGTATGACTCTGTATACAGGTGATTCGGACGCAGCGAGCCGTCACTGTAACGCACCAGCTCATCGGGGTTGCTTTCGCACCAGGATATCGGCGGGTGCAGACCGATGCGCAGTATGATATAGGCGTCGGGTACTTCCTCAAGCAAAACCTCTGCCTCTTCCCGGAACTGTTCAAGCGCTCCGGGCTTGAGCCATTCCGTGTCGCAGATGAGAAAGTAGAGTTTGATTCCCGATTCACCGAGACGGCGGTAGTATTCGCGGTCGATTTTCATATGATCCCGGCAGTTTGTGCGTATGGTGGCGGCCATCGGCGGATATACTTTTCCGTCAATGAAGATTGCGGGTGTGCCGTTGTGTTTTTTAACTTCAGCCTTTACCATAATATGACCTCCGCAGCAATGTCGGTGTGTTTTCTATGCCTGATTATACCATATCGGTCGGAATCCGACAAGTATAAAAGCGAAAATCGTGAATATTTTTTCACCTCACGGCGGCAAGAGGATATGATCAACAAAAAGCAGTAAAATGGATTGATGCAGCATATTTATGAACCGCTTCAGCGCAGTTTCGCGCCGAGGCGATAGTCAACCGCAAGGTCTGAAAGGTTCAGCCCTGCCGCCGTGCTCGTACACGTCAGCTCGACGGAAAACGCCCGCACGCTCCGCCGGTGAAGGGCGCGTCGTACGGCCTTCGTCAGCGATGTCTCCGACGCGGCGGCGGAAATGCTCTCGGGACAGCTCCACACCTGACCCGGCTCGTCGCAGCGGACCGTCAGCACGCATGCCGACGCCGTATCGCACCGCAGCGTCACGTTCAGCGCATCGAGGTTTTTGAAACGTCCCGGCTCGCCGCAGTCCATGCTTCCGGTGCGGTACACGGCGGTGAACGCCGTGCCGTTGTCGTCCGGACGTGCGGCGAGCTTGCGGACGCCGTCGGAGCCGCGCACAAAGAAGCACAGCGTACCGTTGTCGATGAACCAGTGAGCCGCGGCGATGCCGGTGAAGCGGTACCAGGCAAGGTTCCGCGCACCGTCGTCGAAATCTCCCGCGCCCTTATAGGGACGCGTCTTGTAGTCCCAGACGTAGACACGCGAAGACGTACACAGGTAATAACGGCCGTCGAAGTCGACGGAGGACGCGGCAATCAGGTCGCTGTCGGCCTCGGCGAGCAGCAGCGGGTTGATGTTGCGGCTGATGTTGTGGACATTGCGCTCATATTCACGCGCGGTGGAGACGAGCATGTGGACACCGGCGTAGGTGTTGGCCCAGACAAGCCGGTTGCCGACGGTGCGCACGGAGTCGGGCATATCGCAGCCGATGACCGGGTTGAGCGTACGGAGCTGGTAGGCGATATCGGCGCCGGAGCCGGTGAACTCGACGGATGCGAGGCCGCGCGCGCGGAAGAGGATGAGGGTATCGTAGAGCTTGCCGAAGCCGGTGAGCGGCTCGCCCGGCCCAAAGGCCTGCATTCCGTCCGCCGGAAAGTAGGTG
>JAAZKA010000063.1 GCA_012800055.1 Clostridiales bacterium
GCGCTTCGATGAGCTTCCATTCCGGGGTACGCCAGCCGTGCTTGCGCTCCCAGGTGGCCTCGGTGATGTAGTATTCGGAGTAGCCGGTATGACCGCCGTCGAGCAGGGTCATCAGGCTCTTGCCATCGTACTTGACGCCCGCATCGATGCCCATGACGTCGAGGATGGTCGGCATGACGTCCTGCAGCGAGCACCACTCGGCGAAGCGCTTGCCCTCGGGGAGGTGACCCTTCCAGCGCAGCGCGAACGGTACATTGATCGTGCACTCGTACAGGCCGTGGTGATCGAAGTAGCAGTCATGGTCGTAGAGCGTCTCGCCGTGGTCGGAAGTGAAGACGACGAGCGTATCCTCCTCGAGACCCATTGCCTCGAGCTTGGTGAGGATGACCTGGATGCAAGCGTCCATATACGCGACGGCGCCGTCATAATTGGCGATGATGTACTCAGAGTCGGTGCAGCCGGGAGCGAACCAGGAGTAGAAGTAATCGCAGAAGGGCTTGAAGTTATAGACCGGTTCAAGGGAGCGGTTATTGGGGTCGAACTCATTGCCGCCGTAGAACAGTCTGTGGAACGGCTCGGGGGGGAGATAAGGGGAGTGGGGATCCATATGGCGCAAAAAGAGGAACCAGGGTTTATCCTCGGCGGCGAGGCGTTCAAGCTCGGGGATCGCGACGGCGTTGAGGTTTTCAGCCTTATGCGCGCGTCCGTGCTCCCAGGAGCCCCAGCCCTCGAACTCCAGATACTTCTGGAAGCCGCGGGAGGCGGCGTTGGAGGTGAAGCCGATGCAGGAGGTGTTGTAGCCGTTCTTGCCCAGAACCTCGGCAAGGGTGGGGACATCGTCGGGCAGACCGCCCTTATGCCGCAGTGCGACGACGGTGGTGCCGAAGCAGTCGCGGCCGGTCAGCATGGAGGAATAGCCGGGCGTCGTCGGGATATGCGGCGACAGGCACTTGGCGAACGTAACGCCGCCCTCGAGGTATTTGTCGATGTTCGGCGTAGTCAGACGCTTGTAGCCGTAGAGCGACATATGATCCGAGCGCATGGAGTCGATGCCGAAGAACAGCAGGTTGGGTTTCTTTGCCATCGTTGTGATCTCCTTTATGTGTTATATGTTGATCCTGTTTGTCTGCAGGGAACGTGGATGCGGAATCTGTGTTGCCGCGGCGCGGGGTGAGAAAATGATGTACGGGGGCTGCGACGGAGGTTTGGTACGTTCAGCGCGCGCCCAGACCCTTCAGAATCGCGTTCATATATCCGTAGCTCTCCGCCGCGATTGTGCACGCCTCCGCCATCGTCTGCGACGGCCCGATCACTTCCAGACATACCGGCCCGTCATACTTCGCGTCAACCATCGCTTTGAAGTAGCCTGCCAGGTTGATGTCTCCGCGTCCGCATGCCTGCATCGGCGGCGGCCCCGGATTCTGCTGACGTCCCTTGCAGTCGCGGATGTGTATATGCTTCACGCGCGAGATAACCGCCGGCAGCGCCTCTTCCGGATTCTCTCCCGCGCGGTAGATGTGCGACGGATCCATATCGACACCGAACGCCGGGCTCTTAATAAGGCTCATGAGTTTGAGTGTTGTCTCGGTATTCCAGATCGCCGCGCCGACATGCGCCTTGCAGCACAGCGTCACGCCGAACGATTCCGCAAGCTCCGCGAGCTTTCCGATCTCCTCGCCCATCTTCTCGAGGTCGCCCTCGACGTCGGCCTTTCCGCCCGGTCCGATGTTGAACACCGGGATGCCCAGCTCGACGCCGGCCTCAAACGCGTTCTTCAGACGCTCGGCGTCATGTGTCGCGACCTCGGAGGAGAGGATGCGCATGCCGGTATTGGCAAGGACGGCTTTGATGTCGGCGGCTTGACTCTTCCAGTTGTCGGTGTCCAGATGCTCGCACATCCCGCGGATGGCGGAGATTTCAACGCCGTCGTAGCCCGCGCGCGCGATGGCCTCACAAGCCTCCGCGAACGAGAATTCTTTGAACAGGACGGTGTTGACTCCAAGTTTGATCATATCTCAGAAACTCCTTTCGTATAGTCAGATTTTCAGCATCATCTGTGCGATTTTGTCATACTCCTGTACGCGGTCGAAGACCATCTTCGCATTGTCGGCCTTTGCGTACTCGAGGATGAACGGTGCGCCCTCGTTATGCCGGTGGTAGAGCGCGAGGAAATGGGGCCAATCGATATCGCCGTCGCCGACGAGCCGGCCGTAAGCATCGTTGACCTTACGGTCCTTGCCGTGGAAGTAGGCGATGTGGTCGGAGAGGTAGTAGAACATATCCTCCTCGGAGGAGTTGGCGATGAGGTTGGCGGGGTCGAGCATGATCTTCAGGCGGTCGGAGTCGACCTGATCGAGGAGGTCAGCGGCACGCTTGGCGGATGGAACAACGTCGAGCACGCAGCACTCGAGCGCGACGTAGACATCGTACTCCTTTGCATACTCGCACAGCTTGATGAGGGAGTTCTTGACGCGGTCGAAGCGTTCCTCGTAGAGGTGAGCGAGGACGCCGCGGGAGTTGGGGATAAAGCCGCACTCGGTGGGGAGGTAGGGGATACCGTTCTTGGCGGCAAGTTCCATATGGCGGCGGTAGTAGGCGAGGTTTTTCGCGAGGATATCGTCGTCCGGCTCGATCAGGGAGGTAAAGACACCAAGGGCGGGTACTTCGATGCCCTGCTCGCGGTAGGTAGCAACGATCTCGGAGAAACGGGCATCGGTCATATCGGACAGGTCCGACGTGGAGTTATAGGCGAAGTATTTGGAGTCGTCCTGCGAGAAGCACAGCTCGGTGCATTTGAAGCCGATGTTGTGCATGGCTTTCGCGGCGGCGGCGTTGGTCATACCGCCGAAGCTACGGGTAGTGATCCCGATATCCATATCATAGCTCCTTTCGACACTTGGATGAACCTTTATTTTATTATATACCATTCCCATTGAAAAAGCAATCGGAGGAGAGGATAATTTGATGAAACTTTCAGATAGAATTGCAAAGTATCAAAGCGATTTGTCAAAAAAGACAGAGAACATCCCCCGGGTCGCGGGGCTCGGCAACATCTGCTCCGCGCTCCGCAGCCCATTTCCAATTCGTACCCCTCAAGCCACTTCATCCTTTCCATTCGCCTTCAGATTCCGGTCGATCCACTGCTCCTGCGCAATCAAGACCTGCCGCCTGTTCATCACGTGCAGCACCGATACCGGACAGAGAATGGGTACGCGCAGAAAACCGGTCAGAAAAGCGCGTATTACCCGGTAAAAGTAAATAACTTATGAACCAATCAAAATAATGCTTGTATTATGCGTGGAAAACCTGTATAATACTTCTGCTGCCGCAACGGAAGCTTTCCTGAAAGCGGCGAAATTATACGGAGGTGCTGCCCTCATGTTCTATCTGTCCCGTTTCATCAACTTTCTCAATACCCCCGTGGCCGGAGAAGCCACTGCCGCGCCCGAAAACTCCACCGTCGCCTTGCTCATTCAGATCGCACCGTTCGCCGTCCTGATCGTCGTCTTCTACTTCCTCCTCATCCGTCCGCAGCGCAAGCGTGAGAAGCAGGAGAACGACATGCGCGCCAACCTTGTAGTCGGCGATGTCGTCACCACCCGCGGCGGCATCATCGGCACGATCCGCCAGATCAAGGACGACAACATCGTCATTGAGACCGGCGCCAACAACGTCCGCATCACCGTCGCGCGCTGGGCCATCGGTTCCAAGGAAGAAAAGCTGACCAACTGAAGACGCATATCCGCCGAATCCTCCGCACAGGCTGACGATAGAAAGTCAGGCTGATCGGAGGATTTGCTTTATGGATACCGTGCAAAATTTCCCGCTGCCCGCCGTCCGGTTTCTTATCGGCATTGTCCTCCGCGTCCTGCCCGATCGCTGTTGAGATCAAAAGGAAGCATTCTTCTCCGATACCTGAGAAGAACGCTTCCCCATGCTCCGCGCGGATATGTACGCTTTACGCGAGTGCTTCGGCGATGGCTTCGGCCGCAGCCTTTCCC
>JAAZKA010000064.1 GCA_012800055.1 Clostridiales bacterium
CCGTCGCCGCCGAAGATCCAGATGGACTTCTTGACGAGCAGGTCGGCGTTCTCGATGACTTCCTTCATGAGCGCGTCCGCTTCGCAGCCGCAGTTGGAACAGTCGTTGCAGAGCTTGAGGAGCGTCGCGGCGGCATCCTCGGAGAGCTTCGCTTCGTCCATGCCGTTGAGCCACGCTTCGCAGGCAGCCTTCATTTCTTCCCACTCGGCGCATTTCTCAGCCAGAGCGCGGATCGTATCGGCGAGCTTTGCGCGGCGCTGCTTGATGGCGAGGAACATACCGTAACCGAACTCGGCGTTGTCCTCAAAGAGGGAATTGGACCACGACGGACCCTTTCCGGCCTTGTTGACGGTGTACGGGGTCGACGGCGCGGAGCCGCCCCAGATGGACGAGCAGCCGGTCGCCTGGGCGATCATCATACGATCGCCGAAAAGCTGGGTGATGAGCTTGGCATAGGCGGTCTCGCCGCAGCCTGGGCATGCGCCGGAGAACTCAAGCAGCGGCTGCTTGAACTGGGAACCCTTGACGGTCTCGGGCTTGAACGAGGTCTCCTTATAGGTGACCTTGTCGGACAGATAGTCGAAGGCTTTCTGGACATCCTTCTGGCTCTCGAAGGGCTTCATGACGAGCGCCTTCTCCTTCGCCGGACAGGTCTTCACACACAGTCCGCAGCCTGCGCAGTCGAGCATGGAGATGCCCATCGCGTACTTATACGCGCCCTTGGGCTTCATGTCGATCATCTTGGTGCCTTCCGGAGCCGCGGCAGCCTCGGCCTCGTCCAGCAGGTACGGACGGATGACCGCGTGCGGACAGACAAGTGCGCACTGGTTGCACTGGATGCACTTCTCGGGATCCCATTCCGGTACTTCCACGGCTATGCCGCGCTTCTCGTAGGCGGCAGAGCCCTGCGGGAACGTACCGTCGGCCATATCCTTGAACGTCGACACCGGCAGACGATCGCCCTGATGCGCGCTGACCGGCTCGAGGATGTTCTCGACGAACGCCTTCATCTCCGGACGGTCGTAGCGGCGCTCGATCTTCTCAACTTTTGCGTCTTCGGCAGTCGCCCAGTCAGCCGGAACCGCGACCTCGTGCACCATGTTGATGCCCGCGTCGACGGCGGCATAGTTCATGTTGACGATCGCGTCGCCCTTGCTGCCGTAGGTGTTCTTGATCGCAATCTTCATCTCTTCGACCGCGCGGTCGATCGGGATGATGCCGGTGATCTTGAAGAACGCAGCCTGCAGGACGGTGTTGATACGGCTGCCAAGACCGATCTCGCGGCCGGCTTTGAAGCCGTCGACCGTGTAGAACTTAATGTTGTTCTTCGCGATGTGGCGCTTCGCGGCAGCCGGCAGATTCTTGGACAGTTCGGCATCGGTCCAGTGGGTGTTGAGCAGGAACGAACCGCCCGCCTTGACGTCCTGCACGATCTCAAAGGTCTGCATATACGCCGGGTTGTGGCACGCGACAAAGTCCGCTTTCGTGACGTAGTAGGTCGACTTGATCGGCACATCACCGAAGCGCAGGTGGGAGATCGTGACGCCGCCGGACTTCTTTGAGTCGTACTCAAAGTAGGCCTGCGCGTACTTCTTCACGCCGCCGATGATCTTGATGGAGTTCTTGTTCGCACCGACGGTGCCGTCGGAACCCAGGCCCCAGAACTTGCACGAAACGATGCCCTTCGGGGTGACGTCCGAGTTCTCGTTCTCGGGCAGGGAGAGATAGGTCAGGTCATCGATGATGCCGAGCGTGAAGTGATCCTTCGCGCAGCATCCCTGGATGTTGCGGTAAGCCGCGATGATGCTCGCCGGGGTGACGTCCTTGGAACCGAGACCGTAGCGCCCGCCGACGACTTCGATCTTACGATCGGACGCGGCAATGGCAGCCTGTACATCGAGGAACAACGGTTCGCCGGGGGCGCCGGGCTCCTTGGTACGGTCGAGGACTGCGATGCGCTTAACCGTAGCCGGGATGGCGGCAAGCAGCTTGTCCGCGCGGAAGGGGCGGTACAGGCGAACCTTCACGAGGCCGACCTTCTCACCCTTCGCGGTCAGATAGTCGACGACTTCCTCAGCGGCGTCGTTGACGGAACCCATCGCGATGAGGACATACTCGGCATCGGGCGCGCCGTAGTAGTTGAACAGCTGGTAGTTGGTGCCGATCTTGGCGTTGACCTTGCCCATGTAGTCTTCGACGATCTCCGGCAGGGCGTCATAGTAGGGGTTGGAAGCCTCACGCGCCTGGAAGAAGATGTCGGGGTTCTGAGCGGTACCGCGCAGCGTCGGATGATCAGGGTTGAGCGCACGCTCACGGAACGCCTTCACGGCATCCATGTCGACCATCTCGGCGAGATCTTTGTAGTCCCAGATTTCGATGTTCTGCATCTCGTGGGAGGTACGGAAGCCGTCGAAGAAGTGGAGGAACGGGACACGGCCACGGATGGCGGACAGGTGCGCAATAGCGCCGAGATCCATGGCTTCCTGCGGATTGGTGGAAGCGAGCATCGCGAAGCCGGTCTGACGGCAAGCCATGACGTCGGAGTGGTCTCCGAAGATGGACAGTGCATGGGAGGCGAGTGCGCGGGCAGAGACATGGAAGACACCGGGCAGCAGCTCGCCGGAGATCTTATACATGTTGGGAATCATCAACAGGAGACCCTGCGAGGCGGTGAAGGTGGTGGTCAGAGCACCGGCGGCAAGGGAGCCGTGGACAGTGCCGGCGGCGCCGGCTTCAGACTGCATCTCAACGACGCTGACCTGCTGACCGAAGATGTTTTTCAGACCGCCCGCAGACCACTTGTCCACGTAGTCGGCCATCGGGGACGACGGGGTGATCGGGTAGATGCCCGCAACCTCGGTAAATGCATATGCCGCATGCGCCGCTGCGGTGTTGCCGTCCATGGTCTTCATTTTACGTGCCATGAATATCCTCCTAGAAATTGATAACATAAAGGCTCTATGAGACGGGATGCCTCTCATAGCCAAAATAGTATACCACTTTTACGCTTCTTTGTAAAGCGAAAAATGTAAATTCTGTTCTTTTCACAAAATCAGAGCGCGGAACCGCCGTTTTTCAGGCTCCCGCGCACCCGCTCCGCACTGACCTGACCGATCGCGCAGTCTTCGCTCAGCGCCAGCGCCGCCGCGACGCCCGCAGCCTCGCCGTACTGGTTCAGGTTCACCATCACCCGCAGCGCTCCGTACGCTCCCTCGTCCGCGTCAAGCATCCGCCCGGCGCAGATGAAGTTCCCGTATGTCTCCTGAACAATCGCACCCAGCGGTGCGGCGTAGGATGTCGGACTGTCCGTACTTTCCCGCCAGCGTGAGACGACTCCGGGATGCGCACGGTCTGCAACGACGTTCTGCGTACCGTCGAGATAACGGAAGGTGATGCCGGCGTCATGGTCGTGGTGGACGTCAACGGGGTAGGTGCCGCGCACGACCGCGTCCGGCGGGACGATGCCCGACAACAGCTCATCCTGCGTGACGGTATGGCGCGCACGGATGTGGCGCGATTCGCGGATGCCGACCGCCGCGCAAGCTTGCATCAGCCGCCAGTCGCCCGGCGCGTACTTTTTCAGCAGCGTCAGGATCGCGTCCATATGCCGGCGCCCCTCGGTCTCCGCATCGGACAGCGAGCGTCCGGAGGTCGCATCGGTTCCCCGCAGATGGGTGTCGGCGTGGAAGGTGATATCCGTGTATCCGGGAATCGCGCCGTACCATCCCCAATCCTGCGGCAGTCCGACCTCGTCCCCGTGCTCTGCGATGAGGCGGTTGAGGTCTACGCCCGCGAGGTCTCCGCGCAGCCGGAAGCATGCGCTCGGTGGCTGGAGGTACGCGCGCGTATACTCCGGCAGCCCGAGAAAGTGCGCAAGGTCGGCGTCACCGGTCGCGTCGATCAGCACCCCGGCTCGGACGGCACTTCAGCACCCCGGCTCGGACGGCACTTCGGCCGGACTTGTTCTCGATCACCAGATGCGTCACGCGTCCGCCGTCGGTCAGTACGGCGCATGCCCGCGTATCAAACAGCGTTGTGACAGAGTTTTCTCCCGCCAGCTGATCGAGCGTCAGCTTGAGCGCCTCGGTGTCGAGGATATAGTGGCGGGTTTTCCCGTTGGGCTGCTCGGCATCACCGGTACGCATGAGCCGCTCGAGCGTCTCGGATGTCAGCCCGGCGATGATCTGCTCGCGTCCGTCGGTGGAGTACAGCGAGTGCCAGACGTTGACCAGCGCCAGTGTCGCCGCGCCGCCGAGACAGTTGTACCGTTCGACGACAAGAGTCCTGTATCCGAGCCGTGCCGCACGGATTGCTGCGAACAGTCCCGTGCAGCTCCCGCCCGCGACGACCACGTCATAGTCGCCCGAGACCGGCAGCTCCCGCGAGGGTTCATAGACGGTCATAATAGACCCTCATTTGCGTCAATCATGGGACAAGGTATTCCGGTATGAGGACGGCGGAACCACACGGTGCCGTTATGCCTTTATCAGCCGTTCGGTGTCCAGCGCGATCATCAGCTCTTCGTTGGTCGCGATGACGAACGTACGGACGGTCGCGCCCGGCGCGGTGATCTCAAGCTCCTCCTTACGGTCCGGGTTGAGGTTTTTGACCTTGTCGATCTTTACGCCCATGAACCCGAGCGTATCGGTCACATTCTCACGCAGCGCGGCGTTGTTCTCACCGATGCCGGCGGTGAAGGCGATCGCGTCCACGCGGCCCATCTCCGCCGCGTACGCGCCGATGTAGTGGCGGATCGTATGCACCAGGATATCCCGTGCCAAGATCGCGCGTTCGTTGCCCTCATCCGCCGCCGCGTTCACGTCGCGGAAGTCGGACGAGATGCCCGATACGCCCAGAAGTCCCGATTCCTTGTTGAGGATCTGGTCGACGACATACGACGCATCCTTGCCCAAACGTGCGCACAGCGTGCTGACAACCGCCGGGTCGAGTGCGCCGGAACGGGTACCCATCTCGACGCCGTCCAGCGGGGTCAGTCCCATCGATGTATCAAAGCACTTGCCGCCGCGTACCGCGCACAATGACGAACCGTTCCCCAGGTGGCATACGATGCAGTTGAAGTCTTCGGGCTTCACACCCATGATCTCCGCAAGCCGGCCGGACACATAGCGGTGCGACGTCCCGTGGAAGCCGTAGCGTCGGATGGCGTACTTCTCGTAGTATTTGTAGGGGATCGCATAGATGTAGGAGCTCTTGGGCATGGATTGATGGAACGCGGTATCAAAGACGGCGACCTGCGGGACGCCGGGCATGACGGTAGCACACGCGCGGATGCCCATAAGATTCGCGGGGTTGTGCAGCGGCCCCAGCGGGATACAGCGTTCGATGGCGGCGATGACGTCGTCATCGATCACGACACTCTCGGAGAACCACTGACCGCCATGGAGAACACGATGACCCACCGCACCAATCTGCGACATGTCTTTCAGGACACCGTATTGCGGATCGGTCAGTTTCTTAACCACCAGCCGCACCGCGAAGGTATGGTCGGGGATGTCGATATCGAACTCGAGCTTGTTGCGTCCGACAGCGTTGTGGCGCATACGACCGCCCTTGCCGATACGCTCACACAGACCCTTCGCGAGTACCTTGCGGGTGTCCATGTCGAACAGCTGATATTTGAGCGAGGAGCTGCCGCCGTTGATGACCAGGATATACATGAATGATGACCTCCAGAAGGTGAAATAAAATGACGCCTTCCTAATGATGAGCGCGCCGTTCCTTATTATTTTACACAATCACAGTGAAAAAAGCAAGTCTTTTTCGAAATTCCGCAAAGAAAAAACGAACTGTCTCATCCGCCCGCGCATATAAACCGTGCAGCGGCTCGTGCCGCGTCATAGTCGCGGGTATTTCCAGCCGTATTAGCATGGCCGTCTTACAGCTTTTTCACCATGTTTTCGACCGCCGCGACCCACGCGTGATCGGGGTCATTGGATCGGAAGAAGCCTTGATGCTCGCCGGCCATCGCCCAGAGAAAGTACGTGTTGTAGCCCGGCGCACCGACGGTCGTGTGGTAGCCCCGCGGGAACTCGACCAGGTCGTCGGTTTTGACAACGTACGCTTCGTCGAACTCGCCCTTACTGTAGGTACGTTGGATACCGAAGCCCTGCGCCGGATCGAACAGGAAGTAATAGACCTCGTCAAGGATGCCCTCCGCCGGCATATTGTCGGTATCGTGCTTATGCGGCGGGAAGCCTGCCCAGTTGCCGGGCGTGATCCATGCCTCGCCGATGGTCAGACGGCGGGCATTGCAGCGTCCGTCGATGTTGAAGTGCGTTTCACGCTCCCACGGCTTCACGCCCAGGAGCACTGCCTTCACGGTATCCTGACCGAGAAGCTGCGGCTGCGTATCTTCGTCGATCGCGGTCCTGCACACCGCCATCTTCACGCTCCAGTCGGTGGAGACGGTGACGGTGAGACGGCGCGGGAAGTAGACCGAGCACGCCTTGCCCTCGAACACGCTGCGGCGGACGCCGACGTTCTCCCACACCGTGCCGCCGAATGCAAACGTCGCGCGGCCGGACAGGATGATCATCGCGGTCTCGTTCTCGCCGCCGTTGTAGGTATAGCTCTCCCCGGCTTTCAGTTCGAGGATGCCGAATTCCAGCTTGTCAAGCGAGCACTTGCCTTTTTCGCACAGCATCGTCAGGCCGGATGTGGGATGGTAGGTTTTTTTGAAGTTCATCGTGATTGTCCCCCGTTATTTCATTGGCTCTGTCAGCCTTGTGTGTTGATATGGTATCTTTTCCGCTCTCTAAAAGCATTTTCTCCAACTGGATCCCGTATGTTAAGATATTGTGACTGTACGGCCGACAAAATTCAAGCCGAAAGTCACCCCCGCGCCGACACACGCTGCTCCGACAGCCATGTGTACAGCTCCGGGTCGGCATATGTTCTCGTCCATGCGTTGTGCGCACAGTCGCCGTAGATCACAAGCTCCGCGTTTCCGCCGGCGCGGCGGATGGCCTCGACCTGCTTGACGCTTTCCTGAAGCTGCACGACCGTGTCGAGCCGTCCGTGGTATGCACGAACCGGAAGGCTGCCGTACTCGCCCGCGCAGGCGTAGATGCCGCCGCCGCACACCGGCACCAGCGCTGCCAGCTCTCCCGGGATCAGCCGTCCGACGCACCACGCGCCGTATCCTCCGAGACTCACGCCCGTCACGCTCACGCGGTCGGCATCGACGTCCGGCAGCGTCTTCGCCCATCGGATAAACGCGATGAGCAGCGGCATGTCTGCCTGCCACAGCGGTCCCGGACACAGCGGCACAAGGATGCGCAACGGTATTTTAAGCCCGTCCGCCGCGGCCTTCAGCGGCCCGTTGTTCGCGATCACCCTCGGGGCATTCCCACGTGACCCTGCCCCGTGCAGGTAGATGATGCACGGGTATTTCTCACATCCCGGCTGCGCGTCCGGCTCTCGCGTCAGGTATTTGAGCCGCGTGTCCCGGTATTCAAAAACGTCCTCGCTGACCATATTGTCGTCCTACAGCGTCACGCACATGCCGCGGTTGTCCGCACTTTCGATCTCCGCGCGGACAATGCGGATGCTCTGCGCGCTCTGCTCGGGCGGATTCTCGGAGACCGGCTCTCCGCGCTCCACACAGCCCAGGAAATAGCGGATCTCCCGCTCGTACATATCCACCGGCTCGGCGGGCGTCAGGTCTGTCAGATGACCTTTGTAATCGCATGCACGGAAAATGCGCTTCCCGTCCACCGTCGTATCGATGATGTGACCGTATTCAAAGTCGATGCGCGACAGTCTCCCATAGACGCTGTTGTTGGCAATTGCCCAGCCGCCGGTGCACTGTGCGAACATCGACGGATAGTAGTAGTTGGTCGCGCACAGCGAGTATCCATCGCCCGGTATGACCTTCATCGCGCCGGTACTCACCGAGACCGGCATCCCGAACAGCGCCTGCATGACGTCCGCATCGTGGATATGGACGTCGAGAATCGCGCCGCCGGAGAGCGCCTCCTGCGTGAACCATCCGCGTGTCGGACGGTTGGCGAGGGACCGTCCGAAGTCGCGCTTGAAGCTTGCGGTGATCGGACGTCCGAAGGGTCTGCGCGCCATGTACTTCTTCGCCTCGGTCATGAAGTCCGAAAACCTGCAGCACTGTGCGACCATCAGCGTCCGGCCGGTCTTCTGCGCGGTCTCGCACATCCGCTGCGCATCGGCGTATGTCAGCGCCATCGGCTTTTCCACCATCACGTGGAAGCCCGCCTCCAGCGCCCGGATTGCCGCATCGGCGTGCAGATAGGTCGGCAGACAGATGTCCACCGCATCGAGCCTGCCGCGCTCGCCTTCAAGGAAATCGTCAATCGCCGTGTAGACGCGTCCCTCGGTGACCTTCTCAAGCATCAGGGGATCCTGATCGCAGTATGCCTCGACCTGTGCGATGCCTTCCCGTGCGAGCTTTTGATATCCCGGCAGATGGGCGCCGGTAATGCTGCCGAACCCGATGAAACCGACTTTGAGCATTTTTCCGTTTCCTCCCGTCTTTTTTCTTA
>JAAZKA010000065.1 GCA_012800055.1 Clostridiales bacterium
GGATCGATGATGAAGACTCTCAATCCGTCATCTGCGAGCGCGGTGGGTATACAGACGCAGACAAGTGCAAGTGCGAGTAGGACACTGATGATTTTCCTCATAGATAACCTTCCTTTCTTATCTTGTCTCTACTTTTACAGTTTATCATAGACAGCTTCAAATGTCAAACATTTTTGCATTGCCTAAGCTATAATCGGGGTCGCTGTTGACAATCCATGCGGCAGATGTTATACTTTAATGGGGAAGCCAGATGAAAGGACTGTGAATTATGCTGACGATCACCGAACGCGCTGCGCTTTCAAGAAAACGCGGAGAACATCGGGGCAGAGAACGTGATATACTGTTTGCCCGCGGCGTTTTTGAGACTCCCGCCGCATATAGTCCAAGCATCCGCCGCGCGCATATCGACGCGTACGTTCTCGGACACTATACCGTCGCGGTACCCGAAAGCTCTTTGCTCGCCGGAACTCTGAACACTGCGTACTGTGAGACCGCCGAAGATGTCCGGGTATTCGAAAAGTTCCGGGAACTGTCGCATACGACGGGCTGGCTCGGCGGTTGGGCGTCCGGTCAAACCGGGCACCGGGTGGTGGACTACGAGAAGCTGCTGCGGCTGGGACTAACGGGCGTACTTGATGAAGTCGATCGAGCAGACACAGCGCTTGAGACGAGTGACCCCGGCTATACGGGTAAGCGTGCGGTCTACAAAGGAATGCGTGTGGCGCTCAACGCCGTGCGTGAGTTTGCGGTACGCTATCGGCAGACTCTCACACAGATGGCCGACGAGACGTCCGATGCAGAGGAAGCGTCACGGCGCCGCAAGATGGCGGACGCGTTCTCACGTGCGCCCGAGTATCCCGCCGAGACCTTCCACGACGCGCTGCAGGCGATGTGGTTCCTGCAGTTCTGTCTGTACCTCTGCGGCGACATCTCACTGACAGGACGTCCCGACAACTATCTGTGGCCGTACTATTCCAGCGACCTGAAGGAAGGCCGCATCACGCGTGAAGAAGCTTTTGCGCTCATAGAGGAACTGTATCTGCGCCACAACGAAATTTACGACGCGTGGCCGGCGTCGGTGATGCTCTGCGGCGTCGACCGCAACGGCAACTACGTGTGCAACGAGTTGTCAGAGCTGTTTCTCGACGCCATACGGACGACGGGTCTTGTGAACCCGTCGGTGAGCGTTGCTTGGACACCCGCGCTGCCGGATGCTTTCCGTGACAAGATCACTTCACTTCTCGCTGACGGTTACACACGGCCGTCGATCTTTAACGACCGTGTCATCCGCGCGGGCCTCATCGATGCCGGTATGGGGGAACGGGACGCGCGATATTATATCCACTCCACCTGCGTCGAAATCACACCCATCGGCAACAGCGGCGTACAGGTCGCGACGCCGTACATCAACCTCAACAAAGCGTTCGAGTTCATGCTTAGTGAAGGTGCGGCACTCTACGGCGCTCCATGCCCGATTGAACGGATTCAAGCGAAAAAGCTCACGGCATACGCGGACTTCGACACATTCTACGCTGATTTCCGTACGATCTGCGCCGAAATCATCCGCGTGGAGCTGTGTCGGGTGAACGAGCGGCTGGATGCAATGATTAAGCACGCGAGCTGTCCTTTGGCGTCGGCATTCCTGGACGACTGCATCGCGCGCGGTATGGATGCGGTGGCGGGCGGCGCGCGGTATCAGTACGTCTACCCGTGCTTCCCGGGGTTTATCAACTTGCTCGACGGACTTGCGGCAATCCGCAAGGTCGTGTTCGATGAGAAGCGCGTGACGCTTATGGAGCTGTCCGAGGCGTGTCGGAAGGACTTTGCGGGTGAGGAAACACTTCTGCGGGTATTGCGGGACAAATCACCGAAGTTCGGCAACAACGATGATGCGGTCGATGCGTTCGGGAGGGAGATGTTCGACTTTATCCGGGAGGAGCTGAAGCGGTACCGGACGGCAGCGGGCGGGACATTCCATCCGTCGTACTTTGCGTGGGTGATGCACGGACGTCTGGGAGAACAGGCCGCGGCAACACCCGACGGACGCCGTCAGGGTACCGCGCTGTCGGAGCATCTGGGCGCCGTGCAGGGGATGGACCGTGAAGGTCCGACGGCGGTGATGCGGTCGGTTGCGAAATTGCCCTCCATGTACGCGATCGGCGGCGTCGCGACGAACTTCCGCTTCTCCGACAGCTTCGTTAAAACCCCGCAGGGTCGCGCCGCGCTGCGCACGCTCGTCGAGGTCTGCATGGATGAAGGTCTGTTTGAGGTGCAGTTCAATGTCGCGAGCCAAGCCGATCTTCTGGACGCGCGTGTCCATCCCGAACGTCATCGGAGTCTGTTGGTGCGCGTGGCAGGATACAGCGACTACTTCGTCAACCTTCTGCCGGTCATCCAGGACGAGATCATCCGCCGCACGGCACACGGACAGCTTTAATCAATCAGGAGGCAGGGGACGGTAATTGTTCTCCTGCCTCCTGTTTTTTTTTGATAAACGCCTGCATAGGTATGATATGACCTTGGTTATGTGTTATTCGCACGGTAGCCCGCGCAGTATGGACACTTTGGGTCATGGCACAATGTCGCGCACGGGTCGTCACGGAACATCCCCATACCGATTTCGTACAGCTCACGCAGACGCATCCGGTACAGCGTTGCCATCCCGAACGGCACCGCGTCGATGCGCAGGCCCCGGCGCACCGCTTCATCGTAGAAGGCGCTTTTATGTACCGCGCCGTAAAAGTCCCGGTGACCCGGCAGGTGGCGCTCGATAAAACCGGTTCGCCAGGTACCGTTCGCGTCGATGTAGCGAATGACCGCAGGCTGCAGGAACGGCGCGTCGGCGCAGTCCTCTATATAGTGCAGGAACGTATTCGACGCAATCGAACACCCCAGGAATACAACCGATCCGTCTGCGTCGAGCGCTTTTTTCATCGGAGATGTCTTTCCGGCCGGCGCATCGAGAAGACCGTGACCTGCCGTCAGCTCCTGTGCATGTGCGCCGAGCGCTGCCCACTCGTGCGTCGCGTGGCCCGATCTGCATACGCCGGGGATCTTCAGCATCGCCTTGGGAACCGCACCTGTTGAGATCATTCGGTCGCGAAGTGCACCGTCCGGTCGGGTATCGTAGGGGCGGTAGTTCAGGCTCTTGTTCAGCGTGCCCTCGAACATCACATACGGCCTTGCGAATGCCGGCGTGAGGAAGGTACCGTCCGTACCCACTGCGTCCGAAAGCGCCCGGATCATCGCATCCGTCCCGCCGCTGAGGTAGCCAAGCCCCGACAGTGACGAGTGAACCAGCAGGGTATCACCCTCACATACACCCAGTTTCCTCAGCGCGGCGGTCAAGTTCTCCGCTGTCAGCGGGTTGCGTACAGTCATCCCGAAGTAACCCGCGTCGGAAAGCATCGTACAGGTGTGCAGATAGCTCTTGACCGTCCGCTCATCCATCGGCTTGCCGGTGTCCCACTCTGTCTCCTGAAGCAGTGTCCGCAGCGACTTCACGCCATCCATCCGTGACACGACGTCTGCGAGCGTACTGTAGAGGATTGTCCCCGGCATCTCACGGCGCTCAGTGAACGGCAGCTTTATCAGGTCGTGCGGGAATCCGCGTGTCAGACGGGTGAAGACGAAGCCGTCCGTAAAGTCGAACCACGGACGCCGTGTCTGTTCCGTTTTTTCGGTCACCTGCGGTGCCGTCAGCCGGTTCAGCACCGCATCGGGCACCTCGCCCCATGTCCGCAGTCCCGCGAGTCGGTTGTATGCACGGGTGTATAGAAAATGTCCCATCTGCGCGCTTGTAACCTGTGCCTCATCGAGTATTTTTTGCTCACGCTCAAGCGCAGCCGGCAGAAGTGCGGTCAGTTCCTCCTGTGTCATTGTTGCCATTGCACGCACCCATGCACCGCAGAATGCCAGATGCTCAATGTTCATGTCCATATCGATGCTGTCTTCATTCTGCGACGAGTTGTGGTGATATCCTCCCGGCCCGTGGATGATCCACACAACCGGCAGCCCGACATTCGCGTCACCGAGAAAGCAGTCATCGCCTAATATATGCGGTTTTTCCTCAATTTTCGCAAAGTTCAGCACATTCCGCGCTTCCTCACATATTATACCCAGCAGCACATTTCCCGCAAACCCGTCCGGAAGTCCGCGTCCGCGATGATCGCACGCCGTCATCACCTTTAATTGAGCGTTCCTGGATTTGTCCCGCGAGCCCATGATGCCGTCCATGTTGATGCCGCCGATGGTCCGCTCCGCGAGATCGCCGAAGTGCTCCGCCACCGCTGCAAAACCGTACATCTCGCTTGCGAACACGACCCGGATGCTGTACTTCAGCCGGATGATGCCCTCACGCGCCAGATCCCGCAGCACCCGCAGCAGCTCAATGCTCCCCGCCACTCCGTTGGAGTTGTCGTCGATGAGCGGCTCATAGAGGTGTCCGACCATCCAGACCTCCCGCACGCTCTCACCGGGCAGCAGCGCCGTCACCGCCGGAAGCGTCGTCTCGTACCGCCGTCCATCGGATTCCGCGCGTACCATCACGGTTCCCCGTTCACACGCCGCACGCAGATAGAAACCTGTGCGCGGCGTAATCTGATAGGAGATGAAATCACGGTCCTCAGCCTGTACATGCCAGGAGTTGTTCTCCGTTCCGGCGTTGATCCATGCGACCGCGTCGGGTGTTGTAAGCGGATTCTCGAGGTAGTCCGATACCCAGCCGTATGCGCCCAAATCCAGCACTGCACGCATATTCTGCAGCCGGGGTCTTGTCGATGGGTCGAGCAGCACGAACGCCCCGCGCACATCCTCGCCCGCCTTCATCTGGCTTTCCGTCACGAGCCGCACCGTCAGACCGTCGGACGGTGTCGCAACGGAACCTTTTACTGCCATCAGCGGTTCCCGGTCGTAATCCGCAATCACCGGGTCGGCAATCCCTGCGACGTTTGAAACAAGCGTCAGACGCATCTTCGTGCAGTCCCACCCCAGCGGGGTGCATTTGTCCTGGTAAGCTGTTCTGCCGTCCGCCGGAAACTCTAAAAGCTCCGCGTCGAAGCCTTCCGCAC
>JAAZKA010000066.1 GCA_012800055.1 Clostridiales bacterium
TGCCGTCGGCGCAAAGGAACCGTCGGGATTGCCGTGGATGATCCCAAGCGCGTTCAGTGTGTAGATCGCCTTCTAGCCCGCGGGCGTAAAGTCGGCAACGTCCGTGAATTTCGACGCGGCGACGATCTCGATTGCGCCGGTCATGAAGCTCAGCACGAATGCCAGGCTCAGGACCAGCGCGAGAACCTTTGTAAGGTTTCTCATGGACTGTATTCCTCCTTAATAACTTACTTTCCCCTATGCTGGGATTTTGGCATGTTCACTATAACAAAACCCCTCCGAAAAGTCAAAAGGATTTGGCAAAGTGTAATGTAATTGTAACATAATCAGATCATACGCAACATATTGCGGTAGGAGATGGCAAGCGAATCGACGGGATCACCGGGGCAGGTATCCTGCTCGACGATGTACCACTTGACGCCGATCAGACGACAGGCGGTGATGATATCGGGCCAGTTGAGGACGCCTTCGCCGATCTCGGCGTAAGTGGGGCCTTCCTTATAGTTATGGAGATCCTTAAAATGGACACAGTCCATCCGTCCGGCGACCTTGCGGATCCACTTGACGGGATCGTTGAAGCCGCGTACGACCCAGTGGGTATCGATCTCGAACTGCCAGGATGCCGGGTCGCCCTCATTATAGAGGATGTCCATGAGGGATTCGGAGCCGAAGGAGGCAAACTCGAAGTTATGGTTGTGGTAGATGCCGATGAGTCCGGCATCGCGGAGCCGGCAGCCGATCTCGTTGAACTTCCTGACGAACGCGCGGCAGGCTTCGGGAGATTCACGGGCTTCGAGCGGCATGCCGCCGATGCCGACGTAGGTGCAGCCGAGGAGCTTGTGGTTGGCGATGACCTTCGGGAGGTCGTCAACCATCTCCTGGAAGCCGATGTGGGTGGCACAGACCTGGAGCTCATTCTTGTCGGCGATGCGGGCGAGGTTCTCGACGCCGTTCTGCCAGAATCCGGAGATCTGGATGGCGTCGTAGCCGACCTTCTTGACGCGTGCGAAGGCAGCGTCGGTGGATGCGGGGTCACGACAGAGGTCACGGATGGTGTAGCCCTGCGCAGCGATCTGGGACTTTGTCATGGTATGTTACTCCTTTGTGATATGATAGTGGTATCCTGTGAAATCGCGTCCCGTACGTTCGGCGATCCCGGCGGCGTTGAGGACGCGGAGTGCGCTCTGTGAGACGGACAGCGGGAGATGTGCGGCGCGGGCGAAGTCACGGGAGGAGAAGCCGTCGGGAAGGTCTGCGGGAATGAGTGCGCGCAGACCGTCGGGCGACGCGATCGTGAGGTCACCGGTGACCTCACGCAGCACGCGGTCGACGTGGGAGGCGCGGTGTTTCCGGTCGGGACCGTAGCCGTCGAGCGCGCGGTACTCATCGAGGGATAATAGCAGCACGCGTACGGAAAAGCCGGGGTCGGAGAGCAGCTCTGCCACGCTCGGCAGCTCACGCCAGAGGTCGAAGAAGGTAGCACGTCTGGGCGATGTACGCGGCGGGGTCAATTCACCGGTACGCGGGTCGATCCAGAAGATGCGCTTCAAGGCCGCGGCCGGGTAGACGAGCGTGACGGGGCAGACCGTCAGCAGCGTCTCGAGCTTTTTACTGATGCGAAAGAAACCTCTGGTCTGGATTTCAAAGACGCCGGAGTCATTGCGCACATCGGCAATATGACGTCCGATGCGTACCTCATGGTGTGCGGTGTCGGGGTCGAGATAGCACTTAAGCGCGGCGTGGACAGAGGTTTCATTATAGGTGGTGATACGCGGTGTCTTCTCCACGGGCTGCGCTCCTTTGTGTAAGATTCTCAGGATGCGGTCTGCGGATGGTCTATGCGGATGGTCTATAAGGTACCGGTACTCCCCGCATCCATCTCGCGCAGGGTTTGCTCGAAGTCGGCGCGAGTGGTGAGGGTGAGGGCGTCGAGCAGGGCGTTTGCGGTAAGGGTTTTGGGGAATCCCATCCGCCTGCACAGTTCCGCACGCCGTGACGCGCTGCCCTCACCGCCGGATAATCCCGCGGCGTACAGGTCGGCCTTCGTGAGGCGTACCGGCGGCGGAGCATCCTCATCTTCGATGATCGCGCCGGCTCTGCGCAGCGCGCGCAGCAACACCTCCGACGGCATCCCCTCAACGCCCAGGGTTCCCGCGCGTGAAGGTTTATCCTTGCGCCGCTCCTTCCCCAGAAGCTCCGGAACAAACGCATGGCGCAAACGATCCGTCGGGATGGAACCCTTGAGGTAGTTTCGGATCACCTGACCGGCACTGTCACTGTCGGTCAGGATGATCAGTCCGCGTGTCGCGGCGAGTCTGCGCAGATACGCGAGCCGTTCGCGGTCGTTGAAGATGCCGAAGCCGCGCGTCTCGACGATCACCGTGTCAACCAGAGGCGCCAGCTTCTGACGGTCGTAACGCCCTTCGACGACGATAGCCTCCCGGATTCGCAACATGACACAACCCTCTTTTATCATTCTCCGTAAGGTCACGATTATCCCCGCACGCCGCCGGGTCATCCCCACAGTGCGCAGCTCACGCCAGCGCACGGTGCAGTTCGGTTACCAGATCCCGAAGCAGCGTGAAGCCGTCCAAACCCGTGCTCTTGAGTGCGGCGTCGGTCTCCGCGCACAGCCGCACCGCCTCGCGCAGACCTGTCAGGCTCAGCTTCCGCGCCGAGCGCAGCAGTTTTTCTGCCAGGTTGCCGTACTTCAGCCCGCACAGCTCCATCACCGCACTCACACCGCCGCCACTGTCTATCAGCAGCCGTACTCCGTAGAGCTGGCGCATCTGACGCCCGATAAGCGCAAGCGTCGGAATCGCCTCCTGCCGCGCCTGCTCCAGCTCACCTAAGAGCCGCTGCGCATAACCGCTGTTCCGCTCGGCAAGTGCGTCGCACAGCTTGAAGACCTGCGCCTCCGGCACCGCACACGTCGCCGCCTCGACGTCTTCCTGTGTGATGTGTCCGTTCGTCACGTACGCGCACAGTTTGTCGATCTCATGCGCGAGGTTCGTCATCCCCACGCCGCAGCGGAATGTCAGCGCGTTCATCGCGTCTTGCGGGATGCGTACCTTCCGCTCCGCGCACCGCGATTTCATCCACGCTGTCAGCTCTCCCGGCGGTGCCTGTACAAAATCCGCCAGCTCGCCGTTCTTCGTCAGCAGCTTGTGGATCTTCAGACGTCCGTCCGTTTTACACTCCAGCAGGTCATACTCGAACACCAGGCAGACGTACTCCGGCAGAGCATCGACGATATTCTCGACCCACTTGTTTTTATAGACGTCCAGATCACGCACGACGATCAGCGTCCGCTCAGCCATCATCGGCGGCCGGTTGACCGCGTCGGCGAGTGTCTCTTCGGTGAGACCCGTCCCCTCAAAGCGCCGGTAGTTGAACGCCGCGAGCGCCGGGTCAACCAAACGCTCCTTCAGGATGTCGAGCGCTGCCTTCCTGCGGAAATCCTCCTGCCCGAACAGCACGTAAAGTCGTCCCGGCGTACTCTTGCGCAGGTTGTACAGCCAGTCCCGGCCCACTCTGTACGGATGATCGTCCTTCTTCGCCACGCAGCTCTCACCCCTACTGCGATATTGTACCACATCCCGGCCCGCATGTCAAACGCCTTGTGCGTACATTCTGATACTGTTTTCCCATCCTATTTAAAGATGCTCCCGTAAATTTAATATGGGAAGATTGTGCGCACGAAATCGGTATAAAACCTTGCAATCGGGCGCGGGGTATGTTATACTGTGAGCAGAAAATGAGAGGGAGTAAAGATGCGGGATTATCATATACAATACGGCGGGGCGGCCTATGCGCTGCCGGGAGAACCGGCGCGGCGGCTGTACGCGACGGGAGACGGGGACGCGGCGCTTCTCTATCTCTACCTGATGTGTCACGGCGGCACGGCCGAGCCCGCGCAGGCGGCAATCGATCTGCGGATGAGCGCGGAGCGGTACGACGCAGCGGTACGGACGCTCGCGGGCGTGGGTGCGATCGCGGCACTGGAGCCTGACCCGCAGGCGGATAAAACGACACAGCCGAAGCCGCCGAAGAAGTCGGAACCGGAGGTGTACTACACGGCGCCGGAACTGGCACGGGCGCTGACGGCTGACCTCTCGTTCCGATGGCTGCGCGAGGAGAGCGAGAAGAAGCTGGGACGCACGCTGAAGGAATGGGAGCTGCGAGAGCTTCTGAAGATTTACGACTACTACAAGCTGCCGCCGGAGGTCATCCTGATGCTCTTAAACTACGTCGGCGGCGAGGACATTCGGAAGACGGGGGTCCGGTTCAAGGCGCTGTCATCGCAGGCGGCTTTGTGGGCAGAGCGGGAGCTGTACACGGTGGAGAAAGCGGAAGCGTACATTGCGTGGGAGACGCAGAGGAAATCGGCGTGCATGCAGGTCGCGCGGGCTCTGGGGATCACCGACCGCGCGCTGGGACCGACGGAGCGGAACTACATCGCAAGCTGGCTGGACGCAGGATTCACGGTGGAGTTGATCGCGCTGGCGTATGACAGGAACGTGACGTCGAAGGGGACGTTCTCGTGGAGCTACACAAACGGGATATTGAACCGTTGGAAGCAGAAAGGCTACCGGACGCCGGAGGATGTGGAGCGGGGAGACCGCCGTCCGCCGCGCGGAGAATCGTCCGTACGGCGTCAGGACGATGACGCGTACTACGAACGTCTGCGTCAGGCGTATCTGGAAGAAAAGGGGAGGCGTCAGAAATGAGCGAGGACGCGAGGGTGATGGCGCGGGCAGTGGAGCGATACAACAACCGCGCGCGGGCACGTCGGGAGGAGCTTGCACGACGTACGGAGAAACTGTCGGAGGAACTGCCGCGGATTGATGAGATTACGCGGGAAATGCAAATGACGGGCTTAAGCATCGCGCGGGCAGCGCTGAATCTGGACACGTCGGCGGTCGAGCGTCGGGTGAAGGAGATTGGGGAACGGAACCTGGCGCTGCAGAAAGAACGTGAGACGCTGCTGATTTCACACGGGTATCCGGGAGACTATCTGTACGCCGGTCCGGCATGTAAAGTGTGCGACGACACGGGCTTTCACGACGGGAATTTATGCGATTGCCTGTCGGAGCTATACCGGGAGGAGCTGGCCGAGGAACTGCGGGTGAGCGTTGGCGGAACTCCGGCGACGTTTGCGGGATATAACGAGGAAGGCTTCATTGTCACGGGTGTTGATGAGAACGAGATGTCACGCAGGGAACGCCGGGAGCAGCTTCAGCGGGTGAAGGACTACGCGGCGCGTCTGAGCCTGAGCAGGCGCGGGCTGCTGCTGATGGGAGACGCGGGCTGCGGGAAGACGACGCTGGCCGTCTGCGTGGCGTCGGAGGCGGTGTGTCAGGGGCTGACGGCACTGTACATCAGCGCGGGGCGCTACTTCGACCTGTGCGAAGAGGAGCGCTTCCGCGGAAGTGAAGCGGCGTCTGAGGAACTCTCGCGGTACAGAAGCTGTGACGTGCTGATCCTGGACGACTTGGGAACAGAGGCGCCCGGAAACATGACGGCAGCGGCGTTCTTCGGGCTGCTGAACGCGCGGGAGATCGCGGGGCTGCCGACAATTCTGTGCACGGGGCTGACGTACAAGCAGATGGAGCAGAAGTACTCGGCGGCGGCGGTTTCACGGATAGAGAACGGCTTTGAGGTCATCGAGCTGCGCGGAGAGGATTTGCGGCGTGTGAAGAATACCTTCCTTTTGTGAGATGAACAATACGAAAAACGCATTGTTATCGAAAAAGTCGCTTCTGTTATTTGCGCTGACGTTTTTTTACTGGGCGGCAGTATATCCGTATGTGCCGATCGTATCGGCATACGCAAAATCGCTGAACGCAACGCCGACGATGATCGGGCTGATCGGCGGGGCGTACGGGCTGACGATGATTCTGCTGCGTCTGCCTCTGGGGATGCTTTCTGACAAGCTCGACAGGCGGAAGGTATTCATTGTCGGCGGGGTGATTTGCGGGCTGGCGGCTGCTCTGGTGGTGCTTCTGGTGCCGTCGCCGCTTTCACTGCTGATCTGCCGGGCACTCTGTGGCGCGCACGCGTCGACATGGGTACCGTACACGGTGTTATACGCGCGGGAGTATCCGCCGGAGGATTCGGGCCGCGCGATGACGGTGCTGATGACGGTCTACTCGGCATCGCAGCTTGTGTCGATGCTGGCGGGCGGACTGCTGGCAGATACGTACGGCTATCTGGCGCCGTTTCTGATGGCGGGGGTCGGGGCGGTCTGCTTCCTGGCACTGTCGCCGTTTCTGAAGGAAGCGGCTCCGTGTGTACAGAAGGGTTCAGATGACGTTCAGGTGCCGCTGAAGGCAATCCTGACGCGGCGGCTGATTCTGCTGACACTGACGGGAATTGTGTTCTTCTACGTGAAGTACGCAACGGCATTCACATTCACTCCGTTGATTGCGCAGAAGCTGGGGGCATCGGACGCGGCCTTGGGATACCTGAACACGCTGTATTGTTTCTTTGGAATCATCGGGTCGGCGGTATCGTATAAGCTGATGAAGGCATTGGGAACGCGTGCGGTTTTGGCCGGCAGCTTGGTGATTGTGGGAGTATTCTCAGGGTTTGTAGTGCCGTTTGTGACGTCTCTGGGGATACTGTACGTTACGCTGGCGATCTCGGGGTTCTGCACTTTTTTACTGGATTCGCTGTTGGTGGGGCTGGTGATTCTCGGGGTAGACGAGACGCGGAAGTCGACGGTGATGGGATTTTATCAGGCGCTGTACGGGCTGGGGATCCTGTTTGGGCCGGTGATCAGCGGAGCGATTATTGATTTGAGCGGGATGACGGCGGCGTACATGACGGCGGGCGGGTTGGCGGCAGCTTGCGCGGTGGTGATTGCGCTGGCACTGCCCGGAGAGTCCCGTGTCCAAACTCAGTGCACGCGGACACACAAAACGTCTTAGTGATTGCGGAATTTTTCCGGTATGTCTTCTTGCCTGTCCACTGCGGTTTTAATGTACGGGAGCTTGGATGCGCGCTTCTTTTTCGCGAAAAAGAAGCGGCAAGAAAAAGCTCTTGGAGATTACACGGGTGCTCATAAGAAAGTAATTCCAGAAATTACGATTATGGCATCTGTCAGGCGGGATTGGCAACGGAATAACGGGTATCTGGTGAGAGCTAGATACCCGTTATTTTTTTGCTGTCACGAA
>JAAZKA010000067.1 GCA_012800055.1 Clostridiales bacterium
CGGCAGCGCGATTGCGCCGCATGTCCCCACGCGGATAAACGTCTCAGCGCCGCATGCCGTCAGCTCCTCCAGTGCGATCGCCGCCGACGGCCCGCCGATCCCCGTCGACGTCACCGAGACCGGCGTCCCGTCGAGCGTTCCGGTGAAGGTTACAAACTCCCGGTTGCGGGCAATCTCCCGGGCACCGTCCAGGTACGCCGCGATCTTCTCCGCGCGTCCCGGGTCTCCCGGCAGGATGCAGTACGCACCCACGTCTCCGGGTTCACACGCGATGTGATATTGCTTCATCGTCATCTCTCCGCCCGGTGTGATACCGATCACAGGGATCCCGGGCGCATCCCATGTGTCGGGAATCTTTTACGGGAAGATGCCGCGGATTCTCTTCGCGGTCACAAGCCGCTCAAGCGCGACCATATTGGCGCCGAGGCGGAGCGTGGTGTTATACTCTTTGGCCTTATTCAGGACCTCCGCGAACGCGCGGCGCATGGTCTTTTCAAGCATCCCGTTGACCTGCTCCTCGTCCCACATCAGTGACTGGGTATTCTGCACCCACTCAAAGTAGGAAACGACAACGCCTCCGGCGTTGGCGAGGATGTCCGGAACGATGTACTTACCCATTTTGGCGAAAATCTCGTCGCCTTCAACGGTGGTCGGACCGTTGGCAGCTTCAACAATCAGCGGAGCTTTCACGTTCGGCGCGATCTCGGCGGTGAGCTGGTTCTCCATCGCAGCCGGAATCAGCAGGTCAGCGTCCGCGCACAGGACGTCTTCGCTGGTGCAGTGGATGACGCCGGGCGCGTTGTAACTTTCGAGGAAGTTGCGGTTGATGTAGCAGTGCTGATAGAGCGCTTCGGCATCCAGACCTTCATAGTTGATGACGCCGCCGGAGATATCGGCGAGCGCAACGACCTTGCAGCCTTCTCGGAACATGAGCCGTGCGGTCGTGCCGCCGACGTTGCCCATGCCCTGGATGGCGATGCACGCGCCCTGCAGTTCCCGTCCGAGACGGTGGAACAGCTCGCGGGCGGTGAAGAGAATGCCGCGGCCGGTGGCCTCACTGCGTCCCAGAGAGCCGCCTATGCCGATGGGTTTGCCCGTCACGGCACCCGGGACGGAGTAGCCCTTCATCATCGAGTAGGTATCCATGATCCAACCCATCATCTCGGAGGTGGAGCCTGCGTCGGGAGCGGGGATATCACGCTCGGGACCGATCAGCGGAAAGATGGCGGCGGTATAGCGGCGCGTGATGCGTTCAAGCTCTGCGTGGGACACGCTGCGCGGGTCAACCTTGACGGCACCCTTCGCGCCGCCGTATGGGATATTGGCGATCGCGCACTTGAGTGACATCCAGGCGGCGAGGGCCTTGACCTCGTCGATATCGACCTGAGAATGGAAGCGGATGCCGCCCTTGCAGGGCCCTCTGGAGGAGGAGTGCTGCACACGGTAGCCCTCGAAGACGCGGATGCTGCCGTCGTCCATGCGCACGGGTATGGAGACCTTCAGCTCACGCTCGGGGTACTTGAGCTCCTCGTAGTCCGACTTCTCGAGTCCCAGCATACCGGCAGCTTTCTCGAGGACATTGAGCATATTTTCATAGGGATTATAAGACATAACGAACCTCCCGCATCTGATGTCCGGGGCGTGATCACCCGCATTCCGATGCTTTTTTAATGATGCAATTATAACACACATGGATATACATGTCTATAGCAAATCTTACGATGAAATAAGCGATATGAGTACCTCAGGCAAGAAGAATAAACATAAAGGATACCCGCCTTTATTCGCGGGTATGCATGGACGGCGATATGAAAGACACCGTAGAGCCTGCACACGATTCACTTGACCGCGAGCAGCGCGAGGGCGGCGGCGGAGACTACGATGCCGGCAATCGCTCTCCTGGACACGCGTTCCTTGAGGATGAAGCGTCCGGCGAGCATCACGGACGCGACGCCCAGGACACTCATCAGCGGGAAGTAGAACGCCGCGTCGAAGGCAGAGGCGTAGAGCATGAAGATGATGTTGGATATATCGACGGCGAGGGCGGTGGCGAAGGAGTAGACGATCATGTTTCGGTCGAGGGTGAGTTCGGCACGGTGGCCGATCCAGCCCCAAATGACAAACGGCAGCGTCCAGAGGGTGCCGGTGGCGCAGAAGACGAGCAGGTACTCTTTGATGTAACCGGGGTAGAGGTCGCAGTAGCGGCGGGTGCAGATGACGGCGAGGCCGGAGAAGGTCAGCCCCAGAAGTGCCAATACGATCCACTTGAGCGTGATGGGCTTCTTCGCGTCTGCCTCGGTATAGGAGCCGGAATTGAACAGGAACAGCGCCGCGCAGAACAACAGCAGCCCGGCGATCTGCCACCACCGCATCGCGTCGCCCCACAGCAGCAGCCCGGCGATGATGGGAAAGAGCGGGTTGAAGCTGCCGATGATGGTGGTGAGCGATGTAGGTCCTTCGCGCAGCGCCATGACGGTGAAAATCATAAAAACGACGTAGAAGCTGCCGAAGAGGAACGGGAGAAGCAGCCGCTCCGGAGCAAAGGACAGTGCGCGGTAGGGCGGCAGCAGAAAGAGCACAAGGCCCTGCGCGATGCAGAAGACGAAGGTGAAGAGCATATGCTGAAAGAACCCGCCGCGTCCCGACTGCGCACGCTTTAACGTGACGGTATTGACGCCTTTACAGAGCATAAAGAGAGCGAGAAGCGCGATTACCTGCATAAAACAAACAACCTCCATATTCCGCATTGCATTCATGTTCCGGGCACTGTCTTCAGATGCGCCCGGCCTCCGTCTGCGCTTCGACAAAGAAGCGGTAGATCGGCGCCATCGATCGCCAGATCGCGCCGATCTCCTGCGGCAGTGTCTCACGGTACAGTCCCTCGAGCGAGGGATGATGGGAGATAAAGTATATCCCGCGCCGGTCGAGCCAGTCGCGCACGTCCTCCGGTTCCTCGGGGTAGAGGGGCTTTTTACGCCGCCTGCCCTCGAGCGTATAGCCGAGCTTCCCGCCGTCCTTTCGGTACGCGGCATTCGCCGCGATGAAAGCCGGATGCCGCCGCAGAATCAAGCGGCGCATGGCCTCGGCGGTCGCGGTATCCTGCGCGTACCAGCCGCAGCCGCAGTGGTAGCCTTCCGGCGCCAGCGAGAAGAAGAACTCCGGCCAGCCCGGGAATGCGTGTTTGTCCCGCTTGACGGACAGCCACATCTCCTTGCGGTAGAGCATCCCGTCGCGGATATAGCGCGCGTCGCGGTAGATGCGGGAGATGCAGCTGCGCGGCTCGGTGACGATCTCCGCGTCGATTTCCAGGAGCGTCGGGGTCAGCGCGGTGAGCAGCTCCGCGAGCGGGTCGTACACGTCGCGCCGGAAGTCCTCTCTATGCGCCGCGTACCATGCCTTGTCGTTCCGCATCCAGTTTTCTATGAGAAAGTCGATGGTATTCTGCGTAAACATGAATATTTCTCCTATACAGCGGCGTCAGGGAACGAATACGGCACCGCTACAGCGTGACCAGCGCCTCGAGCGTGAGCCTGAGCAGCCGTTCACGCGCGGAGTGGTTGTTGTACCAGTCGCGGTCGTCGTAGACCTCGCCGGAGAGGATGTCGCCGCTGTAGAGCAGCTGCCCGAAGGACTTTCCCCGGAACCGCGCGACCGCTGCCATTGCCGCACACTCCATCTCGACTACACGGCAGCCCTCCGCTGTGCGGTAATCCACCATCTCGCGTGTCTCACGGTAGAATCCGTCGGTCGTCCAGGTAGCGCATTCGACATATGGTACGCGGCGGGTGTCGAGCACCTTCCGCAGCGCCGCGACGGGTTTTTCATCCAGCTCAATAAAGCGGCCGGGCGGGAGGTAGTGGTACGACGCACCCTCGTCCCGCAGCGCGCGTACCGGCAGGATGACATCGCCCGCCGGGATATCCGCAAGTACGCCGCAGCTTCCGCAGCACAGAATGATCTCCACGCCTTTGCCGTAGAGCCAATCGGCCATGATCGCGATCGACCCGGACCCCACAACCGCCTGGATGGTACACAGCTCGACGCCGCCGACAACGGTGCGCAGAACGGGGAAATCCCCCATCTCCGAGTCGTACACGCCGATGACCTCGCCGGGATACTCTTCGTGCAGCCGGTCGAGCGCTTCGCGGAAGAAGGTCATCAGGCACAGACGCGGAAACTGCGGGTCGGCGGGCGGGGGGTTGATGACCGCATCACAGGCAGTGCTGTACTCGAGGATCGGATATTCGTGTCGGATGATTGACATCGGCGCAAACCTCCCGTTTATTGCTTCACTGCAATACCCGCAGCTGTACGGCGGGCAGCGGCAACAGACACATCACCGTCACGGAGATCCTCGTGCCGGTCAGATAAGTATTGATAACAGACGCCTTTGAAGCCCGGATATCCGTTCACTTCTGATCTCCGGGCTTCCTCAGATCCATCATGATCTGTTCCAGCGCCGCGGCTTCTTTCTGGTCGAGCTGGGCACGTCTGAGCAGCGAAGGTCTTCTCAGCAGCGTCCGGATGAGCGCCTGCCGCTTCTGCCATTTCTTGATGTTGGCGTGATGCCCGGACAGCAGCACCTCCGGAACGCGGCGGCCGTGCCATTCCTCGGGGCGGGTGTACTGCGGGTGCTCTAAAAGTCCCGACCAGTAGCTCTCCTCGGTGAAGCAGATCTCCTCGGACAGCACGCCCGGGACCAACCGGCAGATGCTGTCGGCAACGGCCATCGCGGGCAGTTCTCCGCCGGTGAGGACGAAGTCGCCGATGCTGATCTCCTCGTCGACGCACTCGTCGATGAAGCGCTGGTCGACGCCCTCGTAGTGACCGCAGACGAGGATGATGCGCTGATACGTGAGCAGCCGCCGGGCGGTGTTCTGGTTATAGGGCTGCCCTTGGGCGCTCATGAGGATGGTATGGACATGCTCTCCGGCGCACAGATGCGCGTGGCAGCGGTAGAGAGGCTCGGCGAGCATGATGAGACCTTTCCCGCCGCCGTAGGGGTAGTCGTCGGTGCGCATGGTTCGGTTTGTGGCGAAGTCGCGGATATTGGTCGCGCGGATTTCAATGATGCCCTTCGCTGCGGCGCGTCCGATCACGGAGGTCTGCATACAGGCATCGATCATCGCGGGAAAGAGCGTCATGATGTCGATGCGCATCAGGGGCGAAGGGTTTTCGGCAGGGGCGTATCGTTCGGTCGCCATGGAGGGGAACTCCTTACTCCTCATCGCCCATCCCGGGGATGGTTTCAACGGTGAGGGTTTTGCTGTCGAAATCGACGCCGCGAGTGAACTCAGGGCGTGCGGGAATGAGCGTCTCGACGGGGCCGTCCACGCGGTAGACGTTCCCGGCGGGCAGCTCAAGCACCTCCCCGAGTTTTCCGATGACGCGGGCGGTGCGCAGGTCATAAACGTCAAAGCCGAGGATGTCAGCGATGAAGAAAGAGCCCTCGGGGAGGTTGGCCTCGGCACGGTCGACGAAGACGGGACGGTTCTTGAGCTTCATCGCATCCTCGACGGTGTTGACGCCCTCGAGCGCGACGATGCAGAAGCGTCCGTGAGTGCGGCAGGAGAGGACTCTGTAGGGCATGTCGGGGAGGTAGAGGCGGGAAAAGCGCTTCAGGAAGTCCGGCGAGTCGGCCCACGGCTCGAGCTTGACCTCACCGTGTACGCCGTGCGTGTTGATGATGCGTCCGGTCTCAAGAAGGTTTGGCATGGGAGACTCCTTTATTTGACGGTCCGTCTGTTTTATGTAAACTTACACAAAAACGCACTTTTACGACACGTCGGCCAAATCGAGGTACTGCGCGCCGTTGTCCGCGATGTACTCCTTGCGTCCCGGAAGATTCTCGCCCAGGAACAGGTCGAACGTCTCGAGGGTGCGTGCGGCGTCCTCGGGCATCACGCGGATGAGGCGGCGCGTCGCGGGATTCATCGTCGTCTGCCACATCATCTCCGGCTCGTTCTCGCCCAGACCTTTCGACCGCGCGATCGTATGCTTTGTGTTCTCCAGCTTTTTCACGATCTCCTGACGCTCCTGCTCGTTGTACGCAAAGTACGTGTCATCCTTTGTGTTGATCTCGTAGAGCGGGCTTTCGGCGATGTAGACATACCCGCGCTTGATCAGCTCCGGCGTCAGCTTATAGAGCATCGCAAGGATCAGCGTGCGGATGTGGTAGCCGTCGACGTCGGCGTCGGTACAGATGACCACTTTCGCCCAGTTGAGCGTGTCGAGCGAGAATGCCGGCAGCTCGCGCGTATACTTCGATCCCTCCACGCCGCAGCCCAAAACCCGAATCAGGTCGGTGATGATCTCGCTTTTGAAGATGCGCGGGAACTCCGCCTTCAGACAGTTGAAAATCTTTCCGCGTACCGGCATGATCGCCTGGAACTCCGCGTCGCGTCCCATTTTCACCGAGCCGAGAGCCGAGTCGCCCTCCACGATATACAGCTCGCGCCTGGTTGTGTCGCGTGTGCGGCAGTCGACGAACTTATCCACGCGGTTCTGCAGATCCACCGCGCCGACGAGCTTCTTCTTGAGGTTCGCGCGCGCATTCTCCGCCTGTTCTCTTGCGCGCTTGTTGATGAGCACCTGCTCGCCGATCTTCTCGGCGTCGGCACGGTTCTCGATGAAGTAAACCTCGAGCCGCTCGCGCAGGAATTCGGTCATCGCCTCCTGAATGAAGCGGTTGGTGATGGCCTTCTTGGTCTGGTTTTCGTAGGACGTGTAGGTCGAAAACCCAGACGTCACGATGCACAGGCAGTCGAAGATGTCCTGCGCGCCGACGCGGTTTTCGGACTTGTTGTAACGGTTGTTGGCGCGCAGCCAGCCGTCGATGGCGGACAGGAACGCGCTCTTGACCGCGAGTGCCGGCGCCCCGCCGTACTCCAGCCACGATGAGTTGTGGAAATACTGTTGTAAGCTCACCGTCCGCGAGAAGCACACCGCCGCCTCGAGCTTGACCGTGTACTCCGGCTTGTCCGGACGGTCCTTCCCGCGCCGCTCGGTGCTCCAGCTCTGTACGGCAGTCAGCGGCTCCTCGCCCGCAATCTCCGTCACATAGTCGGTGATGCCGTGCTCATAGCGGAACTCGACGGTATCATATTTCCCGTCGGCGATCTCATTGCGGTAGACGAAGGTCAGACCCGCGTTGACGACGGCCTGCTTCTTGAGGACGTCGCGGTAGTGTTCGTCGGGGATGCGGATGTCGTTGAAAACCTCGAGATCGGGACGGAAGCGGTAGTGAGTGCCGGTCTGCTTGCGGTCGACGGGGGATTTCTTCATCTCGCCGACAAGCGCACCCTTCTCAAAGCGCAGATCATAGCGGAACCCGTCGCGGCGGCTGGTGACCTCCATATACTCCGACGCGTACTGCGTGGCGCAGGCACCCAGACCGTTGAGTCCGAGGGAGAATTCATAGCTGCCGGAGCCTTCGTTGTCATATTTTCCGCCGGCGTACAGCTCGCAGTAGACAAGCTCCCAGTTGTATCGGTTTTCGCGGGGGTTCCAGTCGACGGGGACGCCGCGGCCGAAGTCCTCGATCTCGATGGAGTCGTCGGCGTGGCGCGTGACGATGACGCGGCTGCCGTAGCCCTCGCGGGCTTCGTCGATGGCGTTGGAAAGGATTTCGAACATGGCATGCTGACAGCCGCTGAGACCGTCGGAGCCGAAGATAACGCCCGGACGCTTGCGCACGCGGTCGGCGCCCTTGAGCGAAGTGATGGATTCGTTGCCGTAGGTGTTTTTTTTCGGTGGCATGGGTATCTCCTTTTACGGTAATGGGCGTGGATGCGGAATATGTGCCGTCTATATTTCCACGGCGAAGGAACAGCGCTTGTGCGAAACCGACGCGACAGGGTCTCCCGGCACACCGGCCGCGTCGATCGGCAGCACGGTCAGCGCCGACGTATGCTCATTGCACACGAGCAGGAAGTTTCCGTCGCGCGTGACGGCGACGTGGCGCGGCCAGCTTCCGCCGCAGGACACGATCCCGAACGGCGTAAGCAGCCCGTCCTGCGCGACGTGGTAGCATGCGATGCTCTCCATCCCGCGGTTGGAAGCGTAGAGGACACCGGCATGCGGGCTATACGCAAGAGAGGCGCCGTAGGTCGTCTCGCGATACTCCTCCGGCAGTGTCGACAGCCGCTGCAGCACGGTGAAGCCGCCGTCGTCGTACCCGAGCGTATAGACAACGTTCGAGTATTCCGTCATGAGCCACGCGACGGGAAGGGTCGGGTGAAAGAGAAGCTGCCGGGGACCGTCGCCCTCGCGGAGCGTCAGCCGGGTTTTCTCCGCGGGCAGCGCACCGGTGCAGTCAAAGGTATCGATACAGTCGCGGCCGAGGTCGACGAGGAAGAAGAAGCGGCCATCGGGAGAGGGAAGCATGCAGTGGGGATGGGCAACGGCGCCGTTGCGGTTGTAATTCTTATGAAAGACCTCGCGGATAAACCCGCGCGCACCGACGGACCAGATCGTGACGTCGCCGCTTGTATAGCACGCGCCGCCGCAGAGGGAGCCGTCGGGCGTGACGCCGACGTGGCAGACGTTCTTGCCGTCGAAGGGCGCGCGGCTGAGGACGGTGGTGCAGGCGCCCTCGTACTCCATGAGAGCAAGCTCGGCGCCGCCCTGGTTTTCGCCGACGGAGAACAGCCGGCGCGTCTCGGGCAGCCACGCGAGGTAACTGGGGTTCATGATACCGTTGAGCGCCGTGATGCCCGCGAGCGTTCCGTCATTGCGCAGCGTCAGCTCCTGGATACCGCCGAAGCGCGACTGGTTGTAGCCGCCGATGAGGATGGTATAGCTCATACGGATTCCCTCCCGTATACCAAAGATGGATGATGGCGGGCGGATGAAGTTCCATTCCGGTGCAAACATCCGCGCGAATCTCTTGACAAATGCACGATTTTGGGATACAATAGGAAACGCAACAGGTCGCACCATACGAACGGATAAAGGACGCGTGCTTCAGACATGTATATAGACATTTCACAAAACGATTTCCGCAAACTCCTGGATCTTGCCTTCATCGGCAATGTGGTGCTGGGGATGCCGAACCCGGACTCGAAGGAAGCGCGCGAATATGACCGCGTGACGCGCAGTCTGTTCGCCTACTGCCCGCTGGTCGGGATGGGACCGCTGTCGCACATCGTGGACGGCGAGGTGTACCCGTCCGACGAGTACATGGACGGCGGAATTATGGACAAGCTGCTGGATTATGAGGACGCGACGCTGTTCGACGTGCTCGCGGAGGAGCTTGCCCGGCGCGACCTCGACGGTCAGGACGTCGACGGCGCGCAGAATGACGAACTGCTGGGACGCATCGGGGAATACCTCGATGAGTTTGACTCCCACGGTCTGGACAATGTCTACACCGAAGGCATATGACAGCAGATCCCTTCGGTACAACAACGCCGCTTATGCGCATGTATCCCCAAAAAAGGGAGCCTGCAGCAGAAGCGGCGTTGTTCATCGAGCAGCCGGCTTACTGAACGAGGATGAGCAGCAGCGTCGTCAGCGCCAGACCGGACGCGCCGATGATGGTGAGCTTGCGAAGCAGTCCGTCGATGCTGCGGCCTTTATTTTTGCCGAAGAAAGTTTCCGCGCCGCCGGAAATCGCGCCCGACAGTCCGGCCGACTTCCCCTGCTGCAAAAGCACCAGTATGATGATGGCGACTGCCAGGACAACTTGTACGACCGTGAGGATGATGGTGAGAGTTTCCATGAATCTTTTGCCCCCTGAATGTCATAAACGCATAGTATAATACATTGTAACACACACAAGCGAAAATTGCAAGGGGTTTGTCCCCGTTTGCTCAAAAATTTTTCTGCGCATCGCTTTTCGCAGCGCGCGCTCCGGCGGATACGGAGAACCTCCCGGGCAAAAAACCGGGAGGTTTTCCGTTATATCACAATCTCCGGGGCGTGCACCCTGTGATTACACGGCGGATTTCGCGGCGTCGGGCGACGGGTCGAACATCCGGGTGATCTGGTCATCCGTCAGCGTGACGCCGTAGAGGTCCTGATAGTACGCCCGGACGCGCTCGTTGAGGTCGATATCCTCAAACAGCTCCGGGTAAACCTGAATGGCCATCCACAGCAGTGTGATGGGGGTATCCGGTCCGGGCGTGAAGGTGCGGTAGCTGCCCAGCGGCATCTTGTACACGCGCTTGTTCTCGACCGCGTCGACCTTGCTCCAGTCGTCCGTACCGATCGCGTTCTTATAAAGCGCGTCAGGCACGGTGGGCGTGAAGTTCGTGATGAAGATGACCTCGGGGTTCCAGGCGTACACCTGCTCCATGCCGATAACAGCGGTGGACTTCTCCAGCTCAACCTCTTCCGCAACGTTGATGCCGCCGACGGCCTCGCACCAATACTGACCGAAGAAGCGCTTGCCGGATGTGATCATCGTCGTCTCGTCGTACTTGTAGAGGAACAGAATCTTCGCGCGCTCCTCCTCGGGGATGTCCGCCGTACGCGCGCTCACCAGCTCCAGGATATCCTCAGACCAGCCGGTCACCTTCTGCGCGACGTCATGGCCCGGGAAGATCTCCGACAGCAGCGCGATCCACTGGCTGTAGGTTTCGAGAATATCAAACTTCCACTTCGTCGCAGAGACGCCCACGGCGCTGATGCCGGCGTTCTTCAGCGCAGTGCCCAGCGCGGTGGAGCTGCTGCTGTAGAACACGACATCGGGCTTGAGCTTCAAAAGCTCCTCGAGGTTGAGGTCGGTGCCTTTCATGAACGATGTGTCGGCGCCCAGGATTTCGGGGTACAGCTCGCCGAGCAGTCCGCTCTGCGCGGCGGTCATGCTGACGGGATGGATGCCGACAATCTTCTCCGCCGAGCCGAGAAACAGTGTCAGTACGGACGGCAGCGGGTAGATGTCGCACACCACCACGCGGTTGATCTCACGCGGCAGCGTCACGGTATCGCCGTTGTGGTCGACGATCGTTATGGTATCGGATATTTCATTTGCCGCGGCAGTGGTCGCGGCAGTGGTCGCAGCGGTCGTTGCAGCAGCGGTCGTTGTTGCGGCGGTCGTTGTAGTGGTGGTTGCGGAAGCGGTCGTGGTGGCAGCAGCGGTCGTTGCCGCGGCAGTGGTCGTTGCTGCGACAGTGGTAGCTGCGGCGATCGTTGTGTGTGCTGCGGTTGTGGGTGTGCTCCGGGTACCTGCACAGCCCGCGAGCGAGAGCAGGAATGCCAGAGTGAGAATGACTGCAAGAGCTTTTTTCATGGGATAGACCTCCTTATCCGTAGGAACGGATCGAAATGTGTGGATCGGGAATGCGCTGAACTCCATGAGATGCAATCAGGAGCGATATCAATGCCGGGAGTAGGTGGTTTTGATGCTGACGCCGTGCAGCATGCCGAGCTTTCCGGACAGCTTTGCAATCACGTCCTCCGGCGCGTCGACGATCACGCTGATGATGGAGATATCTTTCTTCGGGTACGGCATTCCCATTCGTCCGACGACGTACGAGGCATGCTCGTGCAGAAGCTCGTTGATTTTCTCTGCTGCCGTACGGTCCTCCACGATGATGCCGATGATTGCGATGCGTGTTTCCATGGTCGATTCCTCCTTCTGTTTTTTCGGCTGTATTTCTGACGCAGATGCCGGCTCCGCTGCACGGATGGGCAGCACGTCGTAGTAGATGTTATGGGGCGTCTCCACCTCGCCGATCACCGCCTCGACGCCGAACGCCTCGCGCAGACTGCGCTCGGTGATGATGTCGCGCGAGTCGCCGCACTCCGCACGGCCGTCGCCGCGCAGGAGCAGGGATCTCCCCGCCATCCTCAGCGCGTGCGCGGGATAGTGGGTGTTGAAGATGCACGTCACGCCGTCCCGGGCCAGTTCCGTCATCGTGTCGAGCACCACAAGCTGGTTGCGGAAGTCGAGGTTGCTCTCCGGCTCATCGAGGATCAGAAGTTCCGGTTCGGCGGCAAGGGCGCGTGCGATGAGCGCCATCTGCAGCTCGCCTCCGGACAGCTCCGCACACTTCCTCCCCGCCAGATGCGAAAGCCGCAGCCTGTCGAGTGCCTCCTCGGCTTTGCGCACATCCTCGCGTGACGGCTGGCTGAACAGGGAGAACCGGCTGCCGCGTCCGAGAAGCACCAGCTCGCCGACGGTGAAGGATACCGCCGCCTTCCTCGCCTGCGGGACATACGCCATTCTTCGCCACAGTCTGTCGGGCGTGTACGTGCGGATGTCACGTCCGTCGAGCGTACTGCGTCCGGCGCGCCATTTGAGGAAGCCCATCATGCAGCGCAGCAGCGTTGTTTTTCCCGCACCGTTGGGTCCGAGGATCGCCAGCAGCTCTCCCGCGCTGACTGAGAATGAGATCCCGTCGAGTACACGTCGGCCGCCGCCGTAGGCGAAGACGCCGTTTTCCACCGCAAATGTCATGCGATCCCTCCTTCTCAAAGCTGCCAGCCGCCGGTTTTCCGCAGCAGCGCGATGAACACCGGCGCGCCGATGACCGCCGTCAGGATGGACACGGGCAGCTCGGCGGCGGTGAGTGTCCGCGCAAGCGTATCGACGATGACCATGAACACCGCGCCGAGCGACACAGACGCGGGAATCAGCCGGCGGTTGTCGGCACCCCAGAGCATCCGGCAGATGTGCGGGATCAGCAGCCCGACCCAGCCGACCTGTCCGCACATCGAAACCGCCGACGCGGTGATCATCGTCGCGGAGACGACGGTCAGCCCGCGCAGCAACGGCAGGTTCGTGCCGGTCGCGCGCGCCTCATCCTCCGACAGCGGAAGGATGTTGAGCCGCCAGCGCAGCAGCGCGAGCATCAGGATTCCGGCGATGAGAAACGGCGCGCCGAGGATAAGGTTTTTGTAGCTCGCGGTGTTGAGGCTGCCCATCAGCCAGTAGGTGATTGACGGGAGCTGGGACTCGGGGTCGGCGACATATTTGAACAGGGAGATGAGTGCGGAGAACAGGGAGCCGAGGATCATACCGGAGAGAACCATCGTGATGATGCCGCGCGAGCGTCCGCCGCGGCTGACGAGGATCGTGAGAGCGACGGCGAGCAGGCCTCCGGCGAGCGCGAGGAGCTGGACGGAAATCAGGCTGACGCCGAGGAAGAGTCCGACAACGGCGCCGAGGCTCGCGCCGGACGCGACGCCGAGAGTATCGGGGGTAGCGAGCGGATTGGCGAACAGC
>JAAZKA010000068.1 GCA_012800055.1 Clostridiales bacterium
CCTTTATTGCCGGATCTTTTTCCACTATTTTTCCTGACATTTTTATCTACTCCAACATCAGTATATCATATGTTCGGATGTTAGACAAGACCATTAGTCATACATATTAAGAGCCATAATTTCCACAACACAGCGGACAACAACATAAGCATAAAGAAGGAAATGTTACAAATAACGCGCAGCTCCGAGAATCCCGGGACTTGCGGGAAGCGTTGTTTTATGGTATACTGTCGGGGACATCCGGGACACGGACGAGCAAACGGAGGAGCAGCATATGGCGGCATATACAATCCGACAGGCGGTACCGGGGGATGAGGGCGAGATTCTGCGGCTGATTATAGAGCTTGCGGTTTATGAGCAGCTCGAGCACGAGGTTGTGGCGACGGAGGAAATGCTGCACGAGTGGATATTCGAGAAGCAGACCGCGCGGGTACTGCTCGCGGAGGAGGACGGCGCGGTCGTCGGCTACGCGCTGTACTTTTACAGCTTCTCGACGTTTCTCGGGCGCGCGGGCATTTATCTGGAGGACTTATACGTCTGTCCGACGGCGCGGCATAAGGGCTGCGGCCGCGCACTGTTGAAGGCGCTGGCGGGAATCTGCCGCGACGAAGGTCTGGGACGACTGGAGTGGAGCTGCCTGGACTGGAACGCGCCGAGCATCGCGTTTTACAAATCCCTGGGCGCAGTGCCGCAGGACGGCTGGACACGCTACCGATTGGACGGTCAGACGCTCGCGGACTTTGCGGACAGGTAACAAAAAAGCTCCACTTCCGATATCGGAAGTGGAGCTTTGTGTTATACGGAATCAGGCTTCGATGCGCGCGGGGCTGATTTTGATGCCGGGGCCCATCGTCGAGGCGATGACGCAGGAGCGGATATACTGACCCTTGGCGGAGGCGGGCTTGGCCTTGATGATCGCGCCGAGAAGGGTGTTGAAGTTCTCGGTGAGCTTCTCGGTACCGAAGCTGGCTTTGCCGATGGGGCAGTGGATGATGTTGGTTTTATCCAGACGGTACTCAATCTTACCGGCCTTGGCTTCTTTGACGGCGCGGGCAACGTCAGGAGTGACGGTACCGGCTTTCGGGTTCGGCATGAGGCCCTTCGGGCCGAGCACACGACCCAGACGACCGACGATGCCCATCATGTCAGGCGACGCGATAACGACATCGAATTCAAACCAGTTTTCCTTCTGGATCTTCTCGACGAGATCCATCGCACCTACATATTCAGCGCCGGCTTCCCGGGCTGCCTCAACGCGGTCATCCTTTGTGAAGACAAGTACGCGAACCTCTTTGCCGGTACCGTTGGGGAGGACGATCGCGCCGCGGACCTGCTGGTCGGCGTGGCGGGAGTCAACGCCCAGACGGACATGTACTTCGATGGTTTCGTCGAACTTGGCCTTGGCGGTCTTGAGGACGGTATCCATCGCCTCGGCGGGGTCATAGAGTTTGGTGCGGTCTATGAGCTTTGCGCTGTCCTGATATTTCTTACCTCTAAACATATTCTTACTCCTCCACCGTGATGCCCATCGAGCGCGCGGTACCCGCGATCATGCTCATGGCAGCTTCGACCGACGCGGCGTTCAGGTCGGCCATCTTCTGTTCTGCGATCTTGCGGCAGTCTTCCTTGGAGAGCTGCGCGACCTTCACCGTGTTGGGCGTGGCGGAAGCGGAGTCGATTCCGCAGGCCTTCTTGATGAGGAACGGTGCGGGCGGGGTCTTCAGGATAAACGAGAACGAACGGTCGGCGTAGATTGTGATGACCGTCGGGATGATCATTCCCATATCTGCGCGTGTCTTTTCGTTGAACTCTTTGGTGAAGCCCATGAGGTTGATGCCGAACGGTCCGAGGACGGAGCCGATCGGCGGGGCGGGAGTAGCTTTGCCGGCAGGAATTTGCAGTTTTACCATGCCTACGACTTTTTGTGCCATGAAAATAGCACCTCCAAAAATATTGTGGTTTTACGGATACCGCGTACGGTATCCTCCCACTGGGGGAAAGGGGAGTGCGGCGCCCGTTTTAGAAGTCGACACTTGACACCTGTCCAAGCTCCAGCTCGACGGGTGTTTCACGGCCGAACATCGAGACGGTCACGCGCACACGGTTATGCTCGGTGTCCAGCTCGTCGACGATGCCGACGAAGTTGGCGAGCGGTCCGGCTGTAATGCGGACGTTGTCGCCGACGGCGAAATCCACGTTGATGATCTCGCGGCGTTCGATGCCCAGTGCGGCGACCTCAGAATCTGTCAGGGGAACGGGTTTGGAGCCGGGTCCGACGAACCCCGTACACCCGCGCGTATTGCGCACGACGTGCCATGAGTCATCCGTCATGATCATTTTCACGAGCACATAGCCGGGGAAGATCTTGCGTTCCACCTCGACGGGCTTTTCATCCTTGTACTCGGTCACTTTTTCCGTCGGGACACTGACCGCAAAGATCAGATCCTGCAGTCTGCGGTTCTCAACGGCTTTTTCGATCGACGACGCGACCTTATTCTCATATCCCGAATACGTATGCGCCACGTACCAGCGAGGTTCTTCGGTCATCTCGGATATCCCTTCTTCCGCGCGCGCGGATCATTCTGCGTCCCTTCGATTAAAAACCTGTCACGAGCGCGAGAAGGCCTTTGAGGATGATGTTCTCGAAGAACATGTCCAGCAGCCAGATCACGACGCCGGCGACGGCGATGACCGAAAGGACAACGATCGTATTGTTGCGTGTAGTCTTCCAGCTCGGCCATACGATCTTTTTGAGCTCGCCTTTGAGGTCGCGGCCCCATTTGGCTATGTTTTTACCGATGCGCCGCAGGCCATCCATGAAGCTCTTTTTCTTCGGAGCCGCGGACTTGTCGGCCTTTTTCGCCGGAGCGGCGACGCCCTGCGCGTCTTTCACCTCAAGGTTTTCGGCCTTTTTGGTATCGACGGTCTTGTCGTCCTTCATCGCGAACTCCTTTCGTTACTTCGTCTCTCTGTGGACGGTATGCTTGCGGCAGAAGCGGCAATACTTCGACAGTTCGATGCGATCGGGAGTATTCTTCTTATCCTTGAAGGTGTCGTAGTTGCGCTGCTTGCACTCGGTGCAGGAAAGGGTAATCTTGGTTCTCACGGTTATCGCCTCCTGATGATAGTGGGTCGGTGGATATAAGTGCCGCCCCCAGGCTCCCTGCAGTGGCGGTTTTCAGCGCATAAAAAAAGAACCTCCACACAGGTAGAGTTAGTATATCACATCTATTCTTTCTTGTCAAGGGCGATTTTTGAGAAAAATTCTCAAAATTCAACATCGTTTGTCCTTCAGCCTCTGGACTTTTTGGTGCCGATGTGTTATACTCAAAGAAGACAAAAGTAGGAGGGGGCGCACATGACACTCTACCCCAGACCGCGCGAGATCTATTTCAGCGGTGACAGCATGTCTCTGACTGCGCTGACGGTCGAGGGGCCGTGCACGAAGCTGTTCATCGCGGCTGCGCGCAGCCTTTCTCTGCCGGCGGTGAGTGCACCTCATGAGGACGCCGGGATCTTATTGTATGTTGACACCTGGCTTTCCAAGCAGGAGGAGTATGTCCTCAACGTCGACGAGGTCGTATCGCTGCGCGGAGGTTCGGAGGAAGCCCTGGCGCGCGGTATTTGGACGCTGCTGTCTCTGATCAAGAAGTCCGGCGACGGCTATGAGCTGCCCCGCTGCTGCATCCGCGACCACGCGTACATGCCCATCCGCGGCGTACACCTCTACCTCCCGCCGTCCGACGGCATCGACGAGTGCATGCGCTTCCTGAACGTTCTGGCGCGGCTCAAATACAACACGGTCTTCCTGGAGATCGGCGGCGGGATGCAGTATGACACGCATCCGGAGGTCAACCACGCATGGACGAAGTTCTGCCGCGAGGCGCACGCGCATACCGGCGGACCGCAGGGTCTGCAGGCGTCCGAGGCGTACTGGAAGGACTCGACGCATGTGGAGCTTGCGGGCGGGAGCTACCTGACCAAGCCCGAGCTGAAGAAACTCTGCGACCACATCCGTTTGCTGCGTATGGAGATCATTCCGGAGATCCAGGCTCTGTCGCACGCCTACTATCTGACGCTTGCCGACCGCTCAATCGCGGAGCGTCCGTATGAGAGGTGGCCCGACTCCTACTGCCCGAGCAACGACGCGAGCTATAAACTCTATGAAGAGTGTGCACAGGAGGTGCTCGACGTCATCAAACCGCAGCGCGTGTCGATCGGCCACGATGAGGTGCGCATCTTGGGCGAGTGCCCGCGGTGTAAAGGCAAGAGCGGTCACGAACTGCTGGCGTCCGATATCAACCGACTCTACGATTTCTACCACGCGCAGAATATCGGCGTGATGATGTGGGGCGAGAAGCTGCAAAACTTCGAGAGCTTCAAGGGTATCCCGACCGGCGGCGTCGAGATCCCCGAAAGAATCGACCGCTATGGCCGGCGCTACTCGATGCCTGCGACCCATGAGGCGATTGACCATATCCCGAAGGATATAGTGA
The DNA here is from genome assembly GCA_012800055.1 of Clostridiales bacterium. Lineage (GTDB taxonomy): Bacteria > Bacillota > Clostridia > Oscillospirales > QAMX01 > JAAZKA01. Next base: position 4,497 of record JAAZKA010000068.1, read on the forward strand.
TGCTCGATTGGTATTATAAGTACGCGTCGGACACCGAGGTACAGTTCGGGCAGAAAGGTTTCAAAGAAATATTCGGCAACTTCGCCGGTTCGACGATCGCAGACTGGGCCATCCGTTCCCGCAGCGGAAACGTGCTGGGCGGGGAGGTCTCTACATGGTGCGTTCCGTCGGAGCACGAAGTAGGCTATAACGGCTGGTTCTATGAGCTGGCGTTCTCGGCGGAGGTGCTGTGGCGTACGGACTTCTCCGACGCGATGCGCAACGACTTCGCTATGCGCGCGGAATCGGTACAGCCGGAGCTGCGGGCGATGATGGGAGAGCGGAAATTCGACGGCTCACGGATGTCTCTGCGCAGTCTGAGCCTTGCGCCTTCCGCGTATGCTACGGTGCGTCCGGAGCTGCATATCTCGCTGCAGGGTGATCTGCCGATGATCTTCGCGGACAACGGCCTCGGCACCGCCGAAACGTTCGATATCGAAGCGCTTGCCGACCGTCTGGTCTTCTTCCATGCTGCCGAGAATCCTCCCGAACGGCGCATTTACACCTGGTTCTTTCTCGACCCGGCGCCGATGTGCCCCGCGTCCTACGCAGTCGACTATACGGACGGGCTGACGCTGCGCATCCCCGTCGGGTTTCCGGAGATGACCGGCGCGTACCGCTCGTCCCCGACCTACATGCGTCCCGGCAGCGAGGTGGAGTTTGCCGACATCGACGATGACCGTGAGGCTGTCGCGAACAAGCCAAGCCCGGTCTACGTACCGACTGACCCTTACCGCGCCGCTGCCGTCTACTTCTGCGATACCGCACACTTTGAGTCACCCGAAGGCTATGTGAGTGTCTACGCATACGAGTGGACGAACCCGCGCCCGGACGTCCCCGTGATGCGTGTCCGGCTCATCAACGAGGAAAAGAGCACAATCACGCTCAAATGCTTCGGCGTCGGGGTTGTATAATGATACCCCCGCTTTCCGTCAAAGAAGGCGGGGTTATTTGATCAAACGACGGTGTTGCGCAGTGTACCGATTCCCTCAATGGTGACCTCGACGACGTCGCCCGGAACCATCGGCCCGATCCCGGCGGGCGTCCCGGTCGTAACGATGTCGCCGGGCAGCAGCGTCATCGCCGCCGTGATGCACTCGATCAGCGCGTAGACGTTCCAGTGCTGGTACGATGCGTCCGACTCCTGCACGACGCGGCCGTTGAGCGTGGTACGGATGCCTGCGCGCAGCGGATCGCACTCGTCGCTGATGCACGGACCGATCGGACAGAAGGTATCCATGCCCTTACTGCGTGTCCACTGACCGTCCGAATTCTGCAGGTCGCGCGCCGTCACATCATTGAGACAGGTGTAGCCGAGGATGTACTCCTTCGCGTCACAGGCGCGGACGTTCTTCGCGGTTCTGCTGATAACCACTGCCAGTTCGCCTTCGTAGTCGAGCCGTTTGACGAATTCCGGCGCATGAATCGGATCCTCCGGTCCGATCACGGAGGTCGAGGGCTTGATAAAGAGAATGGGTTCGGGAGTAAAGTCATCGCCGCCGCCCTCGCGGATGTGGTCGAGGTAGTTGCGCCCGACCGCGACAATCTTCGAAGGCCGGCACGGTGCCAGGATGCGGATATGCGACGGGTCGTCGAGCACTCCGGTCTCGCGGAACGGGTCGAGCGCGAGGGCTGACGTACACCGTTCGAACAGGTCCCCGGCGAGCCGGTGGATGCCGTCTGAGCGGAGGGCACCGTAATAGACGCCCGTGTCGGTCCGGTAGCGGATGTAACGCATAATGAGATCCCCCTTGTCAGTCAGATACGCGGTAGCGTTCGGCAGCGCTGACCCACGCGGAGATCCGGTCAAGTTTCCCGGCTTCTATGGCGAAACGTCCGAATTGCGTACGCAGCGATGTCACGCCCGCCGCGAGTGTCTCATCCTGCCACGCGGCGATCTCCGCGTCGGTCATGTCGGTGATGCGGTAGGCGTACAGCAGCCAGTCGAAGGGGATGTCCGTGTTCGCCCGGACGTTCTCAAGCGTCAGACGCGGCGAGACCGACGGTTGATAGCGTATGATCCCGGCCTTGCGCAGATACGGCAGATGCGCCGGATAGAGCGCCTCGCAATGGACAGACCAGTTTTTGGACGACGTCAGGCTTCTGTAATACTGCCGCCAAAACGGCACGACATGCGTGTCCCACATCGACGGCGGCACCATGCTCGCCAGATCGTCGCACAGTCCCACCCCGCCCGCGGAGTATTCCGGCTGTCCGTTCACGCGCCGCGTCTGCTTTAAATATTCCACGATGCTCCCGGTCATCAGACTCAAATACTCCGCGCATTTCTCCGGCTCATCCAGCAAGTCGAGGTAGAAGTCCTGCCCCCTGAGCAGCGCAGCAGATGTCAGCGGGCCTTCCATCCCAAGTCCCGCAAACTTTGGCGCTTGCGGGAACGCAGCACGGATGGTATCTGACATCGCAGCGTAGTGCTTCCAGATAGCGGTCTTCGAGAAGTCCATCCCGCGCGCGTCTTTGAGCAGCGCGATCGCATCGTCCAGCGAACTGACCGCCGGGCTGACATTCGGTTCGGCGTCCTCGGGATAGCGCAGCGGACAGCCCAGACACACCAGGTGCCCGTATGACAGCGGCGCGGCGGTCGGTTCACGCGGCGGGATCGCATCTCCGAACGTCTCCGGCACGAACGCCAGCTGCTTTCGCCACGCCTGAACTGCGGCGTCGGCGTCGAGATAGAACTGCTTCATCGTGATTCCGCCGAGACAGGGGATAACATCCGGGTAGACCTCCACTGTGAAGGTGATCGGTCGTCCGTGATAGGCATATTTGCGCATCAGATGAACCTCCCTCGAGTTATTTTATGTCAACCGTACTGCAGGACTTGTCAACGGAGGATCCAAAAACAAAATTATGAATACACCCTTCCATTTTCCGGGAAACTATGGTATAATCTATGAAAACACGGATGGGATAAAAACGCGCGGTGACGATGAAAAGCCGCCGCGCGTCTGTCAGAGTTTCCGATGGGTTACAGGTTCATTGTGGAGGTATATTCGACCTTGATGGTGCCGTCCTTGGTGCGGGAGAACTTCGCCTTGGAGCCGTTGCCGTCCTCAATGGTCATCTTCTCGATCTTGTTGTCGATGAAGAAGTTGGCGGCCTCACACTCGACGAACGACGACCAGCGTTTACGGCGTTCCTTTTCCGGATCCAGCTCTTCTTCCATTGTCAGAATATTCTCTTTGCTCATGCACATGGTTTCCTTTCGCGTCATAAAAATGGGCGTATAAAACGCACAGGAAAAGTATACCCTAAAAGCGCGGGTTTGTCAAGTGCACGCGCAGGGGTCATCGGAGGTTTTTGATCATGCTCAGAGATATCGCCGGGTCGCTCTTTATGGACGGCAACCGCAACTGCGCGGAGAGTGTACTGCTCGCGGCAAACGAACACTATAAGCTGGGACTGAAGCCCGGGGACGAGCGCCTGATCGCAGGCTTCGGCGCGGGGATGGGCTGCGGGAAGCTCTGCGGCGCGCTGGCGGGATGCATCGCCGTTCTCGGATACACGCGCATCACGACCTGCGCGCATGAGACCGACGGCTTCAAGCAGAGCTGCGCGGAGTTCACTGAGGAGTTTACGCACCGCTTCGGGGATATCAACTGCGAGACGCTCAAATGCCGCTACACCGAACCCGGGCAGCGCTGCCAGGAACTCGTCCAGAGCGTGTGCGATCTGCTTGAGGATTTTCTAAAGCGTGAACTGTGACTGTGTCACGGAAAACCCGATAAAAAGGGTGTATACTGAAACCACTTCATAACAAAGGAGATTCATCATATGCCGAGTATTCAAATAACCGCTGCCAACTTTAAATCCGAGGTTCTGGAGAGCACCGTTCCTGTCCTGCTGGACTTTTGGGCGCCTTGGTGCGGGCCGTGCCGGATGCTTGGACCGACCGTCGAGCAGATCGCCGACGAGCGTACCGATATCAAGGTCGGCAAGATCAACGTCGATGAGGAGCCGTCGCTCGCCGAAAAATTCCGCGTGATGAGCATCCCGACACTCGTCGTTATGAAAGACGGCAAGCCCGTCCGTACGGCGGTCGGCGTACAGCCGAAGTCCGCGATCCTCAAGATGCTGTGACATATTGCCCCGCGCGCAAATCTGTCAGGCACGAATGCCGCGGATGAAGCATGACACCCTCCCATGAGAATCATACGCCCGCTCCTGTGGTTATCCACAGGAGCGGGCGTAACATGTCAGTACAGGATTTCCTCCATCGATCGCTTCGGTACATTGAGCATCTGATCCTCGTCGATCCAGTAGCGGACGGAACCGTCCATCGGAACCTCGCGCGCTTCCTGGGCCGGATAGCCGAGCGCTATGATATGCAGTACACGCAGCGTTTCCGGCAGGTTCAGCAGCTTTCCTACGCGCTCACGGTCAACGGAACCGAGCCAGCAGGTGCCGATCCCGTCTTCCTGCGCGCACAGCAGGATGCTCATCATTGCCGCTCCGCAGTCATATTCGACGCCGGTCTCGCGTGCTTCGGTATCGTGCAGCATAACGATATAGGCAGTCGGACGCGCGCCCTCTTCCGGCGTTCCGGCGGATTTCAGGTAACCTGCCCACGCGAGCATCGGAAAGAGCTGCGCGCATTCCTCGGGTGAGGTTACCAGGTGGTATTTCAAAGGCTGCAGGTTTGCTCCGGACGGTGCCACACGTGCTGCATCCACATACTTCAGCAGCAGCTCCCGCGTGACGGGTGTTTGCGTGAAACGCCGGACAGTTCTGCGCGCTTTGCAGAGCTCATAGGCGGTCATGTCTCCTCCTTATTCTCAGCGGGTTTCTCGATCGGTACGGCAGGTGCAGCCGGTACGGACGGAACGGACTTTTCAGCGGTTGTGGATACCGCAGGCTTCTCAGCCGGTACCGCTGCGGCCGCAGGCTTCTCGGGGTTCGCATTCGGCTTGACCTGAGAGGGCACCGGCTTGCGCGAAGGTCTGCCTTGACGCTTCGGAGGATTCTCCGTCGCGTTCTTCTCATCCTTCGGTTCCGTCTTTGCGGCAGGCTTCGCAGGTTCCGCCTTCGCGGCAGGCTTTGCAGGCTCCGCCTTTGCGGCAGGCTTCGTAGGTTCCGCCTTCGCGGCAGGCTTTGCAGGTTCCGCCTTCGCGGCAGGCTTTGCAGGTTCCGCCTTCGCGGCAGGCTTTGCAGGTTCCGCCTTCACGGCAGGCTTCGCGGGTTCCGTCTTCACGGCAGGCTTTGCAGGTTCCGTCTTCGCAGCAGGCTTTGAGGGTTCCGTCTTTGCGGGTTCAGCCTTCGTGTCAACGGATTTCCCGGAGGCCTTCGATTTTCTGGAAGTGCGTTTCGTCTGCTTCTCAGCCTTCGCAGGAGAGTCAGCCTTAGGAGCCTCGGCCTTGGAAGCTTCGGTCTTAGAAGCTTCGGTCTTAGAAGCTTCTGCTTTAGAAGCATCGGCCTTAGAAGCCTCAGCCTTGGTGGCCTCAGTCTTGGAAGCTTTGGTTTTTGCAGCTTCATCCTTGGCAGCCTTAGTCTTAGCAGCCTTTGACTTGGCAGCTTTGGTCTTAGGAGCTTCGGTCTTGACAGCTTCGGTTTTAGAAGTCTCGGTCTTAGCAGCTTCAGCCTTCGGAGCCTCAGTCTTGACAGCTTCAGCCTTAGGAACCTCGGTCTTGGCAGCTTCAGCCTTCGGAGCCTCAGTCTTGACAGCTTCAGCCTTAGGAACCTCGGTCTTGGCAGCTTCAGCCTTCGGAGCCTCAGTCTTGACAGCTTCAGCCTTAGGAACC
>JAAZKA010000069.1 GCA_012800055.1 Clostridiales bacterium
GAAGAGATCCTGTCTGACAGCAGCATATGACGAGCTTGCCAGGCTGCACGACGGACTTGCACGGCACGGCATTACGCTCTACAACGCCGGAGACTACAAGCTTGCGAAGTCTGCAAATATCATCCTCGGGACGCCAGAGCGTGACCGCGACATCGAAGGGATGGCGGAGGTGCTGCGGACACTCGCGCGGCTCGGAGTTTATAACACGACCTTCACCTGGGAAGCCGATCTCGTTTGGAGCAGCGGCAGCACAACAACACGCGGCGGGTGCAAAACGCGATACTGCGATGAAAATGACCTGCTGTCACGTGAAATGACACGCGGTCGGATCTATACGAAGGATGAGCTGTGGGAGACATTCGACTACTACATGAAGCGGATCATCCCGGTGTGTGAGGAAACGGGGGTACGGCTGGCATTGCATCCCAACGATCCGCCGATGCCGATGATTGCGGGAGTGGCATGTCTGATTACGAGTGCGGAAGACTACCGCCGTGCGTTTGCAATCGCCGATCGGTATCGCACGAAGACAACCGGGCGGCCGCCGCTGGGGATGGAGTTCTGCTGCGGCTGCTGGCTCGAGGGCGGCGGTTTCCGCAATATCACCGACGCCATCCGTGAGTTTGTCCATGACGGACGTGTGATCATCACGCATCTGCGCAACATCGACGCCCCGCTTCCTCGCTTCACCGAAACATTTCTCAATGACGGCTACGGCGACATGCTGAATCTGGTAGAGACTTTCTGCGAGGCAGGATACGACGGTACGATGATCTATGACCATTCGCCGGTGCTGCGGGAGGGCGAGGGCGGCTACGCGGAGACAGCGTACTCGGTCGGCTATATACAGGCGCTTCTGCTGTCAGCACAGAGAAATCTCGAACGTAAGAAGAACATATAAATATGCGATGACCACGCGCTCACCGGGATAGTACCCATCCGCAATCAACATCAATAATAAGCCCTCATTTCATCAGAAACGAGGGCTTATTCTATTTACGCTTTTGGTGCAGTACGGCTTGGCGAGACGAGATCACCGTAATAGTTGGTGTAGAGGGGGATTCCCTCGATACCGTTGTACGGAAGCCGAGGTTCCTCCAGTTCCCGAAGGGCATCGGGGTCACCGGCGAGGTACGCAGTAAGCTGCTCCGACGTGCTCTGCAGCCGGATTAGCAGACCGCCGTAACGCAGATCCATTATGTCCCAGCCAAACGGCTGGTATGTCTTCCACCACAGCTTTTTGTGGCACTTGCGCAGCGCCTTCACGCGTACAGTCAGCTCCGGCAGCGTATGGGTCAGCAGCTCCGTGAGTGTGTCTCTGTCATCATCCCTGTATGCTTTTGTCAGCTGAAGCCCCAGCTCGGACTTCAGTGCCAGCACGTTCGCAACGTTGTAGTTGTACTCAAAAAGTCTGTCGTATGCACCGTTACGTCCGATAGCATCCTTGAATTCCTCTGCGAGCTTCTCGTAGTGCGCATTAATCGGCAGCCCTTCGATGTTCTTGTCCAACAGACCGGTCAGAACATCCTGCCACATCAGGAACTTCGAGCAGTTGTATGGCTCCTCAACACTATTCTCAATGGAGGGAATTTTGTCGATGCGGGTCATAAGGAGAAAATCGTTCCAATCAGCACCGCAGCAGAAGTTAAAGCGCGCAGCAATCTCGGCTTCGGACGGATCAGCGTTATAGCCGTGCTCGGCGAAATACTGTAACCCCGGGAGGTTTGCGAAGATGTTGCATTCGGTCCCGTTATCGCCCCAGATTGTGACGAACACCTCGCGCACACCTTTCCGCTTACAGGTCATCAGCGCGGGATATGACGTGTTGAACGTCTTCGGCCAGTTCGCGCCGTAGCCGAGCCAGGTCCAGATACCGCCGGCAAAGATCGGCTCGCCAAACTTTCGGTGTTTTTCGATGAAGCAGTCGTACTCGCTCGCCTTATGGTGATAGTAGTCCCAATACACAAGCTGCATCCCGTCGGGCACGGCGTTCACTGACTCTTCGGGAATTTCAAGGGTTTCATTGTAGTATTTACCTTGCGGGTCGATCGCGCGGAAAAACATGTCGCTCCACATCATAGGCTTGAGACCCAACTCGCGGATGATCTCCATCACGCGTGCCAGGTGGATGCGCATGATCTCAGTTTTGGACACCAACCCATGTTTTTCTAGATACGATCCCAATCCCAACCGCCACGCCTCATCCATACCAATATGGATGCGTTTGGTGCGGAACGGACGAGACGCCGCCTCGAGCAGATGGCGGATGAAAGTATAGGTCTTCTCCTCGCCAACGAACAGGCACTCGTTATCCTCTTTGATGTCCTTGTACACACTCCAGCGCAGCGTGTCGGGCAGATGCGCGAGGGTCTGGATGCAGGGAATCATCTCGATTCCGAATTGGTCGGCGTAGTCATCGAGCGCGCGTAGATTTTCCTCGGTGTACTTGCCGCGCATATAGCCGAACCACAGCTCTTCCAGGACCTTGTAGCTGTCCTCACAGTAGAGCATCAGCATGTTCAGTCCCATCAGTGCCATTCGCCGCAGCAGTTCCTTCACGCTCTCATTGTTGATGACTGCATTGCCTTGCGATACGTCGAACATCGGGCCGTTTGTCAGGAAGTAGATGTCCTCAGTCTTGGAAAACTGCGTACTGCCTGCTTTGAGTTGTTCGACCAGCAAACCCAGTGCGCGGAAGAAGTGGATGCGTTTGTCGTAGGCGATCGTCGCGCGGGAATTGTTGAGTTTTACGGTCAGCTTATCGCGCAATCCCTTACGGACTTCCACAACCAAACCGTCCGTACCGTCAAACGCGGCGGTGATGCCGAGCGTGTCCGCAAGTGCGAGAATGCCTGCGCGGAAAGATTCGTACGCACCGGTGAATGTCAGGAGCATAAGTGCAATCCCCTTTTTTATCAGATTATTGACGCAGAATGAAGCGGTCGATGGCGCGGGCGACACCGGCATCGGTGCAGCTTTCGGTCACGGCGTCGACACACGCGAGTACCTCCGGGGTTGAGTTTGCAACCGCGACGGACAGTCCCGCATAATCGAGCATGTCAAGGTCATTGGCGCTGTCCCCGATAGCCATACAGCGCTCACGTGGTATGCCGAAGTAGTCCAGACATATGCGCATCCCACCGGACTTCGAGCAGCCTTTCAAGATGCCCTCCGAATAGTTGGGGTGCCGGATATAAACAAAATACTGCTCGATCAGCGCAAGTCCTTCCGGCGGCAGCATACGCTCCCGCAGCGAGATAATCGTGATCTTCGAGGTCATCCCGTGGATATCCGCGTAGCTGTGGATGGTGGTGAAGCCCTCGCGCGTGGTATTGATGCAGTAGCTCTCATCGACGCCCTCGAAGTAACATGCGATACCGGTACGCACGAAGTAGTCGCACAGTTTCCGCAGTACCTCCTCGGGGACATATTCATTGAGCAATACGGTATCTCCAACCCGCACATATGCGCCTCCGCCCGCGATTACCGCGTCAAACGGCACCTCTGCAAGTACTTTTTTCGGCAGAAACCCGTACGACCTTCCCGAGTTGAGCACGATCTTATGCCCTGCTCTCTGCGCTCTCAGAATCGCATCGAGATTTCCCGGCACAATCTCACTTTTATCTGTCAGCGTGTTGTCCATATCCATGAACACGATCCATGTATCCATCGGTAAACCTTTCATCATGTATATTCGTTTTTAAAAGGGAACGAAACAAGAACGTGTCTTTAATCTTTACAGTACGCCCTTCGCGGAATCGGGGTCGAGGTAAAGCTTTGCATCGTCGTGAGTGCGCAGGATGGTCGCCGGACACTTCTCGGAAATCTCCCAAGTCAGTGTGCGCTCGACGGCCTCAGCTTTTGTCGACGCCGGGACAACGCAGAAGACGGTCTTTGCAGACATCAGGCCCGGACAGGTGACGCTCAGCGCGTGGGTTGGTACCTCGTCGATGGCCTTGAAGCAGCCGTCGTTGACCTGCTGACGGCGGCAGCGCTCGTCGAGCTCTACAATCTTGACATAGCTGGTATCCTTGAAGTTTGCGACCGGCGGGTCATTGAACGCAATGTGGCCGTTTTCGCCGATACCCATGAACACGATGTCCAGCGGATGCGCTTTGAGAATGTCGCCATAACGGACAGCCTCAGCTTCGGGGTCAGCCGCGTTGCCGTTGAGGTAATTGACGGACTTGAATGGGACAAGACCAAAGATGCGATCGCGAAGGAAATTGCCAAAACCCTGCGGCGCGGCGGGATCCAAGCCGATGTACTCGTCCATATGGAACGCATTGACGCGGGTCCAGTCGATGTCCCGATCGGCAACAAGTGACGCGATAAACTCATTCTGCGACGGTGCGGCAGCGAACATGACGTTCAGCTCTTCTTTCACGGCGAGCAGGCTCTTGAGCTTGACAGCGGCGTCCTTCGCGGCAGCGGCACCCATCGCGGCACGGCTTTCGTAAATCTCGACTGCCAGTTTATCGACCTTCATGGATTTCAACATGTCAATATATCTCCTTTTCTGATGGTTTATACAGATAGTATGCTCGGATTGTGCGGCTTTGTCAACTCATATATGCACATGTTTTGATACGATTCACGTGCAGAACGACTTATGTACGTTCCAGCAGTTCCAGCGCATTGCCCCGGCTGATCTTCTCGTACGCTGCATAGGATATCTTCCCGCGCGTCATTGCGTCGTCCAGGAACGCGGAGAGCTTCAGCATATCGCTCGCGATATTCGACGGAGCGCAGATGTCGGTACCGAAGAACAGACGATCCCGAAACTCCTCGAGAAATGTATACGCGAACTCCGGGTCACGGGCAAGCGCGTTGTAACCCGATCCTGCCGACAGATCGCCGTACAGATTCGGATATTTCCGCATCAACTCCGGCACGCGTCCTGAAATGACCTTGCCGGTCGGGTAGCTTCCGCGTTCCTTCGGGTCGCAGACGCCGATTTCTGCCCAGAATTTCTGCGAGTGCCCAAGAAATTTCAAACGAGGGAACATCCCAAGCACCTTCTCCAGACGCGGCAGGCCCGGGTCGTCGATGATGCCGTAGTCTCCGCCGCCGGATGCGCCGATGTGGAAAAGCACCGGCATATCGCACTTCTCGCAGTGGTGAAAGAGGTTGAGCATGTGCGGATCGTCAAACGGCATGTTCTCGGTGATCTCCCCCACCCCGCGCGCACCGTGCGCCTTGTACTGAAGGAGGTAGTAGCTCAGGTCAGTGTCTGGGAGATTGCTCCCCATACGCGGCTGGATGGAGCAGAACCACCATCCGAGTGTCTCGGGGTAGTCGCGCACCATTTCGTACGCCTCGCGCATCGAGCAGACGTCGTCCGCACAAGCCGGGCAGATGCCGTCGGGCAGCAGGTTGCCGCGCTCAATGTTATACCGGTCATAAATCACCCGCAGCTGCTGAGGCGTCGCGTATGTCTCACCCGACGGACGGTTCAGAAAGCCGTAGGGCACCGCGTGGACATGGATGTCGATCTTTGGAAGGATATTCATAAGGTCTCCTTTCCCGCAGGACGCTCAACGAGGACGTCGCCGCCCGTGCGGATATGCGTGAGTGTCAGACTATCAACACCTTGCGCGTCCCGGAGAAACGGCATCGGACATCCGGTACCGTTGTGCTGTTCTGCATGTGTGACGGTCAGATCGCGTACGCGCCCGCCTTCCTCGATGCCGATGGTGGGCAGCGGGTTATACGTCTCGTCACGGTACAGACCGTTGATGACGAGGTTCGTAATCTCAACATCTGATCCGATGGCAATCAGAGGACGGTGGTTGCCGGGGACGTCCACGGTTCCCTTGCACAGTCGTGCGTTGATGTTCTCAAGCCGGATATTATCCATCCGTCCGACCGCGCCGGGGACGTCGTAATACTTGCTCATAATCACCGCATAAGTGTAATAGGATCCGAATACGTTTGATATCCGTATGTTTTTGATCGGATGCTGCACAGAAAGAAGACGTACGGCAGAGTGGCTGTTTTCACCAAAGATGCCGTCCACAACGATGTTCTCGATGTCACCGTAGATGCCGTCGTCAGAAGTGATGGCAACCGTATCATCGTGGCACGCGCCGTGGAGATTGCGCACGATGCCGTTTTTGCAGCCGCCCTCAAAGTGCACGCCATCAAGGTTCCACAGCTTCGGACTGCCTTCAGTATAGTCGAACGTGATGTTCTCGACCAGAAAGTCCTCGATATACGCAAACTGTGCACCATAGACGACGGGATTCTCGATCGTCACGTCGGAAAACGTCAGCTCCCGGATGCTGTTAAATCGGAAAGCATGACCGCAGTAGCCGGGATAGTAGAGCCGTTCCCGGGTGTAACCGTCACGCGCCTGTTCCTGTCGTGCGGTCAGACCGTTCGGCATCGGAAAGTGGTACGGGTTGGCCCACTGTTTCCTATGGTTCATATCCCACACGCCGCCGGATACCGCGATGCGTCGGTTCCAGTCTTCAGGCTCTGCGTTCTCCAGCATACAGCAGTTTGAACCGTCCGCGAGCCGTACGCGTGTGAACCGGCCGAGCCGCAGCTCTGTGTCGGAGTGCAGCTTCAACGTTCGGCTGATCGTATAGCAGACCTCCGGTGACGGCAGCGTTACCGTGCCGCAACGGTCCAGGAGTTCCTGAATCGCCGGATAGTCGTCGTGGATGCCGTCGCCATAGAGCGTAAACATAACAAAAACCTCCCGTTACAGACATTTGATGTCCAGCTTCGTAACATTTCCGTCCTTCCATGCAATGTCGACCACGGCTCCGCCCCGGATACGCAGCCCGCGCACCTCGCCGTCACGCCACGCGTCCGGGAGTGCCGGGAGTACAACGGGCGCATCGGCAGTACCCTGCAGCAGCATCTCCGCAATGCCGGCCGTCGCGCCGAAGTTGCCGTCAATCTGGAACGGCGGATGTGCGTCCAGCAGATTCGGATAGCTGCCGCCGGGGGTCGGGTACTTCGCATCAGCCGCCGTCGGACAAAGCTGCATGTCGATGAGCTTCAGCGCGCGGTTGCCGTCGCGCAGCCTGGCCCAATGGTTGATCTTCCATCCGAGAGACCAGCCCGTACCCGCGTCGCCGCGCTCCTCGAGCGTCTGCCGTACCGCATCCGCAAGCGGCGTGTCATATGCGATCTCACGCCCGGGATGGTTGCCGTACAGATGCGACAGATGGCGGTGATGCGGTTCTGTCTGCGGGAAATCTTCGTTCCACTCGCGAATCGCGCCGGTCGCCGTCAGATCGTAAGGCTTCACATCGGGCAGCGCCTCGCGTACCTTGGCAGTCAGCGCGTCATTCCTGCCGAGAATGTCCGCCGCGGCAAGCGTAATCCCGAACACGTCACGGATAATCGCCTCCGTCATCGCCGCGGATTCTGCGACGGCGTTGGGCGTACCATCGGGCAGCCGGAAACGGTTCTCCGGTGAGGTTGACGGGCAGAAGACCAACTTGCCCGAGGTATCACGGTCCAATACGTCAAGATAGAAGCGGCAGCAGTCCTCGAAAATCGGGTACGCGGTGTGCTTGAGGAACGCGAGGTTGCCGGTATACTCCCAGTATTCCCACAGGTGGCGCATGAACCATCCGGCAGACAGCGGCCAGTACGCGTAGACGCAGCAGCCCTCCTGTCCGTTGCCGACCGGCGTCGACAGACGCCATAAGTCGGTGTTGTGATGTGAGCAGAACCCGTCCGCGCCGTAGTATTCGCGTGCGGTGCGCCGTCCGCTCACGGAAAGCTCTTTGATCAGCCGGTTGAGCGGCTCTGCGCATTCGGTCAGATTCGTCATCAGCGTCGGCCAGTAGTTCATCTCCGTATTGATGTTGATCGTATAGTTTGAAGACCACGGCGGCATCAGCAGCGGGTTCCAGATACCCTGCAGATTCGTCGCCTGTGTGCCTTCACGCGACGCGGCGATCGTGAGATAGCGTCCATAGTGGAATAAAAGAGCATAGAGCGCGGGATCTGCATTCCCTTCCGCATGGCGTACAAGGCGTACATCGGTTGGAAGCATCCCCTCATCGCCGCCCGGTAACGTCAGCTCGCAGCGGTCGTACAGCGTGCGGTGATCGGTAATATGTTCTCTGAGCAGTATCTCATACGCGGATTTCCGTGCGGCTTTGAGATCGTCCGCACACGGTTCGATATAGGAACGGCCTTCGGGTACCGGCAATTTGTCCCAGCCGTTGAACGACGTGCGCACGGTGAGGATGAGTGTCGCGGTTGTATAGTCATCGACGGTCAGCGTGGTGCCGTCCGCCGTGACGGTTCCGTCGGTATCGACAGAAGTAAGCGTACGGAAGCGGATGCCCTGCCGTGCCGGGTCTTCTTCATAGACCTGTACAGCCTTGCCCTGGTTCAATCCGCGCTCGATCGTTGTAGACGGGCACTGACCGTCGGCGGTGATTGTGTCTTTTTCTGCCCGGATGGTCACGCGGAGCTGTGACGTGAAGCGTACCGTGAACGACGACGGCTGCGACGCGGTCAGCCGAAGCACCATCGCCTGCGCCGGATGTGAGACGAACAGCGTGCGGGTGTAGTCGATGTCGTTCGCGTTATAGGTTACGGTCGAGACGCCGGTGGACAGATCAAGCTCCCGACGGTAGTTCGTGACATCACCGTGTGAGAGTCCATGTTTTTCCGCAGGAAAATACAGAGTCAGGTCTCCGAGCGGCAGGTACATCTGAGACGGCAGCGCGGTCAAACCCTGTTCGAGGATCTTCTCCGCTTCCCTGTATTTCCCCGCGTGGGCGAGCGCCTTCGCCTTGGTGTACGCCGCATACGCTCCGAGCTGCTCGACATGCCGCGCATAGCCCGACCACAGCGTATCTTCGTTGAGACACAGCCGTTCGGTATCCGTACCGCCGTAGACCATCACACCGATGCGTCCGTTTCCCAACGGCAGCGCTTCGTTCCAATTAGATGCAGGTTTGTCGTACCATAGAATATGGGAAGGGTTCATCGTCATAACCTCCTTATATCCTGTTTGCGGTGAACAGAGTCGGGAACTGCAGCCAATCGAGCGCAGCAGCGTTGGGCCGATCGGCGGGCAGACCGTCGATGCGCAGCCGCTTCGCCGCCA
>JAAZKA010000070.1 GCA_012800055.1 Clostridiales bacterium
CAGGAGAACGGGAATCGCATCCCGTCCCCTGACGCCCGTTTCATCTGGTCCCCGTTATTTAGGGACGCTTTCGAGTTCCGGAGGAACGCCGCGCAGGATATCCATACACGCCTGACCGCCGCCGAACCAGTCGTCGACCTTCTCCGGCGCGATGACGAGCGGCATCCGGTTGTGAACCGACGCGACGCTCTTATTCGGCTCGGTCGTCAGCAGCGAGAACCGTATGCAGTCGGGGTACTTCTGGTAGATGCCGGCGAGCAGCAGCACGCTGCAATCCACGGCGGTGAACAGCATCCGCTGCCGGATCCGGCTCCACTCGAAGAATCCGAATGCCGGAACGATGCAGCGGCGTTTCAGCAGGCTGTCACGAAACAGCGGCTTCATCAGAGCGGTCTCCGTGCGCACATTGAAGATCAGATTCAGCTTCTCCGACGGACGGAAGCCCCATGTCAGCGATACCACCACGGGCATCCCGTCCTTTATCACATACACCGGCGCTTTCATCGAAGGCAGCGTTTCGCGTCCGTTGGTATTGCCCTTGTACGTCTGGAGCCCGCCGCCGAGCATAGCCGCCAGGATTTCCGCAGCCGCGCGGTCCTCCGGCGCGATATAACGTCCACACATGATTTCCATACCTCCTAATTACGCTTTCCCCACTACCGCGCGGGACATTTTGCCGCAGCCACATAGCTTCCGCGCGATTTCCAAGACCCCTTCCCGTGTGACAGCGTCATAACGTACAATGGTCTCCTCCAGCGGCTTTGCACCGCCGAGAAACAGTGTCGCCTGTGCCAGACGGTTCATACGGGTCATCGTGCTTTCCAGTCCCATTAGTAAATTCGTTTTGATCTGGTCGCGTGTACGGTCAAGCTCTTCCTGGGTCGGGCCATCCTGCAGAAAGCGGTCGATCTCCTCGCGGATGAGAGCTTCCGCGCGTGCCTGGGTCGACTGCGACAGCGCCGTATACACGCCGAACATGCCGGTGTCGCTGTACGTATTGAGAAACGAGTAGATCGAGTAGCACAGCCCGGCGTCCTCGCGTACCTTCTGAAACAGCCGTGAGCTCATCCCGCCGCCGAGGATGTTGGAGAACACCTGCGCCTCGAAGCGGTCGGGCGCAGTATAGGTGATGCCGGGGAACGCGACGGCGACATGATTCTGCTCGATGGGCTTCTCGGTGAAGTTCTCTCCCTGACGGTATGCTGCCGGCGGGCAGACAGGCATGGGGGCTTTAGGCAGTTTCTCGAACAGCTCCATCAGTTCCAGCACCGTCTGGTCGCTGTAATTGCCCGCGACGGCGACGATTGTGTTCTCGGGTACATAATGCGCGTCCATATAAGCATGCAGATCGCGTCCGGTCATGGGGGCGAGTGACTCGCGGGTGCCGATGATCGGGCGGCCGAGCGCGCCGTCGTAGGCGGCTTCCGCCAGCTTATCCATCACCAAATCCTCGGGGGAATCCTCGTACATATCGATCTCTTCGTAGATGACGGTCTTCTCCAGTGCCATATCGCGGTCGCGGAACAGCGAGTCCATGAACATATCCGACAACACGGCCATCGCATCGGTGAGATGGACGTTGAGGGTACGGGTATAGAAGGTGGTATTTTCGCGGGAGGTGTAAGCGTTGAATTGTCCGCCGAGACGATCCATCTCCTCGGCGATTTTCGCGGCAGAGCGGGAGGATGTACCCTTGAAGAGCATGTGTTCGATAAAATGGGAAACGCCTGCCTCCGAGGAAGACTCATAGCGCGAACCGTTGGCGACCCAGATGCCCGCCGACGCCGAACGGACGCCGGGCACGGATTCGAGTACAAAACGCAGACCGTTTTTCAGCGTGATCTTTTCCATAGCACCCTCAATATGAAAGCTGTAATACCGATATAGAAACGAGGACGGGCTTATGACACCCGCCCTCGCAGCTGATTTCTTACTTTTCGATGATCTTTTCCTCGTCCTTGACGTCCTTGCGGGAGAGGTTGATGCGGCCTTTTTCGTCGATTTCCATGACCTTGACCCAGGTCATATCGCCGACGTTGACGACATCTTCGACCTTACCGACGCGGCGGTTCTCGAGCTTGGAGATATGCACCATACCCTCCTTGCCGGGAGCCAGCTCGACGAACGCGCCGATGGGGATGATGCGGGTGACGCGGCCGTAGTAGACATCGCCGGGGGTGGGGTCATGCGCAATGCCGAGCACCCAGCGCAGCGCCTTGCGGCAGGCTTCGATGTCCATCGCGGAGATGAACACGGAGCCGTCGTCCTCGATGTCGATCTTGGTGCCGGTCTCAGCGGTGATCTTCTGAATGACCGAGCCGCCCTTCCCGATGACCTCGCGGATCTTCTCGGGATCGATCTTGGTGGAAATCATCTTAGGCGCATAGGGAGACAGCTCCGCGCGCGGGGCGCCGATGCACGGCAGGATGATCTCGTCGAGGATTTCGAGGCGCGCCTTCTTGGTACGCGCGAATGCCGACTCGATGATCTCGCGGGTGAGGCCGTCGATCTTGAGATCCATCTGGATGGCGGTGATGCCCTTCTTGGTACCGGCGACCTTGAAGTCCATATCGCCGAAAAAGTCTTCGATGCCCTGGATATCGGTGAAGGTCTGCCACTGATCGCCGTGGGTAATCAGACCGCAGGAGATACCGGCAACGGGTGCCTTGATCGGCACGCCGGCGTCCATGAGTGCGAGGGTGGAACCGCAGACGGAGCCTTGGGAGGTCGAACCGTTGGACGACAGCACCTCGGACACCAGGCGGATGCAGTAGGGGAACTCGCTCTCCGACGGGATGACGGGATCGAGCGCACGCTCACCGAGAGCGCCGTGGCCGATCTCACGGCGTCCGGGGCCTCGGGAGGGCTTAGCTTCACCGACGGAATACGGCGGGAAGTTGTAGTGGTGCATGTAGCGCTTGGTTTCCTCTTCGTAGATGGTATCGAGGGTCTGGACGTCGCTGATGGTGCCGAGAGTAACAACAGTGAGCACCTGGGTCTGACCGCGGGTAAAGAGACCGGAGCCATGGGTACGCGGGAGGACGCCGACCTGCGCGGAGAGCGGACGGACCTCGTCCATCGCGCGGCCGTCGACTCGTTTGCCGGCGAGCAGGAGCTCACGGACGACGAACTTCTCGAGCATATAGATGCAGTCGCCGATGAGGGCATCGGCATCGGGGTACTCGTCGGCGAAGTGGGCTTTGCAGTCGGCGGTCAGTTCGGCGATACGGGCATCGCGGACGGTCTTGTCGTCGGTATCGACGGCGGCGCGCATGGCATCGAGGGCGTAGTCGTGGATTTTCGCAGCGAGGACGTCATCATGGGGCGCGGCGGCGTAGGACGCGATCTTCTCCTTGCCGACGGCTGCGACGATCTGGTCGATAAAGGCGATGACTTTCTTGTTCTCCTCATGGGCGAGCATGATGCCTTCGAGGACGATTTCATCGGGCACCTGGTTGGCGCCGGCTTCGATCATGGCGACCTTATCGCGGGTGGAGGCGACGGTGACGCTCATGTCGCTGACCTTGCGCTGCTCGGCGGTGGGGTTGAGGACATACTGCCCATCGACGAGACCGACGATCATGCCTGAGATCGGGCCGTTCCACGGGATATCGGAGATGGAGATGGCGATGGAAGTGCCGATCATAGCGATGGTTTCAGGGAGGTTGTCGTGGTCGACGCTCATGACGGTGCAGTTGATGGCGACATCGTTGCGCATATCCTTGGGGAACAGCGGGCGGACGGGGCGGTCGATGAGGCGGGAGGCGAGGATGGCGCGCTCTGAGGGACGGCCCTCACGGCGGGTCCAGGAGCCGGGCACACGGCCGACGGCGTAGAGGCGCTCCTCGAAGTCGACGGAGAGCGGGAAGAAATCAATGCCGGCGCGGGGGGTCTGGGACATGACGGCGGTGACGAGTACGACGGTATCGCCGTAGCGGACAAGGGCGGAGCCGTTGGCAAGCTGCGCGACCTTGCCGGTCTCGACGGTCAGCGTACGTCCGCAGAGTTCCATCGAGAAGGTCTGATGGTTGGGAAATTCCATGTGTTTCATGCGGTTCTTGAAACTCCTTTAGTTTTGTTCTCGCCGCACGTTTAGCACTTGAAAGGATGCCCAAAGTACAGGTCAGGCATTCTTTCAAATACTAAAACGATGCGGCGGAGGGAGGTCATATTGAGAAAAAGTGAAGAGTGAAGGACTGCGGGGGAATTCTAATTCCGCGGGGATAAAATTCCCCGCCGCAGCGGATTCCTTAACTTTTCACTCTTCACTCTTCACCTTTCACGCGTTTACTTGCGCAGACCGAGCTTGGCGACAATGGCACGATAGCGCTCGATGTCGATCTTCTGGAGGTAGTTGAGCAGCCTGCGGCGCTGGCCGATCATCTTGAACAGACCGGTACGGGAGTGGCTATCCTTTTTGTGGATTTTGAGATGCTCGGTGAGGGTGTTGATGCGCTCGGAGAGGATGGCGATCTGAACCTCGGGCGAGCCGGTGTCGGTATCATGGATGCGGTTGGATTCGATGATGGCGGTTTTCTGTTCTTTGAGCAGCATGGGGGTAATCCTCCGATAAAATAAAATTGCCCAGAGCCCGGACGCGGGATGCTGATTCCCCGATCTGCGCCCTGGGTTATGGTGCATACGGGACGCGCACACGGCTGTCCCTAATATGACACCATATGATAATATCACAATGCCCCGCGATTGTCAAGCATTTTCCGCACTGTTCGAATATTTTACCCCCTTGATACTTGATAAATATATACCGCCGAGTGCATAGAACGCTGTAGAGCGGTATCCTCAGCTCAAACTCCCGCGGATCTTTAAGATAAACGAAGCCCGGCGCATATCCTTTGACGGATGCGCGCCGGGCAGTTTGTGCGCAGGCTTATTTCGCGTATTTCTCGAGGTACTGATCGCCGTAGCCGTAGTGTTCGATGACGTAGTCCATATCCTTATCGCCGCGGCCGGAGAGGTTGGCGAGGATGGAGTCATGGCGGTTTTCAAGAGCGACCTTGATGGCATACGCAACGGCGTGGGCGCTTTCGACGGCGGGGATGATGCCCTCATAGCGGGACAGGAGGAAGAATGCTTCAATGGCGTCCTCATCGGTGACGCAGTCGTACTTGATGCGGCCGCAGTCGTGGAGGAAGGCGTGCTCGGGGCCGACGGCGGGGTAGTCGAGACCGGACGCGACGGAATAGACGGGCAGCGGTTCGCCCTTGTCGTCCTGGAGGAGGAGGCTTTCGAAGCCGTGAAGGATGCCGGTCTTTCCGAAGGTGATGGTGGCGGCATTGTCGCCGACGCCGGAACCGCGGCCCATCGGTTCGACGCCGTAGATTTCGACGGGGTCGGCGATGAACGGGAGGAAGAAACCGATGGAGTTGGAGCCGCCGCCGACGCACGCGGTGATGGCGTCGGGCAGCAGGCCGGTCATCTCCTTGAACTGGGCGCGGGCTTCCTCGCCGACGACATACTGGAAGTCGCGGACCATCAGCGGGAACGGGTGCGGACCGACGGCGGAGCCGATGCAGTAGATGGCGTCCTTATACTCCTTCAGGTATCCCTCGAACGCGGCATCGACGGCTTCCTTGAGCGTCTTGAGACCATGGGAGACAGGGATGACGCGCGCGCCGAGGATTTTCATGCGGGAGACGTTGGGTGCCTGCTTGGCGATGTCGACCTCGCCCATATAGATGTCGCACTCGAGCCCGAAGTAGGCGGCTGCGGTGGCGAGGGCAACGCCGTGCTGACCGGCGCCGGTCTCGGCGATGAGCTTCTTCTTGCCCATGAACTGAGCCAGAAGACCCTCGCCCATGCAGTGGTTGAGTTTATGCGCGCCGGAGTGGTTCAGATCCTCACGCTTGAGGTAAATCTGGGTCTTGCCGAGGAGGTTTGAAAGCCGTGCGCAGTGGTAGACGGGAGTGGGGCGGCCCTGGAACTCCTTGCGGATCCTGCGCAGCTCGGAGATGAACTGTGCAGAGTGACAGATGGTGCGGTAGGCCTCGTCGATCTCCTCAAAGGCGGGGACGAGCTCGGGGGGGAGGTAAGCGCCACCGTAGGGGCCGAAGCGGCCGTCGCGGGTGGGGTACTCCTTGATGTAGTTTTCGAAATCGCGGTACTTGTTCATGGGGGCATCTCCTTCACATTTTTTGATTCGGGCGAATAAAATGATGTCGGAGCAATACAAAAAGCCCGTCCTTTGTATTGCTACAAGGACGAGCGCATACACTCGTGGTGCCACCTTGCTTCACGGCTCCCTCAATAGGGATAACCGTCTTAACGGAGTGCCAACACACCCCTGATGCTTAACGCGCATCAAACGTCGCGGGATACTCGATTTGTCCGCACAAAGGAACGCATCTTTCGCCGCGCGCTCGACGGTCCATTTGTCAATCCGATACGCTGCAGGGCTTTCAGCCGTTGACCCCGCTCTCTGTGTGCGCCGTGACCGTTTTATCTCCGTCTCATCGCTGTGGCTGTAGTATACCACCGGCCGCGAATTTTGTCAAGCGGCAGGAATGTACAATTCAGATGAATTCAAACGGATGTTTTTGTTTATTATAAATATTTTTCCACCGGCAGCATCCCGAACCGCGCGGTATGACGGACACCGACTGCGCAGAACAACCCGCAGAGCGCGCCCCGTGTCGTTCCGCCGTCGGACTCGGCGGCGGAACGGCGACATACACATCGCATCCGGCGGCTCCGGACGCCGTACGGGGCTCCTGCGGCTGCGATCGGGCGCGCATCTTCCCGCGCGATAAAAAGCGCCGGAGAGTCATCTCCGGCGCTTATTGTTCTCAAGCAAATCAATACTTGAACTTCTTTTTCTTGGCTCTGGCGGCCTCCGACTTCTTGCGGCGTTTGACACTGGGGCTTTCGTAATGTTCACGCTTGCGGAGTTCGGAAAGCACTCCCGCCTTTGCGCACGAACGCTTGAAGCGGCGAAGCGCGCTGTCCAAGGACTCGTTTTCCTTCAGGTGGACTTCAGACATATTCATTCCCTCCCTCCGCGCAAACCGGCTGCGCTGTCAGCCACGCCGATCTCCCGGTTTTTTACATATTCGAACCAGCGTAGCAAAATTTATTATAACCGATGCACGCATACTTGTCAAGGGGTTTTTCTTGAATGTTCAAATTTTCTCACATCGACCGCACCAGGCGACAGGTGAAGTCCTGTACGTCAAATCCGACTTCGGCGATCATTCCGAACCGTGCGTTCCTCCTCTGCGATGTGGGCAAAAGATTCGATTTCCGCAGATGTTTTCATAAAAACACGGCTTCCCTCAATTCCTGTCTCCCTTACCGGATATTCTGTTATATTACAGGAAACCCCGGCGGTTTGCAAGACATACTTCTGAAGTCCCCACCGCCGGGGCGGTTTCTTACTTTACGACAATGTTGACGATTTTATTCGGTACGACAATCCACTTGACGATGGTCTTGCCCTCGAGCGCGGCTTTGACCTTCTCGTCGGCGAGCGCGGCGGTCTTTGCAGTCTCGACGTCGCAGTCTACGGGCAGCTCGATGACGGTCTTTACCTTACCGTTGACCTGCACCGCCTGCGCGATGGTCGCCTCGACGGTCTTGCTCTCGTCCCACTCCGGCCACTGTACGATGCTTGCATATTCGCCCGCATAGCCGAGGGTATGCCACAGCTCCTCGACGATGTGCGGCGCGAACGGTGACAGCAGACGTAAGAATGTTTCGTACTCCGCGCGGTTGCAGCCCTTGTCGTAGAACTGGTTTACGAGCGTCATCATCGCGGCGATGGCGGTATTGAACTTCATCTCCTCGATGTCCTCGCTGACCTTCTTGATCGTTCGATGCATCGCGGTCACGTTGGCGGTGCTGTATTCCTTCGCGCCGTCGAGTTTTTCCGACAGCGCCCATACACGGTCGAGGAATCTCCGGCAGCCGCGCACCGCCTGTACGCTCCACGGCGCGCTTTTCTCGAAGTCGCCGATGAACATCTCATACAGCCGCAGCGTATCCGCACCGAACTCCGCAATCACGTCGTCGGGGTTGATGACGTTGTTGCGTGATTTCGACATCTTCTCGCCGTTCTCGCCGAGAATCATGCCATGACTGGTGCGCTTGGCGTAAGGTTCGGCGTAGGGGACGATGCCGCAGTCGTAGAGGAACTTGTGCCAGAAGCGCGAGTAGAGCAGATGGAGCGTCGCGTGCTCCATACCGCCGTTGTACCAGTCGACCTGACCCCAGTAGTCAAGCGCTTCCCTCGATGCAAGCGCGTTATGGTTATGCGGATCCATATAGCGCAGGTAATACCACGACGAGCCCGCCCAGTTGGGCATCGTATCGGTCTCACGCTCGGCGTAGCCGCCGCACTTGGGGCATTTGACCTCCACCCAGTCGCGGACATGTGCCAGCGGAGACTCGCCGGTGTCCGTCGGCTCGTAGCTCTGCACCTCCGGTAGTTTCAGCGGCAGGTCTTCCTCCTTGAGCGGCACCCATCCGCACTTCGGGCAGAAGATCATCGGGATCGGCTCACCCCAGTAGCGCTGACGCGAGAATATCCAGTCACGCAGCTTGTAGTTGACTTTCTTCTCGCCCAGCCCCTTTTCCTGTAACCACGCGATGATCTTCTCCTGCGCATCCTCGCACGAAAGCCCTGTGAGGAAGCCGGAGTTGACGAGCGTACCGGTCTCGACGTCGGTGAACGCAGCCTCATTGACGTCGACCTCGCCGACGTTGGATGCGATGACCTGGAGGATGGGGAGGTTAAACTTCCTGGCAAACTCCCAGTCGCGCGTATCGTGACCGGGCACCGCCATGATTGCGCCGGTGCCGTAGGTGGTCAGCACGTAGTCGGAGATGAAGATCGGAATCTGTACGCCGTTGACCGGGTTGATTGCCTCGACGCCCGTGAGCTTCACACCGGTCTTTTCCTTGGCAAGCTCGGTACGCTCGAAGTCGGACTTCTTGGCGGCAGCTTCCTGATAGGTGCGCACCTCGTCCATGTTTGAAATCTGATCTGCCCACTTTTTAATCAGCGGATGCTCGGGAGACATGACCATATAGGTGACGCCGAAGAGGGTATCCGGACGTGTGGTGAAGACACGCAGCGGGTCGCCGAGGGTGGTGCCGAAATCGACATTCGCGCCGATCGAGCGGCCGATCCAGTTCTTTTCAGCAAGCACGACGCGGTCGATATAGTCGACGGTGTCGAGGTCGTCGATGAGGCGGCCGGCGTATTTGGTGATGCCGAGCATCCATTGGCTCTTTTCCTTATGCACGACCTCGCCGCCGCAGCGTTCGCAGCGGCCGTCGACGACTTCCTCGTTGGCAAGCACAATCTTGCAGGATGTACACCAGTTGACCGCCATCTTCTTTTTATACGCCAGACCCTTTTCGTAGAGCTTAAGGAAAATCCACTGCGTCCATTTATAATAGTCCGGATCGGTCGTATCGACCTCACGCGACCAATCAAATGAGAAGCCGAGCGCCTTGCACTGTTCGGTGAAGCGTGCGATGTTCTTCTTCGTTACGACGGCAGGCGGGGTACGGGTCTTGATGGCGTAGTTCTCGGTGGGCAGACCGAACGCGTCCCAGCCGATGGGGAACAGGACATTATAACCCTGCATGCGCCGCTTGCGCGAGATGATGTCCATTGCGGTGTACGGACGCGGGTGACCGATGTGCAGACCCTGGCCGGACGGGTAGGGGAATTCAACGAGGGTGTAGTATTTGGGTTTGGGCGAGCCGGTTATCGCTTGATAGATCCCGGCGTCCTCCCATTTTTTTTGCCACTTGTTCTCAATGGCGGAAGGGTCATATTTCATAGTTTGTCACGTCCCGAACATAATTTGATATTGTAAGCGGGATGATATCATCCCGTTATAGAGAATGGGTTCAGCGGGTTACTTCCACAGCCGTTCCAATGAATAAAACTCACGGACATCGGCACGGAAGATGTGTACGACAAGGAAGACATAGTCGCACAGCACCCACTGGGCATTGTCGTAGCCCTCGATGTGGTGCGGGCGCATGTGGAACTGCTCCTCCATGACGCGCTCAACCTCCTGCGTGAGGGTACGGATGTGGGTGTTCGAGGTACCGGTGCAGATGATGAAGCGGTCTGCGAGGGTGGTCTGCTCATGGACGTCGATGACCTCCAGAGCCCGCGCGCCCTTGTCCGTAAGTTTCTCGGAAAGCTCCCGCACGATCGCGGTGATTTCCTCCTGGCTGATGTTTTTCTGCTGTAAATCCATTCTGTTTCCTCCCATGAATCGGGTATTTATTCGCTGCTTGCCGCTATGGTATGTTCAGTTTGCCGATCGGCTCGGTATAGGGATTGTAGCGCGCGTTGACGACCGCGAGCACCTTGCTCTCGTCCGCGCCGTAGTCTGCGCCGACCACCTCGCCCGGCAGTATCTCCATCGTCACGTTCTCGGCGCTGAATGAGAGCACCTTTATCGCGAGCCAAATCATCTCACCCGCAGTCAGGTCGGTTTCGACCTCCGACAGGATCGCCGGCAGCTTCGGCAAGAGCTTCAGAGACTGCAGCCCCATCGCCTTCTTCGCAAGCGACTTCAACAGCGTCTGCTGTGCCCTGATGCGCCCGAGATCGGCGTCGCGGTAGCCTGAACGGTAGCGCATGAACCACAGCGCACGCTCGCCGTCGAGAAGCTGCTCGCCCGCTTTGAGGTGGATCTCAAGATTCTGCGTGGGATCGGAGTAGTCCATATCCTGCGGGACGTCCACCGTCACGCCGCCCAGAGCGTTGACCACCGTCTTGAAGACGTTGTAGTCGATGATGCAGTAGCGGTCGGGGATGAAGCCAACGGTCGCGGCAATCTCGGTCAGCATCCGGTCGATGCCCTTGTTGTGTGCGGCGTTGATTTTGTGGACATTCCCGTTTGCCATATATGCGCGGGTGTCGCGGGGGATGCTCATAATGCTGACGGTTCCGGCGGCAGTGTCCATCGCGGTGAGCAGGATCGTATCGGTGCGGGAACCGTCGGAGTCGGTGCCGGCAATGAGCAGCGTGAAGAAGTTATCGCGGCGGCCGGCTTCGGTGGTCGGCTCGATCGCCGGCGGCATGGTCGAACCGCCGGACGTCGCCGCGGCCATACGTACGGCAGGCTCTCGGATGAACAGCACCGTCAGCAGCACACCGATGCAGGTCACAAGAATGATGCCCACGCATACGGACAGAAAGACTCTGTATCCGCGGGATGTTCGTCTTGCCATTTGCGCTCCTTTTTATCGGGATTCCGCAGCGCTTTATCCCAGCCACGCGGGCGGCGTGCTGACCGTCGTTGTTGTCGCGGCGGTTGTCGTAACGGGTGCCGTCGTGGTTGCTGTCGTAGCAGCCTCTGTAGTGGTCGCCGTGGTGGTTGCTGTACCGGTTTCCGTACCGGACGCTGTCGTCGTACCGGAGATGAGTGCGGTCTCGTCGGGCAGTGTCAGCGCGAACGTTGTGATCTCCTCGGTATACGGATTGTAACCGCTGTTGACACGCTTGCGCAGCGTGCCCTCATAGGCGGCCTCGTAGGAGATGCCGTCGATGGTGACGGAGTGGGTCGGAACCTTACCGGTTTTGATGCGGCCGACCTTCATGTCGTAAAAGTGGGTGGCGAGCCAGATGATCTCGCCGGTGGTGAGGTCAGTCTTGACGCAGTCGGAGAAGATGTCGGCAAGCTCGGCGATTTTGAAGACCGTCTCGGGCCGTGCGAGCTTCTCAATGATGGCAGTATAGAACTCCTGCTGAATCTCGATGCGTTTGATATCGGCGGCGGCGTAGCCCGAACGGTATCGGACATAGTGCAGCGCCTTTTCGCCGTTGAGGGTCTGAAGACCCTCCTTGAGGTCGATGACCAGGCCTTCCTTGGTATCGGTATAGTACATATCCATGAACACGTTGATCTCGATGCCGCCGAGTGCGTCGATGAGACGCTCGAAGCCGTCGTAGTTGACAACGATGTAGCGGTTGGCCGCGTAGCCGAGGACGTTGGTCACTTCGATCATCGTGCGCTCGATGCCCTGCGCATAGGCGGCGTTGATCTTCGAGAGGTTTCCGAACGCCGACGTGCTCATCAGATCGCGCGGCACGCTCATCACCGACACCGTCTTTTCGATCGAGTCGAGCGTCAGCATCATGATCGTATCCGTGCGCTTGTTGCTGTTGTCAAGGCCGACCATCAGGATTGTGTACACGCCGTCCTTCTGCTTATAGCCGGAGACGTCGACGTCGTAAGAGAGCGGCTTGGCGGATATCTTCGGCTCCTCGGCAATCTCCGCGAGCGCGGCAAGGACCCTCTCCTCCTCCGAAAGCGCCTGGGTCGTCGCTGTGGTTGTGGCCGCAGTCGTCGTGGTCGTCGCGGGGGCAGTCGTAGTTGTTGTGGTTGTCGCTTCGGTCGTTGTGGTCGTCGTCGTTATCGGTGTCGTCGTCACGGGCGGTGTCGTGGTCACAGGCATGGTTGAAGCCGGAGTGGACGTCGCGGAGGACGGCCCCGACGGCGGCTTGACAAAGAACAGCACATACACCAGTGCGATGAGGATGAGCACCAGCACCGGCACGGCGACGGCAAGGTAGATTTTCATACCCTTGGACAGCGGCGCTCCGGCAGGCTTTACGGGAGGATAGCCGTAGCGTTCGGGACGATGCGGCGCGGCGTTCGAAGGTTCGGAGACCTCGGATGCGGGCATCTCGTCGTCGATGATGCGGGGATCGTTTTTGGGTTTCCTGGGCTTACGATTATCGTCAAACTGCTTCATGTTACACCTCGGTTTCCGGTCACGGTTTGCAGGAGCCAGTTGCGCGCGCGGACGGTCTGCGTACACAGCGGCTCGCCGTCGCGGACGATGTGGATGATGGTACCGCTCAGCGCATCGAGCAGCGCCCGGTAGACGTCGCGCGCGGCAGTTTCGCGCAGTTTCTCGACGGTCTTGAAGTGGCGCGTCGGCTCGATGTAGTCCGCCAGGCACACGCTCATCTCAAGCGGCGTCATGTCGGGCTTCGCGACGGTGTGCCAGCGGATGGCTGAGCAGACATCGGCGCCCGGGTGGAAGAGTTTGTCTGCTATAGCGGCGCCCGTCGGAGCATGCAGCAGTGCGGCGGACACGCGTTCTTCGTCCGCTACTATTATACCGTATTCGGCACAGATTTTCAACTGGTCTTCATAACAAATTTCGCGTGTGATGTCGTGCAAAAGACCTGTATCGTATGCTTTCTCAACGTCCGCGCCAAATTTCACCGCGAGCTTCGCCGCTGTCTTCGCGCAGCCGAGAGAATGCCGCAGCCGTTTCTCCGACAGATGCTCTTTTAGATACGCAAGCGCGGCGTCCCGGTCGATCATGTATAAAGTCCCCTCTCGCGGATGTAGTCATAGACGCACCCGGGCAGCTCCGGCGGACAGATGCCCATTCGCAGCGCGTCGCGGATGGCGGTTGAGCTGACCTCCACAGGCGGCACGTCGATCAGATCGACCCGCGCGTGATGTTCCTTCCGCAGGTACTCTGCGTGGGCGGCAATGCTATCCGCGTCTGCGTCATGCCGTGCCAGCGCGGCGATGCGCACACAGCGGAAGATCGTCGCCGAGTCGACCCAGTTCTGGATCATCAGCAGCATATCCGACCCGACAATCCACCAGAAGGTATCGTCGGGGTACTGTTCGGTGAGGATGGAGACGGTGCGGGCGGTGTAGCTCGGGGCGGGGAG
>JAAZKA010000071.1 GCA_012800055.1 Clostridiales bacterium
AACGCCGACGCGGGAAAATTGCAAGGTGTTTTCCTATTACAAAGCCTGTATTATAATCTTTTTCCGCGCAGAAATAATGCTGTTCGGAATCCGCACTGCCTCTTGCTTTTTTGTGCGTTTTGTGGTACGATAACCTCGTAGGTTACAAGCCATACGGTTAAGGAGGATTCTCATGAAAAAAGCCATCAACGCCTGGGCGTACCCGGCAGACATGCCCATCGCCGAGCGGATGCGTCTGGCTGCCGACGCCGGTTACGACGGCATCGAGCTGATCTTCACCGAAGAAGGCGACATCTCACTGCAGTGCTCCGACGGCGCGCTCGCCGAGTATCGCAAGATCGCCGAAGACTACGGGCTGCGTATCCAGAGCATCATCGCCTCGGTGTTCGGCAATGCGCCGCTCAGCTCCGCCGACCCGTCCGTCACGAAGACGGCGCTCGACCGCGGCGCACGGATGCTCCACGGTGCGGCAGTCCTGGGGGCCGATACCGCGCTCGTCGTTCCCGGACGCGTCACGCCCGAGAACCGCTACGACGTCGTCTACGAAAACGCCGTCGAAAACGTCCGGAAGCTCGCGAAATCCGCCGCCGATGCCGGGGTTTATATCGGCATCGAAAACGTCTGGAACAAGTTCCTGCTCTCTCCGCTCGAGATGCGCGCGTTTGTTGACTATGCACAGTCCCCGTGGGTCGGTGTCTACTTCGACGTCGGCAACTTCCTCCCCTGGGCATATCCAGAGCAGTGGATCGAAATCCTCGGATCGCGCATCAAAAAGCTCCATCTGAAGGACTTCAAGATCAATGTCGGCACCGGCCATGGCTTTGTAGACCTGCTCGAGGGCGATGTCGACTACAAGGCGGTCATGGCAGCCTGCCGCAAGGTCTGCTTTGACGACTTCTGCGTCGCCGAGGTCGGTCCGTTCCGTCAGGAACCGACACTCAAGCTGTACACCACCGCGCTGGCGATGGACGCGATCTTCAAAATGTGACCTGCGTGAAGGGAGAACGAACCATGCTCTCCGAACAGATGGAGGCCGCCTACCGCTTCGTGTGGGAGAAGCTCTATTACCCCGACACGAACCTGATCTACGACTACCGCGTCACGGATACGCCGAACGGGATGGTGAGCGGACTGCCGACGCCCGAGGAAGCCGCCGCCGCGATCCCGAATCCGTGCGGCTGGGGCACCGGAATGGAGGATTCGATGCTCAACGGCGGCTCGATGCTCGAGCTGCTGGTCAACCGGTACGCGGTCACGGGAGAGCCGGAGCTGCGGGAGCGTGCCGCGCGGATTTTCGCCGGGATGCTGGCGTGTGCGGAGTGCAGCCGTGATCCAGGGTTCCTTGCGCGGAGCCTGTGTACCGACGGGAAAGGTCACTTCCCCGAGTCGTCGCGCGACCAGTACACGCACTGGGTCTGCTGCGCGCGGATGTTCAGCCGTTCGCCGCTGTCGGATGAGACGCAGCGCGCGGCGATCCGGCGGGTGCTGCGCAGCTTCGCCGAACGCTGCGAGCGCAACGTCACGCCGGAGAACGGCTACTCGCTGATGACCGAGGACGGACGCCGGGGCTTAGTCAGCGGAATGTGGGGCAACGCGGTCGAGCCGCATGAGTATATGCGGCTGCCGATGATTTACGCCGCCGCGTGGGAGGCCACCGGCGACCCTCACTGGCGCACGCTGTACGACGCGCTCAAAGAAGAGGCTGTCGCTGGTACGCTGCGGCAGAATCCCGCGCGGCGGATGTCCAGCTACGCAATCCTGCAGGCACAGTATTCGCTGCGGCTGGTCTGGGAACTGGAGCCGGACGGATCGACGCGTAACGATATTGCGCGGGCGATGGAACTGTACGCGGGGATGGCAAAGCGGTACGCGCCGGAGTATGCCGCCGTTGCCGACACGTATACGGAGATGTCCTATCGGTTCCGCATCCCATGGCGTAAGGACACGCTGTGGTATCGGAACAGTCGGCTGCACGAAGGGCGTGCGTACTTCATGCCGACGGACAGCCATACCGACAGCTTCCTGCGCGGTATGAACGTCACGCGCGAGCCGGGCGAGGCGCTGCTCATCCAGCTTCTGTGCCCCGGCGTCCGACCCGACCGGGATCAGCTCGACGCCTTCACAAAAATCGCCGCACGAACGGATTTCTCCCGCGTCGTATGCTATGGGCCTCTGCTCATGGCCGATGCGTGGTGGGCACTGCAGGCGGCAGAATAGCGTTCTTTTGGGGTTCCCTATACACCCGCGTCACGGGTGTTCATCACCGCGCGAGCGGGATGCCCTCATCCCGTCGTTTTATAATATACCACGCGGCCTGCGCCGTAAGAAAGGAGCACCCCCATGTTGAAAGTCTGCATCATCGGCTGCGGAGGCATCGGCGGCTACCACCTCTCCCATCTCGTCCAGTTTACCGACATCATCGAGCTGGCGGGGTTCTGTGATCTGATCCCCGAGAAGGCCCGGGCGTTTGTCGAGAAGGCCGGGTCGGGCAAAGCGTTCACCAACTACGTCCGCATGTACGACGAAATCCAGCCCGATGCCGTGTTCATCTGCATCCCGCCGGTTTCCCACGGCGAAGGTCTCATCGAGCTCGACACCATCGAGCGCGGTATCCCGTTCTTCGTCGAGAAGCCCGTTGCGCTGAACCTGTTCATTGCCAACCGCATCCGCGACGCCGTTGAGAAGAAGAATCTGATCACCGCCGTCGGGTTCCAGCTCCGCTATGACAACCTCACCGAGCCCGTCCGGGCGTTTGTCAAGGAGAACAAGCTCGCGACAATCAACGTCACACGTGTGGGCGGCATTCCGATGGCATGGTGGTTCCTTGACCGTGCGACCGGCGGCGGGCAGATCGTCGAGCAGACCATCCACCAGTTCGACATGCTGCGCTACGTCTACGGGGAGCCGGAGTCCGTCTTTACGATGGGCGCGCGCAACTTCATCAACCCCGCTCCCAAGGGATACAAGACCGACGACTACTCCGCTACCGTCGTACGCTTCAAGGACGGTGCGCTCGCGACAATCACGACAGGTCTCTATGCGACGGCCGGCGCGTGCGCGGACAACAAGATGACCTTCGGCGCAAAGGACTCCCGCTGCGACTTCTACCCTGCGCAGAAGGCCCTCATCTACGGCAAAGCCCCGGCTCCGAAGGTCGACGAAAAGGGTACCCAGTCGATCGTTGCGGGTGACGGCGCGCTCAAGTCCTCCGACGGAGCGGTCGAATACAAGTGCAATGTCGACTACGGCGTGCTGTGTGACCGCACGTTCGTCGAGGCAGTCATCTCCGGGGACGGCTCGAAGGTGCGCTCACCCTACGCCGACGCTGTCAAGACACTCGAGTTTGTCTTAGCGTGCAACGAGAGCATGGACACCGGACGGATGATCAAGCTGTAAAAAATGAAACACCGGCGCGGACGTCACGGGAATATCCCCGACGTCCGCGCCGGTCTCATTCATGGAGAACAATCGTCTTGTTGTTATGTAAACATTTCGTTCGCGTTGGCGTACAGCACCCGCCGTACGTCCTCCCGCGAGAGTCCGAGGGCCTCCGCTGCCTGCCGGAACGCATACAGTTCCTCATACAGGAAGAAGCTCAGAGCTTCCGCCTCGGCACCGTCCAGCTCGTCCATATTCGGGTCGCTCGACACGTCGCCGTACATCCCGCGCGGGACGAGGTTAACATAATGTCCGTCGCGCTCGATCCTGCGCATCCGCATCCGCGTGATCGGCAGATCCGAGCCGAACAGCAGCCGCTCCGGCCCGACCGCCCGCAGCGCCTGCTCCATCACCCACGCGTTCGTATTTGCCGAGAAATCGAAGCGCATGTTCTTCGTTTCAGACAGCACCTCCAACGCATCCCCGACGTCGCAGCGGCAGTACGCGCGGCCGATGTGTGCGACGATTAAGCGCACATGCGGGAAGTCGCGCTCGATTTCCAGCAGGTCGGCGACATTGTACGGGTCACGCAGCCGCAGCGGACGCGCGATGTGCAGCATCACGATTCCATGAAGCGCGTCCATCACTTCCAGATGCTTACGCGTGAGGAAGTCGAAGATGCGTATGTCGGCGGGTTGAATCTGAGGCGGTGCGAAGGTCAGGTAGACCTTAATACCGTGGAAGCCGCCCTCGATGACCGCGTCCCGCAGTGCGTCCGGCGTCATCTTCGGATGCGCCAGCAGCAGGGCCGGGAAACCGGTCTTCTCCGACGCAGCCTTGCAGTAGGCGTTCGCGTCGGTGAGGTCGGCACCATCCGTCGGTGAGCCGAACATCAATGCGCGGTAGCTTTGGTCAGGGAACATCAGCCGCGCCGTTTCGAGCAGGTCATCCGGGGTGTTCCATCCCGCGACCAGCTTCGGCCAGCTCACCGTACGGCTGTCGCGCACGGCTTTCTTATGCGGCGCATAGACATGCGCATGGATGTCGAACAGTTTTTCCGGCAGGAAATCGCGCAGCTTCTCGTCATAGAAGCGTCGGTCAACATCGCGAACCTCAAAAAGCGCCATGATTCTACACCCTTTCCGTCCGGAAACCGCACAGCGCCGCAAAGCTCTCGAGACACGTGATGTCCCCGCCGTAGACAAGCGCGCTGTGATGTGTGCCGGCATTCATCGAATACGCAGTCAGGAACTCGTGCACCGGTCTTACCGGGTCCATCCAGCCGCGCACCGAGCCGTCGAACGCGTCGGAGTCCGGGCACTCCATATGCACCTGGGACAGCAGCAGCGTCATATGATCACGTCCCGGTGAGAGGTTGACAAGCGTCGCGGATCCGTCCATGAATACGCCGCCGACCGACGGCGCGCTCATCACGCGCGGAACATACGGCACGGGCTTGTCGATGAGCTGCGCACGTTTTGTGACACGGCGGTTGATCTCGCCCATATGCGACATAAAAATACGGTCGCCGCGCCAGTCGGGGCAGAACATCTCGCAGAAAGACGTCTGCGGGTAACCGGAGAGCAGTGCCGCCGTGAGCGCTGCAGTAAGGACGTCGCCCTCGCCTGCGTAGCCGATACCCGCACGCTGCAGCTCGCATGCCGCGATGAACGGGATTGTCGGAAGGCCGAGGTCGCGTGTAAAGTCGAGGAAGTTGAACGTCAGCGCGGTGAGATTCTTCGCACGTACAAGCTTCTCGACGGCAAAAGTCGTCCTGGCACCGTTTTCGAGCAGTGCGTCTGATATTTTCACGGCATAATCCTCACGCAGTGCGTTGATGCGCGCGGCAAGTTCGTCGTCGGTGACGCTGTCATACGCCTCCGCACAGCTCGACGGCGCGAGAGGGACAACTTTAACACCGGTACGCGCGGCAATCTCATCGTAGGGCAGCTCGAAGTCGCCCATATCGGCAAACGGTTCGCCGATGATGCCGACACGGGCGTGCGTGAAGGCATTCGCCATCGACGCCGCGCGGAGCTGTGTGAGGGCGCGATCCCAGAAAGCGGCGTCCTTATAGTAGCCGGCGGCGATGGTATAGGGCTTGCCCATTCTGCGCAGCACACAGGTGAGATCCTGGACGCCGTGGATGCCGTGGCAGGGCATGATACCGTCGGGGGAGGATGCGGGGCCAAAATCGAAGCACGGGGTGGTGTCGAGGATGACGACGGGGAGCCGTGTCTTCGCGAGCACCGGCGCCGACTGCATCGACGGGTGGTAGGCAAGGAACACCACGCCGATGCAGCTCACCCCAGACGCCTCGAATTCCGCGACAGCTGAGGCAACCTCATGCAGCGTCGTACAGATGGGCGCGGCGGCGACGTCGACCTTCCGGGCGGTGAGCTTGTCGACCAGCTCCGTGAGATAGGACGTATAGGTCTCGCGGAACGGCGGGTCGATGCGGTCATACAGCGCGGCGTACAGCGGCAGCAGTCCGAGTTTCATGGCGTTGCCCTCCTGTCAGATTGAGCCAACTTATGGGTTTATTATAGCCCGCCCGTCATTTCTTGTCAACGGTTTTCACATTGCCGTCGGGCTTGGCCTTCCTGAGGGGCCGCACCAGACACTCGGGCCGGTAGCCGATCAGGTCGTACCGTCCGGTACGCCGCAGCGCCTCACGTATCAGCTCTGCGTTCTTTGGATTCCCGGGCTGAAGGAGCGCGCGCTGCATCCGTTTCTCACGCGGGTCGCGCGGGACATAGACAGGCTTCAGCGTAAACGGATCGAGGCCGGTATAGTACATACATGTCGCAGGCGTCCCGGGCGTAGGATAGAAATCCTGCACCTGCTCGGGATTGATACGGTTCGCGTGCAGGTACTCCGCAAGCGCGACGGCATCCTTGAGCGTACTCCCCGGATGGCTGGAGATCAGGTACGGCACCAGGTACTGATCCATCCCGTACGCGCGGGTCAGCTCATAAAAACGGCGGGAGAAGCTCCGGTAGATGTCGAAGGACGGCTTGCCCATGCAGGCGAGCACCGCGTCGGAGCAGTGCTCGGGCGCGACGCGAAGCTGCCCGGATACATGGTCGCGGATGAGTTTCTTCAGAAACGTCTCGTTGCGGTCTGCCATCACGTAGTCAAACCGCACGCCCGAGCGCACGAAAACCTTCTTCACACCCCGGACGTTCTCGACGGCCTTTAGCAGATTTGCATAATCCATATGGTCGACACGGAGGTTGGGGCACGGTTCCGGTGTGAGGCAGCGGCGGTTCCGACAGACACCCTCGGTGAGCTGCATTTGACACGACGGTTCGCGGAAGTTTGCGGTCGGACCGCCGACGTCGTGGATATTGCCCTTGAAGTCCGGCAGCTGCGTCAGGAGCCGTACCTCGTCGGTGACGGATTTGATGCTGCGGGAGCGTACGGATCGTCCCTGATGGAAGG
>JAAZKA010000072.1 GCA_012800055.1 Clostridiales bacterium
ATACGAGCGAACCGAGCGGGAACACCGCCGCAATCAGCAGTCCTGCACGCAGACCCAGCTCGTCCGGCGTCAGTCCCGCTACCGTCACGTTTGCCGCGACTGAGTCGGTGATCACACCCGTCAGCCATGGAGCCGCCGAGCAGCCGATGTCGCCGCCCGCTGCCATGAACGCGAACATTGTCGCCCCGGCGAGAGGCAGCGCCGCCGATGTCATCGACAGCGTCGCCGGCCACAGCAGCGATACAAACAGCCCCGTCATACAGCACGCCAGCACGCCGACCGTCCCCGACCCCGACAGCGATGCCGCCAGATAGCAGAGGAATGCCCCCAGTGAGCCGAAGATGAGCACTGCCCGCAGGTTCAGACGTTTCCCCAGCATCCCGTGCAGCGTCCGGCCAACTGCCATCAGCGCCGAGAAGCCCGCCATACCGATGATGTCGCCCCACAGCTTCGGCAGCTTCAGCGCGCGCTCGACAAACGACGATGTCCACTGCGACATCGACAGCTCCGACGCGCCTCCACACAGGATCGCGAAAAAACCCAGCAGAAACGCCGGCTCCCGCAAAAGCTTTCGCGTTGGCATCCGATCATCCTCCGCGACCTTCTGACGCAGCGGCGCCTTGAGGAACATGCACCCGCAGATCACCGGCAGAACCGCCCAGCCGCACAGAATCCAGGGCCAGCTTTCCATGCCCAGCACCCGCAGCAGCACGGTCGACAGAACGATCGTGAGCACACTCCCCCACGCGTAGAACGAGTGCATAATGCTCATGTCGCGCTCAGGGTCATCCGATGGCAGCGCGTCCAGAATCGGCGACAGCAGCAGCTCTTGTAAACCTGCTCCGACCGAGAAAATTGCCGTCGAGATGACAAATCCCGCGTACTCAAATCCTCTGAGCAGGAATGGCGTCATCGCGAACGCCAGAAAGCCCGCCGCGCATAAAAACTGCCCCAGCACAACAAACGGACGGAAACCGTAACGGTCGGCGGCACGAGAGAACAGAAGGTCGGTGGCAATCTGTGTGGTGAAGTTTACAAGGACCAGCGCGCCGAGCTGTGTGTAGGTGAAGTCATAGCGGTCGCGCAGAAACAGGAACAGCAGCGGGGTATAACACGACGCGATTGACATGATCATCGAGCCGAACCGGCACGACCATACCGTCAAGCGGTAGCCGGGCGTCTTTTCCACGGACATTTCTCCATATATGTATGAAAGGGCATGGGAAGCACGCTTTCCATGTCCTTTACGCGGGGCTTGAAGTCAAAGGATCGTCATCTGCGAGACGTGGTACAGCTCCTCGTGGAACTGACTGGGCATCGCGAGCGCTTCCTCAATATCGCGGTCGATGATCGCGTTGTTGTGGGCACAGATGACACGGTTGGTCTTGCCTGCCATCAGCGTCTCGACCGCGCGGACACCCATCCGCGTCGCCGCGACACGGTCACGCGCCGACGGCGAACCGCCGCGCTGCACATGTCCAAGCACCGTCACACGTGTCTCGATGCCGGTGGCCTCGTGGATTTCCTTCGCAATGGTATCCAAACCGCCGACACCTTCCGCCACGATGATGATGTGGTGGTTACGGTGCTGGATTCTGCCGCGGCGCATCCGCTCGAACACGTCTTTCTCCATATCCACCGGTTTCTCCGGGATCAGAATTGACGTTGCGCCCGACGCCACGCCTACGTACATCGCCAGCGCGCCCGACTTGTTTCCCATCACCTCGACGACCGAGCAGCGCTCGTGCGACTGCATCGTGTCGCGCAGCCGGTCGATGCTCTCCAGAGCCGTGTTGCAGGCTGTGTCGAAGCCGATGGAGTAGCGCGTGCAGGCGATGTCGTTGTCGATCGTCGCTGGGATGCCGACGGTGCAGACGCCGCTGCGCGACAGGTCGAATGCGCCGCGGAAGGTGCCGTCGCCGCCGATTGCGACGATGCCGCCGATGCCCATGTAGCGGCAAATGTCGGCGGCTTTCTTCTGACCCTCCGGCGTCGCGAACTCCTGGCACCGCGCGGTATAGAGCATCGTACCGCCGCGTGTCTGGATGCCGTCGACCGAGCGCGCGTCCAGCACAATCGTGTCGCCGTTGATGAGGCCGTTGTACCCGCGCCGGATGCCCAGCACCTGCAGCCCGTTCCCGACCGCCGTCCGTACCACCGCACGAATCGCCGCGTTCATCCCCGGCGCGTCTCCGCCGGATGTCAGGATGCCGATTGTATTGATTGCCATATGTAACCTCCAAAGAAAGTGAAAAGTGAGGAGTAAAAAGCAAAGGAAGCCGCTGCGGCGGGTATATCTATGCGGGGGACGGGAGTTACGGGTGAGGAGTTACGAAAGCTGCGAATGAAGAGGGAAGGGGTGTTAATCTGAATCAAAATTTGGGCGTGCACCCCGCACTCTTCACATGTATTGGCACAGCTCTCCCATGAGCGGGCAGTTGGCGCAATCGGGTTTGCGGGCGGTACAGAGCGCGCGGCCGTGGAGCACCATGCGGTGGCAAAAGTTGGTGCTTTCCTCCTCCGGCAGCAGCGCGCGCAGGTCCCGCTCCACGCGCTCCGGATTTTTCGATGCCGTCAGACCGAGTCGTCCGGCGATGCGGATGCAGTGCGTGTCCGCCACGACGGCGGGCTTATGGTAGACGTCCCCGACGATCAGGTTGGCGGTCTTCCTTCCGACACCCGGCAGCTTGATCAACTCCTCTATCGTGTCCGGCAGCACGCCGCCATAATTGTTGATGAGCATCGCTGCGCACGCCACGATGTCCCGCGCTTTTGTACGGTAGAACCCGCACGAGCGTATGTATTCCTCGACTTCGGTCACATCCGCCGTCGCGAAGTCCTCAAGCGTCGGGTAACGGGCAAAGAGCGCCGGGGTTATCAGGTTCACCCGCGCGTCCGTGCACTGCGCGGAAAGCCGTACCGCGAAGAGCAGCTCGTGGGGCTTCTCGTAACTCAGTGCGCACATCGGGTCGGGGTACAGCTCCTTCAGCGCGGCGATTATTTTTGGAACACGTTCGGTCACAGTCATGGGATAACCCTTTCGTAATAAAGTCGCGCGCAACAATTGCACGCTGTTCCAGATCGGCTGCTTCAATTAAAACGTACCCGCGACGCGTCCGTCCGGCAGGCGGAAGTACTCGTCGGACGGCGTGTCGCGTACGATGCTCAACGTCTGCAGCGAGTAGATGACCTCGCCCGCGCGCCGGGTCTCGGAGTAGACCAGAAGCCCCGACGCAATGTCGACGTAGTAGTCGCACGTCAGCCCCAGTTCCGCGTCGTACGTCGTGAAGAAGATGCATGAGAACCCCTCGTAGAGTGTATACGCGGCTGCCGTCACAGAGGATGCGTCCAGCGTGCGGACGACCTCGTAGGTCGGGAAACCTGCGAGCGCGTCAGCGGAGAAATCTCCGACCGGATACTGTGTCAGATCCGCGTCGGTACCCCACAGGTAGACGGTCTCACCGGTGCGGACGGCGTGCGTCTCGGATCCATCGGTGTAGCGCACGGCGGCACTGACGTCACCCCGGACAGCGTGGAAGACCTGTGCGGTGGAGATGATGCCGCCGTCGCGCAGTTCCACAAGCGCGCTGTGCGTGTATGCAGCCGGCCGGGTCAGCGTTGCGATGACCTCTGCGACGTTCTCCGGACTGACCGACACGCGTTCGTAGACCTCGCCGGCCTCCTCCGTACGGTTGCGCACATCGCTCGCCGTCGTCGACGCGTATGCCTCCGGCAGTGTGATCGACGTGCCGCGGTAGGCGTCGATCATTTCGGACAGGAGCAGCATCGCGAACAGCACCGTTATCACCGAGACGATCGCCACAGCCGTCAGTTTCAGAACGTGACGTTTGTCCATACCGATCACACAGCCGGACCGTCCGGCGTATCCGTCGCCTCAGACTGTACCTTCTCCGCGGTCGGAGAAGTTTCCGCAGGCTGCGCGGCACCTTCGGATGCATCGGGGGCCTTCGGACGCAGCAGTACCTTGAAGACAATGACGCCGATGACCAGCAGTCCCAGAAGTACCAGCAGCGCGGCGGATGCACCGTACAGTGCGAGGACGACGGCAATCAGGCCGAGAATGATCGTGATGCCGTAAAGGATCGCGACGGCCTGCTTCTGGTTGAAGCCCATGTCAATGAGCTTATGGTGGATATGTTCACGGTCGGCGGCCATCGGGCTTTTGCCGGACAGCACGCGTCGCAGTACGGAGACGATCATGTCAAACAGCGGCAGTCCGAGGATCAGGAACGGCACGGCGAAGGAGATGACGGCATAGAACTTGAACAGCCCCTGGATGGACATAGTGGCAAGGATGAAGCCCAGGAAAAGCGCGCCGGTATCGCCCATGAAAATTTTGGCGGGGTTGAGGTTATACGGCAGGAACCCGACACACGCGCCGGTGAGACAGGCCATAACGATGGCGACGTAGGAGTTCTGAGTGATGCACGACACGGCGAGCAGCGACAGCGACGCGATGGTGCTGACGCCGGCAGCGAGCCCGTCGAGCCCGTCGATGAAGTTGACGGCGTTGGTCATGCCGACGATCCAGATGATGGTGATGGGAATGGAGAGGTAGCCTAGGTAGAGGAAACGCTCACCGGAAAACAGATTGAAGCTTGTAAAGAACT
Organism: Clostridiales bacterium; assembly: GCA_012800055.1. Classification (GTDB taxonomy): domain Bacteria; phylum Bacillota; class Clostridia; order Oscillospirales; family QAMX01; genus JAAZKA01. Next base: position 4,632 of record JAAZKA010000072.1, read on the forward strand.
CGATGCGCAGGCCGCCGTAGAGTACGGGGACACATGCCGCCGCGCACTGGACGATGAACTTGATCCATGACTGCAGGCGCAGGATGTCGTCGAAGATGCCGAGCGTGACGATGATCAGCGCGCCGATGAGGATACTGGCCATGACGCGGTCCATCGAACCGAAGAGGAGGATGGCGATGAGGAATCCAAAAAAGATAGCGAGACCTCCCAGACGCGGCATCGGCGTCTTGTGCATTCTGCGGTTGTCCTTCGGTACGTCAACCGCCCCGACGACATAGGCGAACTTCTTTACAAGCGGCGTCGTCGCGAACGCCACAATCCCTGCCACCAGGAATGCGATCCCGATGGTCAGGTACGACGTTGTATCCATGATATACCACTCCCTTGATTCGATGGGAAATGCAGGACCGGGTGGGATGTCCTATACCGTGAGGGGCAGATCAGCATGCCTTATGGTGGATGATCCGCTTATTTGCCGACAAACCCTACCTTGCGATAGACCTTGTCGAGCGTCTTGCGCGCGAGATTCGAAGCGCGGGCGGCGCCGTCGCGGTAGATTTTCGCGAGGTAGTCCTTGTTGTTGAGCAAGTCGGCGGTCTTCTCGCGAATGGGACGCAGCAGCTCGACGACGCTCTCACCGACGGCGAGTTTGAAGTCACCGTAGCCGTGACCGTCGAACTCGGCGGTGATTTCGTCAAAGGTCTTGCCGGTCGCGCAGGAGTAGATCGTCATCAGGTTCGAGATGCCGGGCTTGTTTTCCGGATCGAACGCCACACGCGTCTCGCTGTCGGTGACGGCACGCTTGAAGCGGCGCATAATATCGTCGGGGTTGTCGAGCAGGCAGATACAGCCGTCGCCGTCCTGCTCGGACTTCGACATCTTGTTGAGCGGCTCCTGCAGGCTCATTATGCGCGCGCCGGTCTTCGGGATAAACGGCTCGGGCAGTGTGAACGTCGGGGAGTAGACCTGGTTGAAGCGTCCGGCGATGTCACGGGCAATCTCGACGTGCTGCTTCTGATCATCGCCTACGGGGACGAGATCAGCCTGGTACAGCAGGATATCGGCGGCCATCAACACGGGGTAGGTGAACAGGCCGGCGTTGATGTTGTCGGCGTTTTTCCTGGACTTGTCCTTGAACTGCGTCATGCGCGACAGCTCACCGAACATTGTGTAGCAGCCGAGCACCCACGAAAGCTCCGCGTGCGCGGGGACGTGGGATTGGATGTAGATGATGTTCTTCTGCGGGTTCAATCCGCAGGCGACGTACTGTGCGATCTGCTCGAGCGTACGACGGCGCAGCGCCGCCGGTTCCTGACGCACGGTGATCGCATGCATGTCGACGATGCAGTAAAGACAGTTGAAGTCGTCCTGCAGCGCGACCCAATTGCGCAGCGCGCCGATGTATGAGCCGAGCGTAAGGTCTCCCGAGGGTTTGATGCCCGAGAAGATGCGTTTTTTCGGTGCGGTATCCATAAATGTCAGCCTTTCGATGTGTTATCGTATGAGAACTACAGTTCCCGCGCGGCCTCACCGAGGAGCATCGAGCCGCGTTCGAGCTGCTCGAATGTCGGGAGGGAGAAGTTCAGCCGGATCGCCGCGACCGGGACGCTCGGGTCAACCGAGAACGCCACGCCCGGTACCGCCGCGACACCGCGCTTACCGGAAAGTCTGCACAGCTCCGCACCGTCTTTCCCGCTCCTGATGTCGCACCACAGAAACAGACCGCCGTCGGGTTTTACGAAGTCGAGCGTGTCCGCGCAGTATTTTTGCAGCGCGTCCGCCATCGCATCACGCTTCCTGCGGTAGATCGAGCAAACCTCGGCGACGTGCGCGTCGAAGTCGTAGCGCTTGATGTACTCCGCCGCAATCATCTGGAAGAACAGGTTCGAGTGGACATCGCTGACCTGCTTGACGACCGTCAGCTTGCCGATGACTTTTTTATTCGCGCACGCGAAGCCCAGACGGATACCGGGAGCGAGTACCTTTGAGTAGCTGCCGACGTAGATGACATGCCCATCGGTATCCATCGACTTGAGCGTCGGGATGGGCGAGCCGGAGTAGCGCAGCTCGTAGTAGGGGTTGTCCTCGATGACCGGGACATCGTAGAGCTGGGCAAGCTCGAGCACGCGCTTTCTCTTCTCAATGCTCAGGCAGTAGCCGGTCGGATTCTGGAAGGTCGGGATGAGGTAGAGGAGTTTGACGTTCTTCTCGGTCTTGAGCGCCTGTTCGAGCGCGTCGACGTCCAGACCGTCGCGCTGCATCGGGATGCCGACGAGCTTCGCGCCGTAGGAGCGGAAACAGTTGAGCGAGCCGATGAACGAGGGGCTTTCGGTGATGATGGTGTCGCCCTCGTTGAGGAAACACTTCGCGGTGAGATCCATGCCCTGCTGACCGCCGGAGAGGATGATCAGATCGTCGTCATCGGTGCCGATGGAGAACTTCTCGCGCAGACGCTTCATTGTCAGCTCGCGCAGCGGCGTGTAACCCTCAGAGACGCCGTACTGCAGCGCCGAGGCGAAGTGGTTTTCAAACAGGTCGTCGGAGATTGCGCGCATCTCACGCGCGGGGAAGGCTTCCGGCGACGGGTTGCCGGCGGCGAAACTGATGACGGACGGATCCTGTGTGACCTTGAGAATCTCGCGGATGGCGGAAGGCTTCAGGCCTCCGATGCGGGTGGCAAAATTGTATTCCATAGAAAAGGTACCTTCTTCTATTTATTGAAGCAGTTTTTAAACAATCAGATTTTTCATATACCGGATGGTATACGCGATGCCGCGCTCACCGAGGTCCCCCTGCCAGACAGAGGAATGCGGCTCGATGGACAGCCCTGCGTCGTAGCCGTTTGCGTAGAGGATTGCCATCACGGTGTGCCAGTCGATGCCGTCGAGACCGGCGGGTGAAGCATCGACGTACTTGCCGTTGATCTGAACGTAGCCCTTGACGTGGACGTGGTAGAAGCGGCCGGCCCAGTCGCGCATCTCGCCGAGGTAGTCGCGGCCGCCGGCGATGGCGTGCGATGCGTCGAACTTGATGCCCAGCTCCGGCAGCTCACCCAGAACGACTTCCCACTCGCGTGCGCCGTGTATCCAGTTGTTCCAGTCGCAGTTGTACACCGCGACCTTCAGACCCAGCGGACGCGCATAGTCGAGCATCTGCCCGAAGAAGTCGATGGCGGCGGAATAGTTGCGGTACAGCGACAGACCTTCGACGTAGTTGACGCCGCAGACATAGACCGGGCATTTGAGCGCCGCTGCACCGTCCATCGTGCGTTTGGCTTCCTCGAGGAGGTGCGGCTTGACCTTGCCCTGCTCATCGAGCGGAGAGGCGTTCCAGCGTCCGATTGACGCAAGGGGGATGCCGGCTTCCTCGGAGCGCTTCTTCAGAGTGGGAACCTGGGCAATAAACTGCTGCGTATCCGGCTCAAAGTTGAGGCACAGCTCAACGAAGGAGAGGCCGTGCTCTTTTGCGTAGGTAAAGCACTGCGCGTCCTTTTGGTTGCGTATGATTCCGAGCTTCATATAAAAACCCCCATGTGTTCATAGTTCACTATAGTATACCACTTTTTGACGCATTCGGCAAGGGGGATGCGGAAACTTTTCGTAAAAAAGTCCCGCACCATTTTCATGGAATGCGGGGTTTCTTTTGCCTGTCAAATTTAAGCAGCTTAAGCTTATACGAGTGTACCTGCCTGAACAGCCGGGCGTGTGGCAAAAACAGGTTTCCCCGTTGACTTTCCCCGTTCTTTTGTTTATACTGGTGTGGGGAGACATTCCCCCATCATGTTACGGGAGGCTGCTTATGTGTACCTGCGTCACGCCCAATGACCCGCGCTTTCTTGCCGGCTCAGACGCGCGCAGTATCCAGAACGCCGTCTGCGCTGCCGCAAAAGGCGATATCCGCACCGTCCGCATCCCGCGGTATAACGCACGCACCGGCAAACCCGGCTGGCTCATAGACCGCACGATCCTGCTGCCGTCGGAGATTACCGTCCTGCTCGACGACTGCCGCCTGACCCTCGCCCCGGGGGTCTATGAGAACATCTTCCGCAATGAAAACCTCTACACCGACGTCTCTCTCACGCAGGCCGGAGAACAGCACGGCATCCGCATCATCGGCCGCGGCATGGCGACGCTCGACGGCGGCGAGGGCAACGATCTGCGTGAGGCCAACTCCGGGCGCGACGGACGTCCGCATATCCGCTTTAACAACCTCATCCTGCTGCACAATGTCCGCGACTACGTCCTCGAGGGCTTCCGCTGCGAGAACATGCGCTGGTGGGCGATCAACCAGATCTTCTGCCGCAACGGACGCCTGTCGCATCTGAATTTTTATAATGGTGACATCATCCCCAACCAGGACGGCATTAACTTACGCATCGGCTGCTCGGAGATCCTCATCGAGGACATCACCGGCCGCACCGGGGACGATGTCGTCGCGCTGACCGCGCTGCCGCTGGGCAGCGACCGCGCGCTCTCCGTCGAGGGCCGCGATTCGGATATCCACGACGTCACCATCCGCGACGTCCGCGCGCATACCCGTCAGACAGTCGTCGCGCTGCGCAACTGCGACGGTGCGAAGCTCTACCGTATCCGCATCGAGAACATCGCCGACGTCGGAGGACCATACGGGCCGTGGGGTGTCGTACGCATCGGTGAGAACAACTACTATCGGCAGCGTCCGTCCCTTCCCGGTGAGACCTATCAGATCAGCGTCCGCGGCGTCTATTCGCGCTGCCGCGGGACGGTTTTCCTCGCCGGAAACCTCAGCGACTCCGATATCCGCGATATCTACGCGGACGGTACGTCGATGTACGGCGTATCGACGTTTTCTCCTGAGTTTGTCTCAAAGGAGACCGGCTGCAAAGTCAGCGGCGGGGTGACGATGGAGAACGTTGTTATCGAGAACATCCACTACAACGCGATCCCCGGTCATCTCGACTCGCCGACGTTCGCGTTCCCGGGCGTTGTATACAACGGCTGCGCCGTCGACTTCCGCTGTATGCGGGAAACGGATACGCTTAAAAATGTGGTGTTCCGCGACCTCTTTGCAAAAGCCGGAGTTCCGCTGTGGCTCGCACGGGAAGGTCTGACGCTCGATGTCCGTGCATAAAAAACAAAGGAGGCAGGAGCATGGAAAAGCATACAATATGGAATTTTGGCAGGCAGTTCGCGCGCGAGCCGATCCTGCGCCCGATGGCGGACGGCAGCCTGATCTGCCTGTTTCTGACCGGCGGTCCGACCGAGCCGCATAATGAGAACGTCGTGATGGTCTCCCGCAGCTTCAACGACGGCGCAACGTGGACGGAGCCTGCAACGCTGTTCTCGCACGGCGCGCGCGGTGTCTGGTCGACGGAGCTGTTCGTTCCGCTTGCGGGAAATACGCCTGCAGGCGATCCGTTCGCGGTCGTGCAGACCTACAACGCCGAGTGCTTCTACCGCGAGCTGCAGACGTTCCGCTCGTACACCCATGACTCGGGGAAAACGTGGAGCGAGCCGGTATCGTTCCCGAGCGGGATGAACGGCGTGACGCTGCGGCAGGGGATTGTGCTCTCCAACGGGGAGTGGCTGTTCCCGCTGTACTGGCAGGAGACACGCGGC
>JAAZKA010000073.1 GCA_012800055.1 Clostridiales bacterium
CTCCCGCGCCGGCTCCCAGCCGCCGTCCAAGTAGATCGCCCCGATGATCGCCTCCAGCGCGTCCGCCAGAATCGACGGACGTTCCCGGCCGCCCGACGTGTCCTCGCCCTTGCCTAAGAGTAAATATTCGGACAGCGCAAGCGTCTGCGCCTCGCGGTACAGCGCTTCCTCGCAAACGACCGTCGCACGCAGCCGCGTCAGGTCTCCCTCCGGCAGTTCCGGATACGTCCGGTACAGGTAGTCCGCCGTCACGGTGTTGAGGATCGCGTCACCCAAAAACTCAAGCCGTTCGTTGGAGTGGATGTGCGGCGAACCGCGTTTGCCGGATCGCTGCTCGTTTGCGTAGGAGCTGTGCGAAAGCGCCGTCTTCAGCAGAGAGGGCGCTTGAAAGGTATATCCGATGGCAGACTGAAGCTGTTTCATATTCCCGTCCTCAGTCCGCTTGCTTTTTGACGTAGTCGACCACATCTCCGACGGTCTTGAACTTCTTGATATCCTCTTCGGCAAGGTTCTTCAGATCGAACTCTTCCTCGAGCGCCATGACGAACTCGACGGCGTCGAGCGAATCCGCGTTCAGGTCGGACGCGAAGTCCGTTTCGAGTGTGATGGAATCCTCTTCCACGGAAAACTGCTCCGCGAGAAGACGTTTGATGGTTTCCAGAATCATTTGCACTGCACCTCCTTTTCCGCAGGCTTGCCGCTGTTTAAAGCGCCCAAAGCGGTCTCCATGTTATGGATCGCGCCGCTTTCAAAGAATTTCTTCGCCTGACCGATCGCGCTGGCGAACGCATGGGCATCGGACGAGCCGTGCGCCTTGATGACCGGTTTGCGCACACCCAGAATCGGCGCACCGCCGATCTCTTTATAGTCCATTCTCTTCTTCATTTCCCCAAGCTCCCGCTTGATGCTCAGCGCTGCGAGCTTTGTCCGCGTGTTGCTCATCAGCAGCTCTTTGAACAGCCGCGCGAATAACAGCCCCGCGCCCTCGTAGGTCTTGAGCACCACGTTGCCGGTGAATCCGTCCGCGACGAACACATCCGCACCGCCGCCGGGAACCTCGCGTCCCTCGACGTTGCCGATGAAGTTGAGCTGACCGGCCTCACCCGCCGCCTTCAGCAGCTGATAGGTCTCCACCTGCAGCGGCGTGCCTTTTTTATACTCGGTGCCGTTGTTGATCAGACCCACGCGCGGACTCTCCACACCCATCACGCCTGCCACGAACGCGCTGCCCATATGCGCAAACTGCACCAACATCTCGCTGGTACATTCGACGTTTGCGCCGCAGTCGATGAGGATCGCGCGGCTGTCCCCGGACGGCAGCACCGCGCACAGCGCCCCACGCCGTGTGCCCGGGAAACGCTTGAGAATCAATGTCGCAGCCGTTAAAAGCGCACCGGTATTGCCCGCCGAGACGATTGCGTCGCCCTCGCCGTCTGCCAGTGCCTGCAGCGCGACGATCATCGACGCGCTTTTTTTATTGCGTACCGCGTAAACCGGGTCGTCCTCCATCGTGATGACGTCCTGCGCGTCGAGAATCGTCAGCCCGTCGCGCGGGAAATTCTCCTTTGTCAGAACCTCCCTGATCGCGGCGCTGTCCCCGACGAGCATGACCTCAACGCCATGGGTGCGTACGGCTTCCACGGCTCCGCCTACCGTCGCGCTCACACCGAGATCGGACCCCATGCAGTCTAAAATGATTTTCATGTTATCTCCCCCTGTTCGCTTTTCTCCCCTATGACGGTCTGCAGCGTCTCCAGCGACCGTTCGCACAGTATCCGCTTTTTATCTCTGCGGCGCATCTTCTTCGGCAGCGGCTCCATGATTCCGAAGTTCGCGTTCATCGGCTGGAAGTCACCCTCGCCGCCCTCCGCTGCGTAGTGCGCAAGAGACCCGATCACCATCCGGCGCGTAAAGTCCGGCTCCGGCTGACCCAACAGTTTATTCGCCAGGCTCACACCCGCCGCGTATCCCGACGCCGTCGACTCTACGTACCCTTCGACGCCCGTTATCTGTCCGGCAAACCGGATGCGTCGGTCATTTCTTAAGGCGTAACCGATGTCCAGCAACCCCGGCGACTTGAGGAATGTGTTGCGGTGCATCACACCGTAGCGCGCGAACTCCGCATGTCCAAGTCCCGGAATCATCCGGAACACCCGCGCCTGCTCGGGATGTTTCAGACGTGTCTGGAATCCCACAAGGTTGTAGAGCGTCCCGTCGCGGTTGTCGCGCCTGAGCTGCACCACCGCGTAGGGCATCCGTCCGGTCGCTGGATCCAACAGTCCCACCGGCTTGAGCGGCCCGTACGCGAGCGTCTGAATCCCGCGCTTCGCCAACACCTCGATCGGCATACAGCCCTCGAACACGCGGGAATCCTCGAAACCGTGAACCTCCGCGCACTCGGCGTTGACCAGCGCCGTCCAGAACGCCGTATACTCCTCCTCGGTCATCGGGCAATTGACATAATCCGGCGTCCCGCGGTCGTACCGCGACGCCGTGAACACGCGCGTCATATCCACCGTGTCCGCCTCGACCAACGGCGCGGACGCATCGTAAAACGACAGCAGCTTTCCGCACAGCTTTTCGATCTCCGCGGCCAGCATGCCCTCCGTCAGCGGCCCCGTCGCGATGATTACCTCGCCCGAAGGAATCCGGGTACACTCGCGCTCCTCGACCGTGATGTTCCCGCACGCGCGGATACGTTCGGTCACGAGCTTTGTGAACCCCTCACGGTCGACCGCAAGCGCGCCGCCGGCTTCGACCTTCACCGCGTCCGCGCACGACAGGATCAGCGACCCGAGCATCCGCAGTTCCGCCTTGAGAAGCCCCGATGCCGTCGTCAATCCGTCCGCGCGCAGTGAGTTCGAGCACACCAGCTCCGCGTAAGTGTCCGCATGATGCGCCGGCGAACGTTTATAGGGCTTCTGCTCGATGAGCGTGACGTGCACACCGCGGCGGCTAAGCTGCCACGCCGCCTCGCATCCCGCAAGTCCCGCGCCGATCACCGTCGCCTCCATCCGCGTCACCTTTACTTTTCCTCCGACGCTGGCGTTTCCGTCTCAGGCGTCTCGGCATCTTCTTTCTTCTTCTGTTCTGCCTTGTAGCCGCACGCAGTATTCAGGCAGCGGATGTCCCGCTCGCCGCGGAAACTGTGGCGAAACAGCGTCTTCCCGCACTTCGGGCAGGTGTCCGTCGTCGGGACGTCCCAGGTGATGAACGGACAGCCCCGGTCCTTGCCGTGGTTGTTCTCGCAGATATAGTACGCGTGCTTTTTCTTCGACATCCGCCGGATGATGCGTCCGCCGCATAACGGGCAGCTTCCCGCTGCCACATCGACGATCGGTTTGGTGTTCTTGCACTCCGGGTATCCCGGACACGCCAGGAACTTCCCGAAGCGGCCGGTCTTAATGACCATCTTCCGTCCGCACAGCTCGCAGACCTCGTCGCTCTCTTCTTCCGGTACCTTCACACGCTCGGTCATCTGCGTCTCGGCTTTCTTAAGCTCCTCTGCAAAGCTCGTGTAGAATGTTCCGATCAGCTCGCGCCACGGGAGTTCCTTCGCCTCGACTTTATCCAGTGAGTTTTCCATCCCCGCGGTGAACTTCACGTCCACGATATCCGGGAACCATGCGATCATCAGATCGGTGACCGTCTCGCCCAGAGGTGTCGCACGCAGGGCCTTCCCTTCCCGCTCGATGTAGTCGCGTTCGAGAATCGTCGAGATCGTCGGCGCGTAGGTCGACGGCCGCCCGATGCCCTTTTCCTCCATCGTGCGGATCAGTGACGCCTCGTTGTACCTGGGCGGCGGCTCGGTGAAGTGCTGCGCCGGTATCAGCTCCAGAAGCTCCAGAACCGTCCCTTCGGTCAACTCCGGCAGCTTCACAGCTTTCTCGTCGGCGTCGCCTTTCTCCTCGTACAGTGCCGTGTAGCCCGGGAACTTCACCGTCTGACCCGACGCGCGGAACAGATGCCGCCCCGCCGTAATCTCCACGCTCACCGTATCGAACACCACCGCCGCCATCTGACACGCCACAAAGCGCTCCCAGATCAGCTTGTAGATCTTATACTGGTCTCCCGTTAAGTCACCTTTCAGCTCGGCGGGTGTCAGCGTTACATCGGTCGGACGCACCGCCTCATGCGCATCCTGCGACGAGCCCTTTGCCTTGAACACGCGCGGCTCCTTCGGGCGGTAGTCTTTTCCGTACGTTTCCTCGATATACGCGCGCCCGGCCTGCACTGCCTCATCGGACAGCCGCACCGAGTCCGTACGCATATAGGTGATCAGACCCGTCATCCCGCGCCCGGTCACCTCAACGCCTTCGTACAGTGACTGCGCGACCGCCATCGTCCGCTTCGACGACATCCCAAGCCGCCGCGACGCGTCCTGCTGCAGTGTCGAGGTCGTGAACGGCGGAGAGGGATTGCGCCGTTTCTCGCTTTTTTTCACCTTTGTGACCGTGAACGTCTCGTTCTGCACCTCGTCGCGGATCGCAAGCGCGGCAGTCTCGTCGGGCATCTCGGCCTTGCCGTCGGCGGTACCGAAATACTTCGCCTCAAATGCGCGTCCCCTCGGCGGCTTTCTGAGCTTCGCCGCAAGCGACCAGTATTCCACCGGTACGAACGCCCGAATCTCCCGCTCACGCTCGACGACCAGCCGCGTCACAACGCTCTGTACGCGTCCGGCGGACAGTCCCCGGCGTATCTTTTTCCATAAAAACGGCGACAGCTTGTAGCCCACGATGCGGTCGAGCACACGCCTTGCCTGCTGCGCGTCCACGAGCGCCTCGTCGATGCGGCGCGGATGCCTGATGCCCTGCTGTACGGCGGCTTTCGTAATCTCATTGAACGTGACGCGGTTCTCGACCGTGTCCGGCAGCCCCAGAAGGCTCGCCAGATGCCACGAGATCGCCTCACCTTCGCGGTCGGGGTCGGTTGCGAGGAACACTTCGTCGCTCGATGCCGCCGCGCTCTTCAGCTCGCGGATGAGGTCGGCTTTATTCTTCAGCGGCACATAGGTCGGCTCAAAGTCGTTCTTCAAATCCACACCGAGCTGCCGGTCGGGCAGGTCGCGGACATGCCCCATCGACGCTTTGACTTTGTAGTCCGCGCCGAGGTACTTCGCGATGGTCTTCGCCTTCGCTGGGGACTCCACGATCACCAGTTTTGCCATAATGTCTCCTTTTTCTTCACCGGGCCGGGGGTTTTTAGCTTTCCGAGCCTCGATACGTTTTATCCAGGATATACCGCCCTCCCGGGATGCGCTTGCAGATGCCCTTCAGCTCGAACTGCGTCAGCGTCTGCAGCACATACGTCACCGGCAGACCCGTGCGGCCGATGATGTAGTCCGGCACCGTCAGATCCTCGCGGATGGCCTGCAGGATCTGCATCTGCTGCTCATCGAGGTCGGCGTAGAGGTTGCGCTGCTGACCCGGCGCGGGATCCGGTACGCGCACCGTCTCTCGCTTGAGCGTATGGTACGGCTCTGCCGGTCGGGGCGGCTCTGCCGGTCGGGGCGGCTCCACCGGTCGCGGCGGTTCCGCCGGACGCTGCGGTTCCGCCGGACGCTGCGGTTCCGCCGGACGCGTGATCTCACCGGTCGGCTGCAGCGCCGCTGCGATCTGCGGATCGGCTTGTTTTCTCTCGGGCGGCACCGCGACGTCGTTGCGGCGTCCGAGACGATCCCTGTACTGGCTGCGGTAGAGGGAGAGAATATCGTCAGGAGAGGTAACGGGCATGGCACCGGATTTGAGAAACTCGTTGGAACCTTTGAAGGCAGCGTCGTCGATATCGCCGGGGACGATGAAGACATCGCGGCCGTACTCGTTGGCGATACGCGCGGTGATGAGCGATCCGGAGCGGATGGGTGCGGAGACGACGAGCGTACCGCAGGAAAGTCCGGCAAGGATGCGGTTGCGGCGCGGGAAGGTGTACTTATCGGGCGCGCGTCCGGGCGGGTACTCGGAAAGGATGCAGCCGTGGGCGAGGATGCGCTCCATCAGCGGACGGTTCTCCGACGGGTAGCAGATATCGACACCGTTGCCGAAGACCGCGACGGTCGCGGCACCGACAGAGAGCGCTCCCGTGTGCGCGGCAGAGTCGATGCCGCTGGCCATACCGGAGATCACGCAGACACCGGCCTGTGCAAGCGCGGAAGAAAAGCGTACGGCGATCTGCGCGGCGTGCGGGGTCGTATGCCGTGTACCGACGATGCAGACGCAAACAAGGTCGTCCAGATGCGGGAGTGTGCCCAAGGCGTAGAGCAGCAGCGGAGGGTCGGGAATGTTGCGCAGGCGCTCGGGGTAGGCGGCGTCGCGCAGCGTCAGTATCTGGACACCCAGCTCGGTGCAGCGGCGCAGTACGGCATCGGCGGCATCCAGCGGTCTGGCAGCGCACAGACGCTCCGCCTGATTCTGGCGCAGCAGTCCCGTCCGCATCAGCGCCGGGAAGTCCGCAGTGTAGACGCGTTCGGGCTTCCCGAACGCCTCGATCAGCTTTACGGCCAGACCCGCGTCCTCTACGTTCAGGGTCAGCCATACCCAGTGGCTCAGCGACATAAAGAACACCCTCCCTGCCTTAATTAAAGGTGGTTTACGTGCAGGTAAACAAATAGGCGATCAGCGACGCGGCGACGCCCGCGTTGAGTGACTCCGCGCGTCCGCACATCGGGATGATCACGCGCGCGTCGGACATCCGGCGCAGATATTCCGACACACCCTTGCCCTCGCTGCCGACGATGACCGCCGCGCGTGCAAGAGAGATATCACGCACGCTGACGGAATCCTCCGAAAGCGTCGCGGCATAGACCGGCAGCTTCGCGGCATGCATGAGCGACAAGAATTCATCCGGCTCCATCCGGTAGACCGAAACGCGGAACAGACTCCCCATCGCCGCGCGGACGGTCTTGGGGTTGTAGACGTCGGCACAGGCGTTTGTGAGAAACACGGCGTCGAGTCCGAACGCGTCCGCCGAACGCAGTACGGTGCCGACGTTGCCCGGATCCTGCACGCCGTCGAGACACAGCACCTGTCCGCGCGTCGGGGTATACGCCGTCTCAACAGGTATCTTACAGGTGAACAATACCTCCCGCGCGCTGCGCAGGACCGACACGCGCGAATACAGCCCGTCCGGTACGCAGACCGCGCGGCCAATGCCCGCAGAGTCAGCATAAACCGCAAGTTCCTCATGAAAGACCGCCGCCGTCACCTCGACGCCCGCCGCAAGCGCCTCGTCGAGCAGCTTCTTTCCCTCGCACACGTACTCCCCGCGCTGGGTTCTGTACGCCGCGTCGGATGACAGCCGCTCGATGTGCGAAAGCAGCGGATTCTGGCGGCTTGTGATGCGTTCCATCAGTCCGCCGCGCTCTCGGTCTGCAGGTACGCCTGATAATCCGCGGCGGCGGCGCGCAGGATGTTCACCGCGATTTCGTAGCGTTCCGCCACGCCCTTCTTATTCTCCATATCCTGCGGGCAGACGCGCAGCACCAGGTAGAAGTCCCCATGGTTGGCGGCGGTGTTGTCCTTCATCACGAACGTATGGTTCGCCGGAATCCGATACTCGTCCAGCCCGCCGGTCACACCATAGTCCGTAAGCTTCGCAAACCCGTCCGACTGCTGCATGTACTCATATGCAAAGTCATCCACGAGCATCAGGCTGATCGTCTCATCGTAGAAGACCGTGATGATCTGCTGAAAGGCGTACACCTGCATCTCGTCCTGCGGGTCCTTGGCAAGGTTGAGGTAGGTTGCATTGACGAGCACCTTTTTGTCCCCGTCCACGTCGGTGACGTACGGCGTAATCGCCTCGGCCATCGCGTCGTAGTGCTCCTCCATGAGCGGGAGGTCGGCGACGCAGTGCAGCCGGAGGTCGTACTCCTCTTTCGTCGCGATGTCAACGATGAGCCACACCGCGAGGATCAGCACGCAGCCGCCGATGATGATCGGGATTTTGTAATAGTACCAGTAGTTCTTGATCCAAGCGACGATTTTATATTTGCTTTTGAAGGTTTCCGGCTCGCCGAAGCCGGAGACTTTTTTCGGCTCGTTATTTTTTCGTGATCGTAACATTGTTCTCCTCGCTGCTGTCGATGTTGCGCGCCATGCCGACGAGAATGTCGGTGCGGCCTGAGGTGTAGACATCATTGTACTCGGTGTCCGCGATGTACTTCATGACGAGGTAGTAGGTCGTCCCGCCGGGGTTCGGAAGCCCCGCCATCAGCTCGGTATCGTTGAGCGTCAGGCGATAAGGATCATCTGGGTCGCTCTGGATCTCGAAGTACGCAAGCTCCCGCAGCTGGCAGATGCCCTTGACGTATGCGTAGCCGTCCTCGTCGACGACAAAGCTGAGACAGTCGAGCGTGGCGGCGGCTTCGGGGAGCTTCGCGAGATCCTCGGTCTTCTTATCGGCGGTGGGCGTGAGGGTATAGCAGTACTGCCGGGTGATGGCGGTTTTGTCGCCGTCGACGTCGTAGACAAACTCATTGACGTTCTCGAGGAAGCCGTAGAAGGTCTCGTCGTCGATGGGGTCTTTCGTGACGGTGTAGAGCCGGAGGTCGGCGCCGTCGTAGCGCAGCAGAAACACGAACGCGAGCACCAACA
>JAAZKA010000074.1 GCA_012800055.1 Clostridiales bacterium
CCGGCTCGAACCACTCCCCGAACAGGAAGTCCGCGATAAACGGCGATCTGGACAGCTTGTACGGGTCGCGCGCCGTCAGAAGATAGCACATCGCCGTGTTGCCCGTCACCACCACGCCGCCGATCTCTCCGGGCGTGATTCCCGCGTCTGCACACATCTCCCCAAGAAGCATATTGATGCAGCCCCGAACGCTCGCCGCAAGACCCGCGCGTTCTCCCGCGAGTGACTTCTCTATCCGCGTCACGACGTCTGCGCCGTAGATGCCCTGCGGATTCGGCAGGCTCCGCGATGCCAGCAGCGTCCCGGAGGTAAAGTCGTACAGGTAGCCCGCGACCGTCGTCGTGCCGATGTCCACCGCCGCGCCGCAGCCTTCCGCCCACGGATCTTTCGGTATCTCGCGTATAACGCCCTCCGACTGGATGCGCATTCCGCCGTTTCCTGCCTGCAGTCCGCTGCGCACAGGCAGCGTCACCGTCACATCGCCCGTCACCGTCGTCATGCATGCGTATCGTACTCCCGCCGCAAGGTCTGATTCCCCCAGGAGCGCCCGCTCGCGGGCATCCGGCGGGTCAGCCTCGCCTTCCACGTACACCCGGCACTTCAGACAGCGGCCCTTTCCTCCGCACGGCAGTGCAAACTCCACCCCTTTTTCCGCAAACAGGCTTGACAAAAGCGTGGGGGTCGTGTATCCTATTTCTATACGGCGGGTTCCGTCGATCAGCGTCAGTTTCATATGTTCATACCTCCGGATTCAGTATAACCATCCTTGTCCGCTTTGTCAAGCGTCTGTCCGTGAAAGGAGTACGCCATGTCCATCACGCCCATTCGTCCGCGCTGGAAGTCCGAGATCACCGACCGGGAGCGCTTCAACCGTCAGATGCACTATCAGCCCATCGACCGCTGCTTCAACATGGAGTTCGGTTACTGGAACGAGAACTTCACACTCTGGGACATCTTCGTAGAGAACGGCATCCGCAATAACGCCGAGGCCGACATCTTCTTCTCCTTCGACCGTATCTTCACCATCGGCGGGAACGTCTGGATGGATCCGCCGTTCCCGTCGGAGATCATTGGGCGGCACGGGAATAAGAACTTACTGCAAAACAGCGACGGGCTGCTGGCAGAGGTGCCGGCAGACGGTCACGACACAATCCCCCGCTACATCCGGTCGTCGGTCGTGACGCCGGATGACTGGATGAAGGTCAAACGGGAGCGGTTCACACGCGGGGAGCATCGGCGGGTCGACTTAGCGGCGCTGCGGGAGAAGCATCCCGATACGCGCGACTATCCGCTGGTTGTCGGCACCGGCTCGATGATCGGGAAGATCCGCGACATGCTGACGTTTGAGGGGCTGGCGTACGCGTGCTTCGACTATCCGGAGATGGTGGAGGATATGGTCGAAACATGCTGCGTGCTGGTCGAAGATGCGCTGGATGAGCTGCTGCCGGCGTTTCAGTTTGACGCGGCGGCGGGCTGGGAGGATATCTGCTTCAAGAACGGACCGATCGTAACGGTACCGTTTTTCCGGGATGTGGTGATGCCGCGGTACAAACGGATTCACCGGAAGCTCGATGCGTATGGGGTGGACATCTGGTATGTGGACTGCGACGGGGATGTCAGGCCGATCCTGCCGTTTATGATGGAGGGTGGGATCAACTGTCTGTTTCCGTTTGAGGTGAACGGGTGCGCGCATCCGTCGGAGCTGTTCGGGAAGTTCGGAAAAGAGCTGCGGATTATGGGCGGATTTGACAAGATGGCGCTGGGGAAAGGGAAAGCGGCGATTGATGCGTATATGGAAAGCATTAAGCCGTGCGTAAAAAGGGGCGGGTACATTCCGTTCTGTGACCACCGGTGTCCGCCGAACGTGACGACGGAGGATTATCTGTATTACCTGGACAGGAAAGAGGAGACATTCGGGATGCGCTGATGCGTATCTTGGATGATGGATAGCAACCCCTGCGTATCAGCTCGCCGGAAGCTTTCGGGGAGCTGATATGCAGGGGTGCTCTTACCTTTTAAGATTGTATCCCGCCAACCGGCTGCGGAAACCGACCGGGGGAAAGCGGCTCAGGCTTTGCAATCGTTCGCCTGTTCCCCCTGGCTTACCCCGCGCCATACCGTTTCAGACATCACAAAATCTCTCTATACGTCTTTGTGCGCGTCTCTGAGGTTCCTTTTTGTGGCGCGGGGTGAGTACGTACGGGAGCAGGACGCGCGCTTCTTTTTCGCGAAAAAGAAGCTGCAAGAAAAAGCTCTTGGAGATTCCTGCGGAATCTCCTGTTACGGGGGTTTGGTTATGTGCGCTGCAGAAGCTCCCTGATCACCGGAGCCATTCCCTCCGCTATCTTCAAAAATCCCAGATCCGTCGCGTGGACACCGTCCACCGCGTACTCCTCAAAGCACCCCGGATACAGCGTCTCCCCATCCAGGAAGTGCATGTTCGAGTCTCCTTCCGCGTTGAACTGCGCCACGATCGACCTCTGCAGCTCCTTCTTCCGCAGCCGCAGCTCCCGCATCTCCTCCTGCACCAGTTCCTTCGCGTACGGTATCTTCGTCACCACCAAAATCGGTACCGTCGGATGCTTCTCTCTCATAATCCGCAGAAACTTCGGATACCGCTCCGCTACTGCCTCGTACGCCCCCACGTTCGCCTCCGCGTCGTGGACATAGACGCTCATCCCTTCGATGTCCCGTACCGCGTACGCCGCCTCCGGCTCACATTGCCCGGCACCCGAATAGCCCTCGTTCACGACTTCCGTGTCCAGCATCCGCGACAGGATGTTCACATACGACATCCCCGGCCGTGTCGCGCACCCGCCCTGCGTGATGCTCGTCCCGTAGATGACGACCTTTCCCGGAATCGCGCGCGGCGTCGGCGGGTAGATCTCAGCGTCCGCGTCGAATCCCAGCAG
>JAAZKA010000075.1 GCA_012800055.1 Clostridiales bacterium
CTGCTTCGAGAAATCCGCCGCGACGTTCTCCGAGAACCAGTCCGACAGACGGTCAACATAGAGAGAGTAGGAGTTGAGCCAGTTGATCGCGGGGAAGTGGCGGCGGTAGGCAAGCTGCGCGTCGAGGCCCCAGAAGACCTTGACGATACGCAGCGTGGCCTGCGTGACCGGCTCGGAGAAATCGCCGCCGGTCGGCGACACCGCGCCGATAGCCGAGAGCGCACCCTCACGCCCGTCTCCGCCCAGGCAGATGACACGTCCGGCGCGCTCGTAGAACTGCGCCAGGCGGGAGGTCAGGTACGCGGGGTAGCCTTCCTCGCCGGGCATCTCCTCCAGACGTCCGGACATCTCGCGCAGCGCCTCCGCCCAGCGGGACGTCGAGTCCGCAAGTACCGCGACACTCATGCCCATGTCGCGGTAGTATTCCGCGATCGTAATGCCCGTGTAGACGCTCGCCTCACGCGCCGCGACCGGCATGTCGGAGGTGTTTGCGATGAGCACCGTACGCTTCATCAGGCTTTCACCGGAATGCGGATCCTTCAGCTCCGGAAACTCACGCAGAACGTCGGTCATCTCGTTGCCGCGCTCGCCGCAGCCGATGTAGACGACGATGTCCACATCCGACCACTTCGCAAGCTGGTGCTGCACGACCGTCTTGCCCGACCCGAATGGCCCGGGGATTGCCGCCGTACCGCCGCGTGCGATCGGAAACATCGTGTCGACGTTCCTCTGACCCGTCAGCATCGGCACCGTCGGCGACAGCTTCGTCTTATACGGACGTCCGCGGCGTACCGGCCACTTCTGCATCAGCGTAATCGCGTGGACATTCCCGGCCGCGTCGGTGATCTCCGCCACGGTATCGGTGACCTTGTAGTCCCCGGCGACGATCTTCGTGATCTTGCCGGTCAGACCGTAGGGCACCATGATCTTGACGCTGACGATGGGGGTCTCTTTGACGTAGCCGATGATATCACCCGCCTCGACGCCCGCACCGCGTCTGAGGAGCGGGATGAATGTCCAGCGCTTCTCACGGTCGAGCGCCGGGACATGCACGCCGCGCGCGATCTGAGACCCGGTCATGTCACGGATTTTCTCCAGAGGCCGCTGGATGCCGTCGAAGATATTCTCGATGAGCTCCGGCCCGAGTTCTACGGACAGCGGCGCGCCGGTGGTCTCGACGATGTCGCCAGGTCCTAAACCCGCGGTCTCCTCATATACCTGAATGGACGCACGGTCGCCGCGCATCTCGATGATTTCTCCGATCAGACGCAGCTTTCCGACATACGCCACGTCGAACATATTCGCGTCTCCCATGCCCTCGGCTACAACCAGAGGGCCGGAGACCTTTACAATCTTACCGCTCATACTTCGTCCTCATCCCCCAACAGATTCGCGCCGACGGCGCGTTCGACGGACTTTGACAGCGCCGTCATGCCGATTTGCAGACTCCCCGCGCGTCCCGGGATCAGAATCACCGCCGGGATCGTCTCATCCGCATAGCGTGCGATCTCCTCGGGGATATGCCGAGCGAGGTCCTCCGTGATATAGATGATCGCGCACTTCTCCCGGGCAAGCGTATGGAGCGCCTGCGACGCTTCCTCTGCGTTCTGCGCAAAGATTGTCTCAAGTCCAAGCGCGCGGAAACCAAGAACACTCGTCCGGTCGCCGATCACCGCGATTTTATGTTTCTCCATCGTTACAGCCTTTCCCGCAGCTGCGCCGGTGTCAGCCCGCCGCGCCGTCCCGCAAGAATCACGCGGACACGCTGCAGCGCAAGCTCCTGTCCGTACAGATATGAAAGCGCCACACCCTCGCCAAACGTCTGACGCGCGGCGTCTTTGATATACGCCTCGGTGCGCCGTTCCCCGGCCTGCTCCACGCGCGTCACGCTTCCGGTACCCGAGAGCGTCTCCCTTGCAGCATCCACCGACTCCGGCAGCACCTTCCCGAATACCTTTGCCAGCGATTCGCCCGTCGTATCGTGCAGAAGCTCCGTCGTATCACAGTTCCCGCCCGGGATGAGCACCTGTCTGAGCATATGATACCCGCGTCCGAGCCGGCGTGCGCGGACATAGCTGATCAGGTTCGCGCGGTCGATCAGGAGCTTGACATACCCGATCACCGTCTGCAAGCCCATCTCCGTCGCAATGTTCAGGCACTCTGCGAACATCACGCGGTCGAGTGCAAAGTCGAGAAGCTGCGGGTCGCCGGTACGCGTATAGGTCTCGCGCGCTTCGCGGATACCGGACGCGGCAGACTCGGGCAGTCCTTCGTACTCCTCCGCGGCGATCTTCCGTACGCGCTCGATGCTCCACGTCCCGGCGGGCATGTACAGCGCCGCAAGACGGTCGGGTGCTTTGAACGCAGCCTTGAGGTTGTGGTAGTCGTATTTGATTCGGAACAGCAAGAGCAGCCGTTTGTCCGGCAGGAAGCTCTCGAGTTCACGGAAGGTGGTCTCTCTGGACTTCGCGAGGATGTCCTCCGCCGTGGTCTCATCGCCGGGCAGTTCGAGTCCCATGTCGCCGAAGACTTTATAGGCTTCCGGATCGGTCTTTGCGTCGATGAGACGGTCAAGGCTGGACGTTCCGATCATCCGTGTCTCCATAACGCGGATACGGCCGGTGGCATAGAGATAGGCTTCGGAGTTTATCTTACCCATGGCGGTCCTCAAAAGAGCATCCCGGCGACTTCGCCGGTCAGGCGCGGCCGGCTCTTGCGCACGAGTGCCTCAAGCGTCAGGTTGGTCTCGACATTGCCCGCGCGAAGCAGAACGCCGCCGCTGATATGGTCATCCGCACCGCCGTCGATGAGCGCCGCGCACTTACGTCCCGTCAGCGCGCGGTTTGTCTCCCGCAGCACGGTTTCCATCAGATCCGTATCGGCTTTCGCGTAAAAGACGGTCTCGCCGCCCTGCGCATAGCGCTCGAGCAATCCGGCGAGCAGCTTCACACGCTGCGCGTCGGGCAGTTTTTTGAGATTGTCGAGCACACGGTCAAACACCTCGCCGATCAGCTCCTGCTTGGTGGAGAGGGCAGTCTTCTGTGCCGCAAGCTTCGCGGTACTCTTTGCCCGGCGTTTGATTTCCTCCGCCGTACGTTCGGTATCCTTCAGACGCTGCTCATATGCCGCGTCCGCGTTCACACGCGCCCTCTGCAGTATCTGCAGCGCCTGAGCACGCGCATCCTTTTCGATCTTATCCACATCGGACGCCGCTTCCTCACGGATGCGTCCGACGATCCTGTCTATTCCCTGCATACCTCTACCCTCCCGTGTCGTGTGATCGTGCGTGGAGAAGCCCGCATCACACCGGTACGCCGTTGTAGATCAGGAAGGAAGCAAGCAGCGCCAAAACCGCGTAGGTCTCGACCATGACGGCGTAGACAACACCCTTGACAACTTCCTCGGGGCGCTTGGCGACGAGCGCGATGCCGCTGCACGATACCTTTGTCTGCTTGATGGCAGAAAAGTAGCCCACGACGCCCATCAGGAGTCCCGCCAGCAGGAACCACAGACCCGACTGGGTGGAAACCTCAACGGGATTGCCGGTCAGCAGTCCGATCTTGAGGATGATGAGGAAGCCGATGAGCAGCCCGTAGATGCCCTGTGTGCCCGGGAGAGCCTGCAGGATCAGCGTCTGAGAGAATTTCGACGGATCTTCGGATACGACGCCCGCTGCCGCCTCACCGACCATGCCGACGCCCTTCGCTGAGCCCATGCCCGCCAGACCCGTAGAGATGACCGCACCTAAAACCGCCAAAAAGGTACCGTTGAGAAATATGCTCATTTGAATATCCTCCAATTTAAAGATATAATGTATTCTATGGGAAACCGTCAGGGTTTGAGATAGTGGTGCTTCAGTTTATACACAGCCGGAGCAAACGCGCGTCCGCCGTCTTCGAAGAATTTCCCGAAGAACTCGATGTACTGCAGACGCAGTGAGTGGACAAACGCACCGAGGATGTTGATGCCGAGGTTGAAGACGTGGCCGATGAGGAAGAGCGGGATGAAGATGATGATACCCACCGGACCGGGAATCAGGGTTGCCAGGATATTGAAGACGCTCGCGACGATCGCCGAGGACAGCCCCAGCGCAAGCAGCCGGGAATATGAGAGGATGTCGGAGAGATAGCCGGTGATGCCGTAGAGCTGCGACAGTCCTCCGACAGCCTTGCCCAGCAGCTTGGGGGAGCGGCGTCCGCCGAAGAGGATTATCCCTGCGACGCCCGCGAGCGTGATATACGAGCCTGCGCTGACGCCGAGCACCAGCAGAATCAGGCCGATGAAGACCGCGTACCAGAACCCCACATCGCAGATCGCGTCAAACCACTGTCTGCGCCGGATCTGCCGCCACGCGGAGACCGCCATACCGAACATAATATGAATCAGCCCCAACGCAAAGGACAGAATCAGCACGTTGAACGGCTGGGTCATCGGGTCATAGAGCACCGCGGGGATTGTCGCATCGACGCCGAGAATGCCGTTTGCAAACTGCTTCACGACGTCACCGAAGTAGGAGCCGAACATCACGCCCCAGAACGTCATGGATAATCCGCCCCAAAACAAGACCTTCATCAAATTGCCGAACATTCCGCGCGGCTTCACCTTCCAAACCAGCACCCCGCATGCAGCCGCGACAAGCAGCCCATAGCCGACGTCCGCCATCATCATGCCGAAGAACAGCAGAAAGAACGGCACCATCACGGGGTTTGGGTCGATCAGGCTGTTGTAGGCGGGCATCCCGTACAGCTCCGTAATGAAGTTGAACGGCTGGACAAATCTGTTGTTTTTGAACGCGACCGGAACATCCTGGCCCTCGGAAGGGTCGGAGATCTCATAGGCGCATCCGGCGGCTTCAAGCGCCTGAGCGACTGCCGCCTCCTGCTCCTTCGGGAGCCACCCGGTGAACGCGACGCAGCGTCTGGATTCCACCAGCTCCGCGCGCAGACTCTCCCGCGTCAGCTCCATCGACAGCGCGTCGGCGCAGCGCTCCAGCTCCTGCCGGAAGGATGAGAGTTTCTCAAGCTCCGCATTCAGCTCCGCGCGGCGTACCTCACGCGACTTGACTTCACCGTCGAGCGCTTCGATCATCCGGGACGGCGGCGCGTCTCCGCGTAAGGAGGACCTCAGCGCGCCGTAGCTATTGAGCACCTTCCACGCGTCCTCCGCATCGGCCCTGTAGACGAACCACCACGCCCGCATCTGGTCGCGGTCGGCACCGACTTCCACGAGCTCACCTGCGTACGGCTCGAGAGCCGCGCGCAGCTCGTCGGTCTTCGTCGAGGCCGGCAGCACCAACGCCGACGCTTCCATATACGCGCTACCCGTATAGTCCGGCGCGAGATCGGTCTGCACCCACGGCAGCAGTCCTTGACGGCGATCTTCTGCCGTGCGGTCGGAGTCATCGAGCGCCCTGAGCTCCCTTGTAATGCCGTTGATCCGGTCTGCCGCGTCGAGAACCGTACTGTAGTCTGCGTCCACCAGTTCGCTCTCGGACAGTTCGGGCTTCTGTGAAAGCAGTCCTTTCTTCACCGGAAAACGTTTGGAGAGCAACTCGATGGCGTCCGTGACCATTGTGCGGCTGGCGTTGAGCTCATCGAGGTCGGGGGTCTGTACGCGAAAGCCTTCGACTTCCTGCTCCGGCTTTCGCAGCTCCACGCATTGGAGCTTGGCGAGCGCGCGCAGCAGACTCTTGACCTTCGCGCGCGGTGCGACCGCCTCCATGTAGCGCATTGTTACGATTGCCATGCGCCGCTCACAATCCTTTCCGCCACGGCAGCAGCGGCCGCGACTATTTTCTTACCTGCGGTTTTTCTCAGATCGTCCGCCTCACCGTCGGCATAGCGTGCCGCTTCACGGATCAGCTGCTCGCCCTGTGCATCCGCCTCCTGCAGAAGCATCGCGCACGCCTCGTCGGCTTCTTTCTCTCGTGTGCGCTTCAGTGCTTCCGCGTCGGCATGTGCCTGTGAGAGCGCGCGCCTTGCGCGTTCTTTCGCGCGCGTGATCTCCTCCGCGGCCTGCTCCTCAGCTTCCGCGACCACTCTAATCGCTTCCATCGCCAATTTTTCATTCACCTCTGATATTTGACGCTTTTAATAAAAATGTTTTTCTAAAGACTTGCTTTTTTCGACGCTATCCTTGCGCGTTCGGGCAATCTCTCTTGCAGCATTTGCACGCGGGCGACGGCTCCGTCATGTATGCTTTGCGTGACACCAACGAGATGTTCGCCTTTGTGTACACCCGTTCCAGCACGCGTCCTCCGCAGCCGGGACATGGGATCAGGTTCTTCTCCTTCTCTTCTATCGTCGCCTGGACGTTAAAAACGGTATCGCAGCGGCGACATTTGAAGTCATAAAAGGGCATTTGCTTTTCTCCTTCGGTCTTTCTTGAATCTTTTCCAAGTTATTATATCAAACTTCATGCGTTTTGGCAAGGCATTTGTGATGTTTTTTTGTAACAGTTTTTTTAATTTAATATCCCTCTTCCCAAAATCAAAAAAGTGTGCTATACTGGAAACGTACCTTCCGGGTTCCCGGAATATGTCTTATTTTATTATTTTACTGACGAGGTGTATACTATGGAGTTCCAGGGTCTGACGCTTGACGTCCGCAATCATCCGAAATACGACACGGGTTTCGTACCTTTCGCCCGCTTCATCGACGCGTATACGGCGCAGGTCGAGGCGTTTGCGAAGGCAAAGCCCGTGAAGATCGCTCTCGAGCGCGAGAACGGCCAGATCAGCGTCTACGAGACGAAGGTCTTCGGCGACTGTCGCAACGGTCACGGCGAGCTTGACCGGCTGTACCTTGAGCGGCTTTGTAAGGCACTGCTGTGGATACGCGGCGGGTTCCGCTTCACGATCTGCGGCGTCCCGACGCTCGCGAAGTATATTAAGGAACAGTACGCGCCCGGCGGTCTGCGCGCGTTCGACGCCGAATTTATGGCCGGTGTCTACGAGCATAAGTTCGAGGTCAAGTCCGCAAAGTACGATGAGGCTCCTGCCGCGCATGAGTTGTCCAAGAGTGTAGGCCGTCACCTGGACGGCTACCGCATCGGGTTCGATGCCGGCGGCTCCGACCGCAAGGTCAGCGCTGTGGTCAACGGCGAGAGCATCTTCTCCGAGGAGGTCGTCTGGCAGCCGAAGGTCAACGCCGATCCCGAGTATCATTATCAGGGCATCCTCTCCGCGTTCCGGGCGGCGGCTTCCAAAATGCCGCGCGTCGACGCGATCGGCGTATCGTCCGCCGGTATCTATGTTGCCAACCGTACGATGGTCGCGTCTCTGTTCATCAAGGTCCCGAAGGCCGACTTCGACGCGAAGGTCAAGGACATCTACATCCGCGCAGCGAAAGAAATCGGCGCGGATATCCCGCTGGAGGTTGCAAACGACGGCGACGTAACGGCGCTCGCGGGCTCGATGGAGCTCAACGACAACCGTGTTCTGGGCATCGCAATGGGCACCTCCGAGGCCGGCGGCTACATCGACGCGGCAGGCAACATCACCGGCTGGCTCAACGAGCTGGCGTTCGTGCCGGTCGACCTCAACCCCGACGCGATGTTGGACGAGTGGTCGGGCGACTACGGCTGCGGCGTGAAGTATTTCTCGCAGGACTGCGTGATCAAGCTGGCTCCGGCGGCCGGCGTCGAGCTGAATGCCGACGCGACCCCGGCTGAGAAGCTGAAGGCTGTCCAGAAGCTGATGCTCGCGGACGATCCCCGCGCGCGCGGCATCTATGAGAGCATCGGCTGCTACCTCGCCCACGGTCTTGCTCTGTACGACAAGTTCTACGACATCAAGCATGTCCTGCTGATGGGCCGCGTCGTCTCCGGTGAGGGCGGCAACATCATCCTCGCCGAAACTTCCCGCATCCTGCGCGAGGAATATCCGGCCGTCGCGGACCGTCTGAAGCTGCACCTCCCCGACGAGGTCTCCCGCCGTGTCGGTCAGTCCGTCGCCGCTGCCAGTTTGTAATCCGTAGGGT
Organism: Clostridiales bacterium; assembly: GCA_012800055.1. GTDB lineage: Bacteria > Bacillota > Clostridia > Oscillospirales > QAMX01 > JAAZKA01. Next base: position 7,980 of record JAAZKA010000075.1, read on the forward strand.
GGGATGAGAGCATCCCACCCTATATAACAAACAGAAAGGGGTGCTGCCGTTATGCGGCTGAAAAACACGCTGGCGATTCTTCTCGCGGTGCTGATGATCGGAACACTGGCAATACTGCCGAATGTGCTGGCGGCTACATACAACGGCAGCACCGTCTACTATACCGTAATCAACGACACGATGCTTGATCTGATGTACGCCTCGATGCCCGCTCTGGTGGGCGAGAAGATGTACGTCCCCTATACGTTGTTCACCGAATTCTTCGGAATCCGCAGCTCCTACAGCGCCGCCGAGCAGATTCTGTTCCTCTCCAATGCCGAGAGGCTCGTTCGCTTTGACATCACGCGCGGCATGGCATATGACAAAAACCTCAACGAAATTCGCCAAGCTGCGCTCATCATCCGCGGACAAGTCTTCGTACCGGCAGAGTTCGTCGCCGACTACTTCGGGTTCTACTACAGCTTTGTCTCCGGCGCTGACATCGTGCGGCTGTCGGACAACTCCGCGACCTACCCCGATCAGATGCTGTCGTCGGTCTATGCCGACAAAATGCGCGCAATGCTCACGGCACTCACCGCCGCCGTCACCTCGACGACGACCGTGACCTCCACCTCCACACAGACCAGCACCACCGTCGTTAAGAAGACCACCCTCCCGCCCGCCGTTTCCCAGACCACGCTGCCTCCCCGCGATGTGTACCTGTACTTCCTTCTCGAAGACGACAAAGACCTCCCGGAGATTCTCGAGACGCTGAACGCCCGGGGACTGTACGCATGTTTCTTCTGCTCTGCCGACGCCGCCGCGTCGCTGCCGTCCCTGCTGGTACGCGGGCAGTCTGCCGGTGTACTCGTATCCCGCCCGCCCGCCGGCATGCCCGTGTCGCGCTATCATGCGTATGCCCTCGCACAGGCCGCCGACATCAACGACCGCTTCTTCCGACTTTCACGCGTCCAGTCCCGCGCGCTGCTGATGGACTTCCCCGACGGCCCTGCCGATGCACTCACCGCCGCCGGGTACGATGTCCTCACCCCCGGGTTCCTCGCCGACCCCGACACCGACGTTCTCGCCTCCGTCCTCGAATACTTCTCATCCACACGCGGCTCCGTCTACCTCGCCCTCCGCGCCGACGCAGATACTGCCTCCATCCTCGCGGTACTGCTCGACTCTCTCTGCGCGGTCGGCGGACAGATCAAGTAGCGGCGAACCGTGTTCGCCCGCTTCCGCTGTATTCGGCAGAAAGGATTGACAATATGAAGCCATATACCGTCAGCGACAGCATCCTGTTTGTAAACCATCACAGGTACCGGCGTTCGGGGCATCTGGGTCATGCACTGGTGGAATACGCACCCGGACGTCTTCTCGCGTTCTATTCCGACTGCGCAGGCTCGCGCCACAACGGGCACAACGGCTTCGGCTGGATGAACTATAAGCGTTCGCTCGACGGCGGCGCGACCTGGGGTGAGCCGGAAACGCTCGAATACTCCAAAGAGCTGTTCCTCGATGGCGAGGTATCGGTAAGCTGCGAGAAAGCGGTCTGCACCGACCGCGGGACGATTGTGCTGTCGTGCCTGATCAACGAGTACGCGCCGGCATGGGAACCGTGGCGCGCGCCGACATACCTGCGCAGCTTCGACGGCGGGTTCTCGTGGACGCCGCCGCGAGTGCTGTCCGAACAACCCGGACGTGTCTACGATATGCGCTACCGAGACGGTGTGATTTACGCGCTGCACTTTGCAAACGATGGGCATAAGTCCTTCTGCGGCAACGCGCCGGAGCATCAATACAAGCTGCTTGTCTCTGCGGACGACGGCGAAACGTTCACCGAACGTTCTACGCTTCCCTTCGACACGATGGGCCGCGGCTACGGGTCGCTGTGCTTCCGGCCGGACGGGACGCTGCTGGCATATATATACAACAGCCGGGATGAATATACGATGGATGTCTGTGTGAGCCATGACCTCGGGATGACGTGGGACGCGCCGGTGCCGTCATATGTGGGCAAACGCATCCGCAATCCGCAGACGGCGTACTACGGCGGTCGGTACTTCCTCCACGGCCGCTCGGGATGCGTCGACCGTACGAAGCCGATGAATTTCGTACTTTATACATCCGCCGACGGATTCCTGTGGGATGACGGCGTTTTCATACGGGAAACGCCTGCCGGAGCGCACGGCGGCGCGGCGTATTATTCCAACAACCTCATCGTCCATACGCCCGACGGACGCGAGCGGCTGCTGATTCAGGCGTCCGACGCATATGAAGCCGCACGCACCGACATCCGTCATTGGTGGGTGGATGCGTAAGAGCGCGGAAAGCGTCGATGTGTGTATAATTACTCAAAACCGTGACTGTTTTATTATGGTTTTGTACGTGTTTCCCCCTTGCGGCGTCGGGACTTTTGTGATATACTGTGTTAAAATTTAATCATTGCGTCTGGAGGCTTGTTCTATGAAAAGAACCCTCGCCCTGCTTCTCGCGGCTCTGCTGCTCGTGACCTTCGCGCTCACCGGCTGCTCCGCGCAGAAAACGAACCTCAAGCTCGCCACAGGCTCCGCCACCGGCACATACTACGCCTATGGAGCTGCATTCACCCAGGTTCTCTCCGCCAATATCCAGGGTCTGACCTTCGACGTCCAGTCCACCGGTGCATCCAAGGCAAACATCTACAACCTTGCTGACGGCGAAGTTGATATGGGCATTGTCCAGAACGACGTCGCAGACTATGCCTACCGCGGCGTGGATCTGTTCGACGGCGAGCAGATCACCGACTTCGTCGCGATTGCCGGCATGTATGCCGAGGTCTGCCAGGTCGTCGGTACGCCGAACATGACCTCCATCGCCGACCTGAAGGGCAAGCGCGTCTCCGTCGGCGACATCGGCTCGGGCACCGAGTTCAACGCCAAGCAGATTCTCTCCGCCTACGGCATCAGCTTTGACGACATTACCGTCCATAACCTGAGCTTCGGCGACTCCGCGACGGCGTTCAAGGACGGCAAAATCGACGCGTTCTTCTGCACCGCCGGCGCCCCGACGACCGCGATCGTCGAGCTGGCCACGACCAACGCGCTGAACATCCTCGCCGTTGACGACGAGCACGCGGCGAAGCTGATCGCCGACTATCCGTTCTACACGCAGTTCGCCATCCCGCGCGGCAGCTACAAGGGCGTGGATGCGGACGTCATGACCGTGGCAGTCAAGGCGACGCTGGTGTGCAAGAAGAGCCTGTCGGACGATCTGGTCTATAAGATCACGAAGGCGCTGTTCGAGAAGAAGGCGGACATCACCACCGCGCATCCGAAGGGTGCGGAGCTTGACGCGGCATACGCGGTCGCGGGCATCTCGATCGATTTCCATCCGGGCGCCGCGAAGTACTTCAAGGAAGTCGGAGCCATGAAATAATGCGCCGGGCGCGCGTTCACCTGAGCATTACGGCCGCGGTCATCATCGTTGTGATCGCGGCCGCTTGCCTTGTTCTGTTCACGCGTCCGCAGTGTCTGGTGCTGACCGACGGCAGCGGGCATGTACTCGCGGCGTATCCGCTGGAGGATGGGGACATCTTCTCGGTGGAGTTCATCCACTCGGTCAATAAAACCCCGGTACGCGACGTATTCACGGTCGCGCCGGGGACAATTCGAGCGGTGGAGACAGTTTATTACGGCTTCGGCGCAGGGATGGAAGCGGAGCTGACGGGTGACGAGACGCTCACCTGCGACGCGGACGGCGCGATGCACATCACGGGGTTTGATAAAACCTTCACGCGTTTGAGCTATGTTGTGTCGCCGGTATCGGGACATACGCTGGTGCTGCGGCCCGATACGCCGGATGCAAGGACGGTCAGCCTGGAGACGCTGTGCGGACGCGGCAAGTCCGTCACGCTGACTGTACGCAGAGAGTTCGCGCGGGTGCGGTGAGGCAACCCGAAAGCCGCCTCAGCATCCGGTGTCGTTATAAACGGTTCCCTGTCTTGAAATTGTCCCGGCAAAGCTTTTTAAGACCACAAAACACTGTTCCAGTCCGGATATGCGCTTCGCTTCTTCTTCGTTTCTCTTTTTTACTATACCATATTCAGTTCCCCAATCACCGCATAAGGATGGTGTCCCCCGATGAAAACCCCTTTCCTCAAGAATCCCGTACCCGCGACGGCTGATGATGCGCCCGTCGATGCCGACGCGCTGCTCGCTGAATTCGACCGTGAGAGCAATACCCGTCACTTCAGCGGCATCCCCCGCAAGCTCATCCGCTACATGCTCGCGGCTTTCACGCTGTTCGTACTGTACATGAACCTCATCCCGAGCTGGCCCGAGCAGATCCGCCGCGCGGCGTTCGTCGGCCTGATCGTCTTCATGGCGTTCATGCTCTTCCCTGCCAACCGAAAAGCGCCCAAGAAGCCCAACTACATCCCCTGGTACGACTTCGTCCTCGCAATCGTCGGCGCCGGGACCTACTTTTACTTTATCTTCAACTTCGACGCCCTCATGAAGCGCGCGTCACGTATTCAGCCGCTGGAGATTGTGCTGGGCATCATCGGCATTCTCATCCTTGCGGAGGTCTGCCGCCGCGCCGTCGGTGTCCCGATCCTTGTCGTCGCCGCGGCTTTCATCGGCTACGCCTTCCTCTCCGGTTACTCTCTCAAAATGATCATCTACCACCTCTTCTACACCCTCGAAGGCGTCTTCGCCACCCCCATCGGCGTCTGCTCGACCTTCATCGTGCTGTTCATCATTTTGGGAGCCTTCCTTGAGAAAACCAATATAGGAACGTTCATCATAGACCTGGCAAACTCCATCTGCGGCTTTGCGGTCGGAGGCCCGGCAAAGGTCGCCGTCGTTGCCAGCGCCTTAGAGGGCATGTACTCCGGCTCGTCGGTCGCCAACACCGTCGGCTCCGGCTCGGTGACGATTCCGATCATGAAGAAGACCGGCTACCCGCCCGAGTTCGCCGCGGCTGTCGAGGCAGCTGCCTCCACCGGCGGACAGATCATGCCGCCCGTCATGGGCGCCGCAGCCTTCCTGATGGCCGAGTTCACCGAGACCCCCTACGCGACCATCGCCGTCTGTGCCATTTTCCCCGCCGTGCTCTATTTCACCGGCATCTTCATCATGATTCACCTGCGCGCCAAGAAGCTCGGGCTGAAGGGCATCCCGCGCGACCAGATCCCAAACTTCTTCAAGCTGATTCTGAAGAAGGGCTACCTGCTTCTGCCGATCGTCATCCTCGTCTTATTGATGAGCGCAGGCCGTACACCCGCGTTCTCCGCGATTATGGCGATCGTCTCAGCAATCGTGCTCAGTTTCTTCTCCAAGGACACCCGTCTGACGCCCGTGACATTCGTCGACGCGCTCGAGAATGGCGGTAAAAACACCATCGGCGTCGCCATTGCCTGCGGCATCGCCGGCATCATCGTCGGCGTCGTGTCGCTGTCCGGCATCGGCATCAAACTGGCCGACACGCTGCTCGCGGCATCCGGCGGCATTACAATCATCGCGCTGTTCCTGACGATGATCGCCTGTATCATCCTCGGTATGGGCGTGCCGACCACCGCCAACTACGTGATCATGGCAACCATCTGCGCGCCGATTCTCGTAAAAATGGGGATCCCGCTGATTGCGGCGCACATGTTCGTCTTCTACTTCGGCATCGTCGCGGACATCACCCCGCCCGTCGCGCTTGCCGCGTACGCTGGCGCCGCCATCGCCAAGTCCAATCCCCTCAAGACCGCCGTCACTGCCTCGCGTCTGGCCATTGCGGTCTTCATCATCCCCTATATCTTCGCCCTCAACCCTGCCATGCTCTTCATCGATACCAACGTCGTGCAGGTTGTGCAGATTGTCATCACCTCGCTCATCGGCATCTATGCTCTGTCTGCCGCGCTGGAGGGTTATCTGTTCCGGCCGTTGAGCATGTGGAAGCGGCTGCTCATCGCTGCCGCCGGCATCGCGCTCATCGACCCGCAGCTGATCACCGACCTCATCGGCATCGCGGTCATCGGCGTGATTGCGATAGTGGAATACCTCGCGTTCAAACGCATCCCCGCAAAGTCCTGACCATAGATAAAATCGCCCTTCGGTCGGTTCCGAAGGGCGATTTTTCTATTCTTGTGTGAAATATGTTCTCGCGCGCCGGGTGCTGAGGTTCCAATACAGCAGATCCTCTCGCTCTCCCCTGAGATCCCGCTCCCGCAGCGCACCGCTTGCCGCCGGATGGTCTTCATGCGCGCGCAGATACGGCACGATTCCGTCGGACATCTGCTCCAGCTCGTACTGCTCAAACCCCGCGAAGACCGTCGGATTTGTTGACGCCGTAAGCGTACCGGACTCGATTGCGTTGATGTTGTACGAGAGCGCGACCGCGTCCGCGTCGACGTATGCAAACACCAGCAGCATCGCCGCCGCCGTCACCGCAAGCGTCTGCCACAGCCGGAAGCGCGGGATATACAGCCGCAGCAGCGTATAGACAAACGTCAGCGCAAGGGCGATCATGAACCATGATGTCTGCATTCTGAGCGGCGTCAGACCATACACGCGGATATAGAGCAGCATCTTCGCCATAGCCGTCGCAGTGAGCAGCAGCGATACCACGCCGAAGAACGTACACAACACCGCCCGCAGCGCGCGCTGACCAGTTTTCAGGAAGCAGATCACCGCAAGTATCAGCCCCATGTTGATGACGCAGACCGCGCATAGCTCGAAGAAGCCGCGCCGGGCGTACTCCGCGTAGGTGAAGCCCTCGGGCAGAAGTCCCGCGAAGCCGCCGAGAAAGTACGCAAGCTGCGAAACAAGGTAAACTGCGTAGACGATACACACCGGGATGAGAAACCCCATTGCCGCGCCGACGGGAACCTTCCGTGTACGGGCAAGTCCCATCGGTTTTTCGACCGTCACATGTCCTTTGTGCCGCAGACCGTAGAGCATCCCGAAGGCGACCGTCGCAAACGGGATGCCGAACAGGAATTGCTGCAGCGTCGTCCAGACGTTCTCCGAGACACTGACACGCTGCATCAGGCCCTCGAACACGCCGTCCGCGCGGATGAGCAGCCTAATGACAATGAACAGCAGCGGGATGCTGACAATCACGCCCGCGAGGATGCCGATTACCAACCGTCCGCGCTTCGCGATTGTCCCGAGGGTCTTCCACGGTGTCCCGAGGTTTCCGAACGGCAGCACCGTCACCGCGCCGAGCATGTCGAGCGCCATCCCGTCATCCCGGAACGGACGCTTTCTGCCGCCCAGCATCGTCATGAGCTGCAGCGCCGTCACACATGTCAGACAAAACAACAGCACAAGCTGCCGCCCGCCGCGTCCGTCGTACAGCAGGAACGGCACCGTCAGTAAAAGTGTGAGAATGCCCAGCACGGTACTCTCTGCGCGGTTTTGTACCCGTATCCCCGCAAGCGCCATGTACGTGAACGTCACCGCGTACACGCACGCGAAGAACAGCGCCACTGCGAGTCCCGAGCCGTACCCGACAATCAGCCGGATGAACAAGTAGCCCATCCCGAAGCAGAGAGGCAGCAGCACCGTTTCCGCGCGGTCATATGCGAACGGCGGTTTTTCCGTGAGGTTATACGGCAGCTCTTTTTTCGGTTCGTCCATATCGTGAATCCTCCCAATATTGATATCGTGAGGATAGGATACCACATCCTCTGCCGTTTGTCAATACATTCTTATCGAATTTCAATAATAATTTTCCGATAAGCAAGCGGTGGCGTGAGAAACACCACCGCTTTTCCGATTCAGCTCCTTACGCGTGCAAGCATGGTCAGACCAAAGCAGCCGCCCAAGCACAGCACAATCAGCGCGGACGCCGCACAGCCGATGTAGTACGCGCCGATGCAGCCGCCGATGCCGCAGATAAGCGCGAGCAGCACCGACGCGAGAGTAAAGCGTCCCATGCTGCCGGTGAGATTGCGCGCGGCGGCGGCAGGGAGGATCAGCAGCGCGTTGATGACAAGCATCCCGACCCAGCGGATCGCGACGGTCACGGAGATGGCGACCACGACGGAGAAAATCAGCTCCGAAAGCACCGGACGGATCCCGCGGCTCATCGCGATGGAACGGTGGAGCGAAATCGTGACGAGTTTGTTCGCAGCGATCAGCCAATAGACCACCACGCCCAGAAGCAGCAGTGCCGCCCAGAGAAGTTCCGCCGGACGCACGCTCATCAGATCACCGACGAGCAGCGAGTTGAGCTTCGATAGCCCCGTCCCGCGTGTCGCGAGGACTAAGCCCAGCGCGATGCTCACGGCCGAGTAGACGCCGATGATCGTATCCGACGACAGCCGGGCCTTCGCGCGCGTCACGGTTACCAGGAGCGCGAAGATGATCGAGAACACCACCGCGCCCCACAGCGGCTCCGTGAAGCCCGCGAGTGTCCCTACAACCATGCCTGTGAACGCGCCGTGCCCTAAGGATTCCGAGAAGAACGCCATGTTCGTGTTGACAATCATCGTCGACAGCAGCCCGAACAACGGCGCAATGAGCAGCACCGCCAGCAGTGCGTTTTTGAAGAACAGCCCCTGCCCCGGCTCCGCCCATGAAAACGGCAGAAGATCAACGATTGCGTACCAAACCTGCATAATATCACCCAAAACCGCGGTATTTCGTATGCTCACAGGGCGGGATACCCTCATCCCTCCATAATTGCCGTCTGCGTAATGTCCTATCCGAGCAGCGCCTTATATTCCGCCGACGTGAGGACCTCATCCGGCGCCCCGCTCTTGACCACACGTCGGTTGATCAGCACGACCCGGTCGGCATACTTGCGCACGAGATCGGGGTCATGTGAAATCAGCAGCACCGATAAGTCGGCACTCTCCTTGACGCGTTCGACGGTCTCATAGAACATCGACAGCCCGTGGACATCGACACCGGAGGACGGCTCATCGAGCAAAAGAAGCTGCGGCTGCGGATTGAGCGCCAGCGCGAGAAGTACCCGCTGCAGCTCGCCGCCGGACAGCACGCCGACCCGTCGGTCAATCGTATAGTCCACATCGACCATGCGCAGACCTTCGCGTACCCACTCGCGCCGCTTCTTCCCGCACGGCAGCCAGACCGGATACCGGCTCGTGCAGGCGAGAAAGAGGTCACACACCGTCGCCGGGTACTGTGGGTCAAAGCGCGGCGTCTGCGGCACATAACCGATCACGGGCCTGATGGGAACGGTCGTATGGGCGTTGGTGAAGCGGATGTCGCCGGAGTGGGGCAGCTCACCCAGAATCGCGCGCATCAGCGTGGACTTTCCCGCACCGTTGGGGCCGATGAGCGCGGTGGTCTCGCCGCAATGCATGTGCAGGCTGACATCGTCGAGGATTATCTCCATCCCGGCGCTGACGCTCACATGCTCGATCTTTGTGCAGCACGCCACGCCGCACGCATTCGTTCCGTGCAGATTGACACGCATCGCTTAATCCTTTCCTCCGAGTGCTCGTACGAGCACGTCACAGTTTGCTTTCGTCAGTGTGAGAAAGTCCGCAAGGTCATTTTCTCCCGGCGATACCAGCGAGTGGACCGTCACGATCTTGGCTCCCGTCTCGAGCGCGATGGTCTGCGCGGCACGGTCGTCGTACTGCGCATCGGCAAACAGCGCGGTCACACCGTACTTTTTCACCGCCGCGATCACCGTGTTCAGCTCCTGCGCCGTCGGTTCCTCATTCGGTTCCTTCGCGATCACGCCCACGACGTTCAGGTCATAGTCCGCCGCGACGTAGGCAAAGCTTTCGTGAAAGATGACGATGTCGCGCACCGGGATGTCTTTGAGCCGTGCGGCTGTCTCATCCCGCAGCGCGCGCAGCTTCCCGGAGAACTCCACGGCGTTCTTCTCGTAGACGTCCGCATAGGCGGGATCCAGTTCGCCGAGCGTATGGGCGATGTTCGCAGCCATCCCGCACGCGCCGTCCGTGCTCATCCACAGATGGGCGTTGTACTCCGTCTCACCGGTCACGCTCGGAAGCTGTGTCAGATTCTCCGACGCTTCGGCCAGCTTGAGATTGGGCTGGGAGGCCGCAAGCTGTTCGGCAAAGCTCTCCATGCCGCCGCCGCAGAGGATGAGGACGTCTGCATCCTCGAGCAGCTTGAGGTCATTCATCGTCAGCGCGTAGTCGTGGAGGCATCCAGCTGCGGCGGGCGCCATGTTCGTGACGCGTACACCCTCGGTATCGCCGACGACCGCGCGGGTCAGCAGCCACACGGGATAGAACGATGTCGCCACCCGCAGGCGCGACGTGTCCGCCGGTGCAGATCTGCCCGCCGTACACGCGGAGAACAGCAGCAATATGACAAGGGCAAACGATAAGACAGTGCGTATCATAGCGATTATCCTTTGCTCAAAGTATTGATATGGGGGATGGCGGGACGCGTTGAGCAGCGTCTAGCCATCCCCCGAACAGGTCTACTATGCGATTTGCGGGATCGTTTAATACATGCCGCCCATATCCGGGGAAGCGGGTGCGGCAGGAGCAACAGGCTCCTTCTTTTCGGCGACCAGGCTCTCGGTGGTGAGAATCATCGCCGCGACGGACGCGCCCTTCTCCAGCGCGGAGCGGGTGACCTTGGTTGGGTCAACGATGCCGGCCTTGATCATATCGGTGTAGATTTCTTTGTATGCGTCGAAGCCGTAGCCGATCTTACGGGCGCTCTTGATGCGCTCGAGAACAACGGAACCATCGAAGCCGGCGTTTTGGGCGATCTGCTTGACGGGCTCCTCAAGAGCGCGGGCGATGATCTTGACACCGGTCTTCTCGTCGCCTTCGACGGATTTGACGATCTTGGAAACTTCGGTGGCGGCATTGACGTACGCGACACCGCCGCCGGCGATGATGCCTTCCTCAACGGCCGCACGGGTGGCGTTGAGCGCGTCTTCGATGCGCAGCTTCTTGTCCTTCATCTCGATCTCGGTAGCGGCACCGACCTTGATGACCGCGACGCCGCCGGACAGCTTTGCAAGACGCTCCTGCAGCTTCTCACGGTCGAAATCGGAGGTGGTGACTTCGATGGCGGACTTGATGGACGCGATGCGGGCCTTGATCGCCTCGGCATCTCCGGCGCCGCCGACGATGATGGTGTTTTCCTTCTGAGCCTTGACCTGACGCGCGCGGCCGAGCTGGGCAATGGTCGTTTCCTTCAGCTCAAGACCGAGCTCTTCGGTGATGACTTCGCCGCCTGTGAGGATGGCGATGTCACGGAGCATCTCCTTGCGGCGGTCGCCGAAACCCGGAGCCTTGACGCACACGCAGGTGAAGGTGCCGCGCAGACGGTTGACCAGGATCGTGGCGAGCGCTTCGCCCTCGACGTCCTCGGCAATGATGACGAGCTTCTTGCCCGACTGCACGATCTGCTCGAGCAGTGGAAGGATCTCCTGAATGTTTGAAATTTTCTTATCGGTGATCAGGATGAAGGCGTCGTCGATGACGGCTTCCATCTTCTCGGAATCGGTGATCATATAGGGGGAGATATAGCCGCGGTCGAACTGCATGCCCTCGACGACCTCGGAGAAGGTCTCGGCGGTCTTGGAGTCCTCGACGGTGATGACGCCGTCGTTGCCGACTTTTTCCATCGCCTCTGCGATGAGCTTGCCGATGGCCTCATCGCCGGAGGAGATTGCGGCGACACGGGCGATGTCTTCGGAACCGTTGACGGGCTGGGTGTTGGCCTTCATGACGTCGACTGCGGCGTCGACGGCCTTCTGGATGCCGCGGCGCATGATCATGGGATTGGCGCCCGCGACGACGTTCTTCATGCCCTCGCGTACGATGGCCTGGGTCAGCAGGGTAGCGGTGGTGGTGCCGTCGCCGGCAGCGTCGTTGGTCTTTGTCGCGGCTTCGCGCACGAGCTGTGCGCCCATATTCTCAAAGGGATCGTCCAGATCGATCTCCTTGGCGATGGTGACACCGTCATTGGTGATAAGCGGGGGGCCGAACTTCTTGTCCAGAACAACATTGCGGCCCTTCGGACCAAGGGTAACCTTAATGGTATCGGCGACCTTATTGACGCCGCGCTCTAGAGCGCGACGGGCTTCCTCGTCGTAAATAATCAGCTTAGACATGTAAAATCCTCCTGTATTAGTCGTGTTTTTGGATGGGAACGGGGCTTACTCGACGATCGCGAGGATATCGTTCTGACGGACGACAATCAGGTCTTCGCCGTCGATCTTAACCTCGGTACCGGAATACTTGGACATAATCACGCGGTCTCCCGCCTTCAGATACATCACAACGTCTTTACCGTCGACGTTTCCACCCGGACCTACTGCGATGACTTCCGCGACCTGCGGCTTCTCTTTTGCGGAACCGGTCAGGACGATACCGGACTTTGTGGTCTCTTCCGTCTCGACCATCTTCAGAACGACTCTATCGGCCAGCGGCTTGAGTTTCATGGATAATGACCTCCCGTTAAAAAGTTTTATTTTCAGATTAGCACTCAGTTTATTCGAGTGCTAGCACAGTTACTATGATAGCGCTAATTCCTTCTTTTATCAACCCCCGTATTTCGCCTTTATTCTCATTTACCCCTTCTTTTTCTTCATATATCTCATCTATTCTCGCTCAAACGCTGCCTTGCATATTATTTCATGTTTTTCGGGTATTGTCGTAAAACAGGCGTCGGAGCAGCACTCCGACGCCTGCCGGAAGCGCGTCAGACGGGGGTCTGATCGCGCAGCAGTGCCGCACCTTCGGGGATGACGAAGCGGACGGCACCGGGCAGCATCTCGACGGACACCTCGGTTACAACGCGGATTTCGCCGTCGAAGCAGATCGGCTCGGGCTTTTCTGTACGCAGCTTGAGGGTATGCGCACGGCGGTAGAACTGCTGCGCGCCCAACTTGGCATGGTGGCCGGCGAAGTAGGCGCCGATGAAACGGATAAGCTTGAAGCGGCTGATACGCCGGATGCAGACAATGTCCATCAGCCCGTCATCCGGCTCGGCCTCGGGGACAGCCTGGCAGCCGCCGCCGTACCACCGTCCGTTTGCCGCGATGATGACGGCGATTTCCTCGTCAAGCAACTCGCCGTCGATCTCGATATGATAGCGGCGGTTGATCTTTCGGAAAAAGTTGACGAGGATGCCAACCTTATACGGGAACCCGCCGCCAAACGGGCACTTGCGTTTGTTGCGCACGACCCAGTGGGCGATGCGCGCGTCCAGTCCGGCATTGCATTCGTTGATCGCGTAGCTGTCCCCGACCCGCATCACGTCGAGAAGAACGGCCAGTCCTTCAGCCTGCGCGGTGATGCTGCGGAAGCGTTCCGGGCGGTCAAACAGGCGGATGAAGTCATTGCCGGTTCCGCAGGGGATACAGGCAAGCTCGACGTTCGTACGTCCGACGACACCATGCAGCGCCTCGGAGAGCGTGCCGTCTCCGCCGCAGGCGTAGAACCGGCACACACGCGGCATGTACTTGTCGGCGATTTCGGCGACCAGCTTTCCCGCGTCGCCGGGACCGCGCGTGACGTGAATTTCGTAATCCATCCCGTCCATCTCGTGTGCGATCTCGCCGCGCAGCTGTGCCGTGCTGTCCTTCAGTCCCGCCGCGGGATTGATCAGAAAGATATGTTTCATAAAGCAAGCCTCCTGCCGGGGGTCTTTTTATCGTACTGACAGGATACACCTTTTTCGATAAAATTGCAAGACTTATTCTGCTCTTAACACCGGGGTTTCGAGCTTTTTTATCTCCGTCATCCCGGAGGAAGCTCTTGCAAATCCCGCGGAAGAATGGTATAATAGAGTAAATACCAGCGAACGGGGCTTATGGAACTTTGAAGCAAACAAACTTTGTCTCTCCCGAAGAACTTACGATACAGGACGGCTTCACCTCCCGCGTGCTGCGGATGAACGCGGCGTATACCGCGCAGTCCGGGGAGAACCGCCGTGCGTACGTCGACTGCTACGGCTGCCAGCAGAACGAAGCCGATGCCGAAATCCTGCACGGCCTTTTGCGGCGTATGGGATATCAGGATGCCGAAAACGAGCATGACGCCGACGTCGTGCTCATCAACACCTGCGCCATCCGCGAACATGCCGAAGCGCGTGTCCTCGGCAACATCGGCGCGCTCTCGCACGACAAGCGCCGGCGTCCGGATATGATCATCGGCGTCTGCGGGTGTATGCCGCAGCAGCCGCATATGTCAGAAAAACTCAAAAAGAGCTTTCCCTATGTCGACCTCGTCTTCGGTACCCACGCGGTCTACAAGCTGCCGGAGCTGCTCTATACCGCGTTAACCGAAAAAAAACGCGTCTTTTCCACCGAGAACTCCGACGGCCGCATCGCCGAAGGTCTGCCGGTCGTACGCCGGGAGCGGGAGAAGGCGTGGGTCAGCATCATGTACGGCTGCAACAACTTTTGCACCTACTGCGTGGTTCCCTATGTACGCGGCCGTGAGCGCAGCCGCGACCCGGAACGCGTACTCGACGAGGTGCGGGGACTTGTGTCGAATGGATATCGCGACATCACGCTGCTGGGACAGAACGTCAACTCCTACGGCAACGACCGGGAAAATGGCATGCGCTTCCCGGAGCTTTTACGCCGCATTGACGCCATCGACGGCGACTACGTCATCCGCTTCATGACCAGCCATCCCAAGGACGCGACGCCTGAACTCATCGACGTCATCGCGTCCTCGAGGCACTGCGCGCACGGCATCCATCTGCCTGTGCAGTCCGGTTCCGACCGTATCCTCAAGCTGATGAACCGTCGCTACACGGTCGGGAAATACCTGGAGCTGATCGATTACGCCCGCGCGCACATCCCCGACCTCGTCATCACATCGGACATCATCGTCGGCTTCCCCGGAGAAACCGAGGAGGACTTTCAGGAGACGCTCGATCTGATCGAATATGTGCGCTACGATTCGCTGTTCACGTTCCTCTATTCGCCGCGTGTCGGCACACCGGCAGCGTCGATGGAGGACCCGGCGACGCTAGAGGAAAAGCAGGCGCGCTTTAATCGGCTGCTCGAGGCACAGAATCGCATCTCGCGGCAGATCCATGAAGGCTACATCGGAAAGACGCTGCGGCTGCGGCTGGACGATCTGAAGCCCTGCCCGGGCTACGCGCTTTCGGCGAGGACCGACGGCGGACGTCTGGTGCATGTGGACGCGCCGGAGAGCCTGCGGAGAACGGTCGCGGACGTTTTCATCGAGCGCGCGTCGACCTATGCGCTGTTCGGCAAAGTCACGGAGAGTGGAACATGAGCGAAGAAAAGCTGTACGAACAGTTCCCGGAAAACACCGCCGAGATCACGCCAATGATGCGGCAGTACATGGATGTCAAGCGGCAGTACATGGACTGTCTGCTGATGTACCGGCTGGGAGACTTTTACGAGATGTTCTTCCGGGACGCGAAGACCGCGTCGGCGGAACTGGATCTGACGCTGACCGGGCGGCAGTGCGGGTTGGAGCTGCGCGCGGCGATGTGCGGCGTGCCGTACCACTCGGTGGACGCGTATGTGGCACGGCTGATCGCGCGCGGGTATAAGGTGGCAATCTGCGACCAGACGGAGGATCCGGCGACGGCAAAGGGCTTGGTTGACCGCGGTGTGACACGCGTGGTGACGCCGGGAACCGTGACGGACGCGTCGATGCTCGAAGGGGATGCGAACAATTACCTGTGCGCGATCTGCGCGGACGAACACGGCGCGGGCATGAGCTTCTGCGACATCTCAACGGGTCAGGCGCTTGTGACCGAGCTTCCGGCGGACTTCACGGATCAGGCGATAGAGGAATGCGGACTGTACAATCCGCGTGAGGTACTGCTCAGCGACGGCGCGTCGAATGACAGATTTCTGACGGCACTCAGGCAGCGCGGCTGCCTGACGGAGCGGTGCGACACACGCTTTGATCCGGACACGGCAGCCGACCGGGTACGCGCGCAGTTTTCCGATGCACCGGCGCTGCAGGAGGTTCTGGCGTCACCGTACGCCACCCGCGCGCTGGCGGCACTCCTCTCCTACCTCGCCGAGACACAGATGACGACGCTCGGGAACCTCCGCACGCTCGAACGCTACAGCCGCGCGCAGTATATGATGCTCGACGAGGTCGCACGGCGGAATCTCGAGCTGTTCCAGACACTGCGCGGGCATGAGAAGAAAGGTTCTCTGTGGTGGGTACTGGCGCATACGGCGACGACGATGGGCGCGCGGACGCTGCGGCGCTGGATGGAGCAGCCGCTGATGCAGCCCGCCGCGATCGGCCGCCGGCTCAACGCGGTGGAGGTGCTCTTCGAAGAGCCTGCGGTACGCCGCGCGATTGCCGAAGAGCTGTCGGGGATTCAGGATCTCGAGCGTCTGATTTCCCGTGCGGCGCTCGGTACGGCAAATGCGCGCGACCTGCAGTCCATCGGTGCGTCCGTCGCAAGGGTGCCGGAGATCAAGCGGCAGCTCGGGATGCTCGACTGCGAGCTTTTACGCAGCCTGTACGGGGAGCTGGACGAGCTGACGGATATCGCCTCTCTGCTCGATGCGGCAATCGCGGACAATCCGCCGGTGACACTGCGCGACGGGGGACTCATCCGCCGCGGGTATGACCACGAGGTGGACAAGCTGCGTGTATTGGTGGACGACAGCCGCGCGCTGCTGTCGTCCATTGAGCAGCGGGAGCGGGAGCGCACGGGCATCAAAACGCTGAAAATCGGGTACAACAAGGTCTTCGGGTACTATCTGGAGGTCTCGCGCGCTGCGGCGGCGCAGGTACCGGAGGACTACATCCGCAAGCAGACGCTTGTGAACGGCGAGCGCTACATCACACCGGAGCTCAAAGACCTCGAAACACAGGTGTTGTCGGCAAAGGACCGCATCACCGGGCTTGAATACGAGGTCTTCGAGCATGTACGAAAGACGGTCGCGGAGGCGACGCCGCGTATCCAGCAAACGGCTGCGGCGCTTGCACAGCTCGACGTGCTGCAGAACTTCGCGGAGCTTGCTGTGAAGAACGACTACCGGCGTCCGACGGTCGACGCGGGCGACGCGCTGGTGATCACGGACGGCCGGCATCCGGTGATCGAGCAAATTCTGGGAAAGCGTGCGTTTATCGCAAACGACACGCGTCTGGACTGCGGAGAGCACCGGATGGCGATCATCACGGGGCCGAACATGGCGGGCAAGAGTACATACATGCGGCAGACGGCGCTGATCGTGCTGATGGCGCAGCTCGGGTCATTCGTTCCGGCAGGCACGGCGCGTATCGGCGTCTGCGACCGCATCTTCACGCGCATCGGCGCGTCGGACGATCTCTCCGCCGGGCAGAGTACCTTCATGGTCGAGATGAGCGAGGTCGCCGAGATCATCCGCAGCGCGACATCCCGCAGCCTGCTGATCCTCGACGAGATCGGGCGCGGCACGTCGACCTACGACGGGATGAGCATCGCGCGGGCGGTACTCGAGTACGTGGCAGATAAGAAGAAGCTCGGCGCAAGGACGATGTTCGCGACGCATTACCATGAGTTGACGGAGCTGTCGGAAATCCTGGAGGGCGTGAAGAACTACGCGACGGCAGTGAAGAAGCGCGGCGACGACATCACGTTCCTGCGGCGCATCGTCCCGGGCGGTGCGGACGACTCCTACGGCATCGAGGTGGCAAAGCTCGCGGGCGTGCCGGAGCCGGTCATCCGGCGTGCCAAGGAGATACTCAAGTCGCTCGAGTCCGGCGGCACGGTGCGCGTAACGGGCAGGAAGCGTCCCGAGACCCCGCAGGTCTCCCTGACCGATTTCGGCGCCGTTGAGCTGGTTTCACGCATCCGGCGCCTGAATCTCGACGAGATGTCCCCTATGCAGGCACTCAACCTGCTCTATGAACTCAAAACCACAGCCGAACGGCTGCCGTAGGGTAAGTGAACAGTTCAGGAAGCCCCTGCGGGGATTCCTCAGCCCTTCACTTTTCAATAAAATCATTGGAGGCCATTATGGACACACCCATGTATGAAAAGATCCTGCAGATGTCGCCGTGCGAACTGACGAATGTCAGCTACGAATGCTCCTGCGGCAGGACGCACAGCATCAGGATCGGCGAGCTGATCATTGAGCGCGGCGCGGCAAACCAGATCGTACGCGTCTCAGAGCCATTCCTCAAGAGCAAGGACGCGCGCGTGTTCCTTGTGATGGACTGCAACACGCGGAGAGTACTCGGCGAGAAGGTCGAAGGGCTGATGAAGTCCGCAGGTTACAACGTCGGCTGCTATACGTTCCCCGACCACCATCTTGTTCCCAACGCCGCAACACTCGGCACGCTGCTCATCGAGGCATCCGAGGTCAGACCCACGCTGATGATTGCCGTCGGATCCGGTACGATCAACGACATCACGCGCTACATCAGTCACCGTATCGGCGTACCGTACATCATCGTCGGCACCGCGCCCTCGATGGACGGCTATGCCGGGGACAGCTCGCCGATCGTCTGCCGCAACAACAAGGAGACGTTCTACGGCCACTATGCGTCGGCAATCCTGCTTGACACGGAAATACTTGCCGGCGCACCGCATCGGATGCTCACGGCAGGTTTCGGCGACATCATCGGCAAATACATCGCGCTGACCGACTGGAAGCTCGCGCGCGACGTAACGGGTGAATACTACTGCGACAGCATCTCGAAATTCATGGCAGGTGCGGTACAGAAGTGTGTGGACAGCATCGACGGTGTCAACGCGCGTGACCCCGAGGCAATGAAGTACCTGGCCGAGGCGCTGTGTCTGGCGGGGATGGCGATGGGGCTTTCGGGCGTAACGCGTCCGGCGTCCGGCTCCGAGCACCATCTGACCCACTGCTTCGACATCGATAAGATTTCGCGCGGCCTCGACTACCCGCTGCACGGCAACACCGTCGGCATGTGCACAATTGTCATGGCGCGATTCTACGAGATGGCGGTTGCCGATGGTTATGTAAACTATGAGGTGCCGTCACGGGCGTACATCCGGAGCTTGCTTGAGAAGATCGGCGCGCCGCTCAAGCCGCAGGACTTCGACATCGACCGCGAGACTTTCCGCCGTGTCCTGATGACCGCAAAGGATCTCCGCCCGCGCTACTCGATGCTCAAGTACGCGCATGAGAAAGGGTTTCTTGAGAAGTATGCTGACCAAATCACGGCGGAATACTACGGCTGATGCGCGGGAGACCCTCCCAAAAGCTGAGGAGGGTCTTTTCATGAGGAAGGGTTTTTATGGAAACTTATCGTTATGTCGCGCCGTGCCTGTTCGGAATCGAAGGCGTTGCGGCGGACGAACTGCGGCGGCTGGGCTTTTCAGATGTCCGGGCCGCCGACGGACGCGTGACGTTCTCGGGAGGTCTTGACGCGCTTGCACGTGCCAACCTCTGTTCCCGCTACTGCGAGCGTGTGATCCTCGAGGTCACACGCTTTCCCGCGACGACGTTCACACAGCTCTTTGACGGTGTCAAGGCCGCGCCGTGGGCGCAGTTTATCCCGAAGGACGCAGCTTTCCCCGTCGACGGCTACAGCGTCCGTTCGCAGCTTTCAAGCATCCCCGACTGCCAGAAAATCGTCAAGAAAGCAATCGTCACCGCGCTGCAGACGAAGTACGGCATTGAGTGGTTCTCCGAGACCGGCACAATGTATAGGGTACGCTTTTCGATCCTCAAAGACGAGGTGAGCATCGGGCTGGACACATCGGGAGAGGGGCTTCATAAGCGCGGCTACCGTGAGATCGGCAACATCGCACCGTTGCGGGAGACACTTGCGTGCGCGATGCTCGACCTGGCGCACTACCGTGGGCGCGATGCGTTCCTCGACCCGTTCTGCGGCTCCGGGACGATCGCGATCGAGGCGGCGCTCAAGGCATCGAACCACGCGCCCGGGCTGAACCGGAGGTTCGCCGCGCAGTCCTGGGCGTTCGTGCCGGAGAAGGTCTGGGTCGATGCGCGCACCGAGGCGCTCGACAGCATCTACACCGGCACGTACGACATCGAGGCGCGCGATATCGACCCGGCGTGCGTGGAGCTTGCGAAAGAGAATGCGCGAAAAGCAGGTGTCGCGGAGATGGTACGCTTCTCAATAGCAGACGCTGCAAAGCCCTTCGCGTTCGATGGCACCATCGTCACCAATCCGCCGTACGGCGAACGCATGGGCGACCTGACCCAAGCGCGGCGGCTGTACGCGGCGTTCGGGAAAGCCGTCGATCCCCGTGCGCGCGTCTACGTCCTCTCGTCGGATGAGGACTTCGAGCGTTACTACGGACGCCGCGCCGCGAAGAAGCGCAAGCTCTACAACGGTATGATCAAGTGCTGCCTCTATATGTACTTCGATGAAGCCGACAAGTCCCGTCCGGTACGCCGGAAGGTCTGAGAATCCTATAAAAAGCGCGGATATCCATCCCGGGTATGGATATCCGCGCTTTCGTCATATACTGCGCTTTGCCCTGATCTGAAACGACGGCCCGGTGACATAGTCTCAGCAGCTGAACAGCCGCTCGACGACTGCGCCGACGGCGATTGGATGCGAGGGAGTGCTTTTGTACTCATACGCGCGGCTTGCCCAGGGCGGAGAAGGTCTTATACTCCTCACTGTCGTCACGGACGGTGAGCACCTCCATGGATCCGTCCTGAAACTGGATGGAAAAGGAGGTGACGCCGCGCTTCCGGTTTTTCTCACGCGTACGGGCATCCTCGAAGACCTGTGCGGCGACGACTGTTCGGGTGTCGCGTTTATATCCTGCCTTCCAGAGAAACCACGCCGCGCACAGCAGCGCGAGGATGAGGATGATCGCGCCGACGAACGCAGTACCGGAGTAGGAGGGAAAGCCGATGGCGACTAAAACCGCGATGGCGAGCACGATGATGACGAATACGAGATTGGAATTGAGGCGTTTTTTCGACATAGCGCACCTCCGGAATGATGATAGGAGCAGTATACCACGGGACGCGCAATAAATCAAGCCTGTTTATGCCGCACCGCATATCTCCATGACGCAGATTTCACCCTCCGCGAGCCGTTTGGTAAGCAGCGCAGGGTCATCCAGGACAGCGTCGGCAAAAGCCTCCGTTGACGCACCCGTCCGGCGCATCATACACTCTGACCATACGCTGCCTTTCTGAGCTTTACAAAAGCATTTCAGAACCGGCTGTCATCGAACGCCGCGAGCTTGACGCGGAACTTCTCGACGGCGTCGCGCATGACGCCCGGCTCAAACGGGGACTTCAGCCCGGCCGCTTCGACAAGTCCGAGAAACGTCCGGCTGCCGCCGAGCTTGCACAGGTTCAGGTAATCGGACCACGCAGCGGGATCCTTCGCGTCAAAGCGCAGATAGAACTGCATCGCGCACACCTGCGCCAGCGTGTAGTCGATGTAGTAGAACGGACGCTCGTAGATGTGCGTCTGACGCTGCCAGCGGCCGCCGCGCTCGAGGTAACTGTCCTCCTGCGACATCAGTCCGTCGTCGTAGATCAGATCGGGCATATACTGACGCTCCAGTTCTCTCCACTTTATGAACAGTTCGGCGGGCGTCCAGTCGGGGTTTGCGTACACCTCATGCTGGAACTCATCCACCAGGCAACCGTACGGGATGAAGCGCAGGATGTCCACAAGCTGCATATAGCGGAACTTCTCGGTCTCGGCGCCGAAAAACGGCTCCATCATCGACGACGTGATCAGCTCCATCGACATCGAGTGAATCTCGCAGCTTTCGTAGGTCGGAGAGATGTACGCCGGAACATCGATCTCGCGCATTGACAGGTACATCTGCAGCGCATGGCCGGCTTCATGGGTAAGCACGTCGACGTCGTCCTTCGTGCCGGAAAAGTTGGCGAATATGAACGGCGCCTTGTAGGTCGGGAACGCCGTGCAGTAGCCGCCGGTCTCCTTACCGGGCTTCGCCACGAGGTCTAACAGCTCATTGTCCGCCATATAGTCGAAAAACTCGCCGGCCCCCAGCTTATGGTACATCGCGCGCGCCTTCTCGACAAGTTCCTCCGGTGTACCGATCGGATGCGGGTTGCCGGTCTTGAAAAGATAGTCGACGTCGTAGTACACCAGGTGGTCAAGCCCGAGGCGCGCCGCCTGACGCTTGTTCAGCTCCGTCACAAGCGGTACGAGATAGCGCTTGACCTCGTCGCGGTAGACCTTCACCTGCGCGGCGTCGTAGTCCATGCGCTCCATGCGGATATATCCAAGCTCTATGAAATTGGCAAATCCGAGCTTCTTCGCCATTGTGTCGCGCGTGCGGACAAGCGCGTCATAGATGCGGTCGAGGGTCTCGCGATGGTCGGAGAACCAACCGAAGTAGGCGGCGTTGGCCTCACGGCGGACATTGCGGTCGGCGGAGGTACGGTATGGCATCATCTGGGATAGGTTGAGCGTCTTGCCGTCGAAGTGCAGCTCCGCGCCGCCCAGCAGCTTGCCATACTCCGTCGTCAGCCGGTTCTCCTCCTGCAGGTCGGGGATAATCGCCTCGGAGAACTGACGCTTCTCGTTTTCAAGCTTGCGGAAGTAGAGTGTGCCGATGCTGTGCTCGAGGTCCTTGCGGTAGGGTGAGCCGAGTACGACGTCATTGGCCTTCTGCAGGGAGAGCTGCATGAGCGGGCCCTGCTCGTCGTAGTAAGCCATTTCCTCGCTGTAGAAGGCATCGCGGGTATCGATGGAATGGCGTGTGAAGCACAGGGAGGTCTGGGTGTCAACCTCGAGGGAGAAGGCGAACATACGGCGCAGCTCCCGCTCGGCGGTCTCGGCGTCAGGCGCGGAGGTAAAGCTGAGGATGAAGCTGTCGCAGAACTCCTTCACCTGCTCGGTCGTCACACGCCGGTAGGGCATCTCATGAAATTTCATGACGACTCTCCTTTTTTTCGATCAGGGTATTGTAATTTCTCAAATAAACCGTTATAATAAAAGGGTGGATAATAATGGGGGATCCGGTGTGCGGGTTTCCCCAGTGCCGCAAAGTTTCCATATGTGAAAGGAGTGCGCTATGCTTTCAGTCCTCAATCTGGATCGTGAACTCTCCAAGGACGAATACAAAGCCCGTATCAAGCCAATACGTGAACAGCTCACGCACGAGTCGCTGCGTGTCAAACAGGAGCGCGTACCGGTGATCGTCCTGTTCGAGGGCTTCGGTGCGGCCGGCAAGGGCAGCTATATCTCCGAGCTGATCCTCAACTGGGACCCGCGCGGTTTCCGCGTCTTCTCCACCCGTGAGCCGGATGCCAACCAGGCACGCCGTCCGTGGCTGTGGCGCTTCTGGGATAAACTCCCGGAGTACGGAAGAATTGCCGTCTTTGACCGCTCCTGGTACCGCGACGTCACCGTCGACCGCGTCGACCGCGGCTTGGCCGATGAAACCATCGACCAGATGTATGACGACATCAACATCTTCGAGCGCCAGCTTGCCGACGACGGCTATCTGATTATCAAGCTGTTCCTGTGCATCTCGCGCGAAGAGCAGAAGAAGCGCTTCACAAACCTCCGCGCGTCAGAGAACACTGCGTGGCGTGTCACCGACGTCGACCTGATGCACAACCGGCAGTACAAACGCCACTGGAACGCGTTCGACGAGATGATCCGCCGGACCAATACGCCCTATGCGCCGTGGCACGCCGTTGCGACGACAAATCGGTTCTACGGGACGGTAACGGCGTTTGAGATCATCGCCAACGCAATGCGCGACGCGGTCGATCGCGCGATTGATCAGCGTACCGCACGCGCCGCACAGACTGAGCCGCCGCCCATCCAGATTAACCCGTACTTCCCAACGGTCAAGCTGCCGAAGCTGCGTGACGTCGATCTCGACCGTCGCATCGAGGAGGACAAATACAAGCGAGATTTGGAGAGCTGCCGCCTTGAGCTTGCGCAGCTCCACAACCGCATATACCGCGCGAAGATTCCGGTAGTGATCGCCTATGAAGGCTGGGACGCTGCGGGCAAGGGCGGAAACATCAAGCGGCTGGTCAGCTCGTTTGACGCGCGCGGCTACAGCGTGATTCCAATCGCGGCGCCGATCCCGGCGGAACTGAACCGGCAATACCTGTGGCGCTTCTGGGAGGAACTGCCGCGCACCGGTCACATCGCGATTTTCGACAGGAGCTGGTACGGACGGGTGATGGTCGAGCGTATCGAGGGCTTCTGCACACAGGAGCAGTGGACACGCGCCTACCGCGAGATCAATGAGTTCGAGAAGTTCCTCGCCGACTGGAACACGGTCGTCGCAAAGTTCTGGCTGCACATCGACGCCGACGAGCAGCTCAAACGCTTTCAGAACCGTGCGAACGATCCCGAAAAGGCGTGGAAGCTGTCCGACGAAGACTGGCGCAACCGCGAAAAGTGGCCCCTTTACGAGGAAGCCGTCGACGATATGCTCCGGTATACCAACACCGAGTTCGCACCTTGGTATATCATCGAGAGCAATGACAAGAAGTACGCCCGCATCCGCGTCATGCAGATCATGATCGACACACTGCGGAAAGCGCTGGGCGAATAGACCTTTTTCCGTAGGGACACGGCATGCCGTGTCCCTTTTCATTTGTGGCGGTTCGGGTCATTGCCATCAAACGCATCGCAGGGACATGTCGTCAACCGGACACGGTACCTCCCTGCGGCCGCCATGCCTTGAACGCCGAAGGAAGCGCATACGACGCGGCGATCTCGTCGGGAGATGCCCAAGTGAGCGCGGGAGATGCTTTTTCGACGTCGGCGCGCCAGGCGGTCATGCGCCACTCGATGTGCGTGAACAGATGCTTTGCCGGCGGCAGCGGCGTGAGCTTCGTCGGGTTCAGTTCCCATGTCCGCAGTGTCTCCACAATGCCGGCTTCGTCGAGTGTGCCGGGGACATTTGGATACTCCCACTGCCCCGCGAGCACCATGCTCTCGCCGCGTCTGCGCAGTCCGAGACGGCCCTGCGCATACGGCAGGATGACCGTCAGTTCCTCGACACGCCGCGGCTTCTTCGGCGCACGTGTCGGGAGTAGGGCCGCGATGCCGTCCGCGTAACCCCGGCAGCTGTCCCGCAGCGGACATTCCTCACAGCGCGGCGCGGTATTCGGCCCGCAGAGAGTCGCGCCCAGTTCCATCATCGCCTGGTTGAAGTCGCCCGGACGGTTCTGCGGGACAATCTCCGCCACCGCGTCACGCATCTCACGCCGTACACCCGCATCGAGGATATCCCTGGCGTCGGTGGTATAGCGCGCCCATACGCGCAGGACATTCCCGTCCACCGCCGGTACCCGCTCGCCGTACGCAATCGACGCAATGGCACCCGCCGTGTAGTCGCCGATCCCCGGCAGTTCCAGCAGTGCCGCGCGGGAATCCGGCAGCATGCCGGCATACCGGCTGACGCATATGCACGCCGCCTCCCGCAGATTTCGCGCGCGGGAGTAGTATCCCAGACCCTCCCACAGCTTGTACAACGTATCCGTGTCAACCGCCGCGAGTGCCGGGATGTCCGGCAGCGCATGCAGGAAGCGCGCGTAGTACGGGATCACCGCCTCGACGCGTGTCTGCTGCAGCATGACCTCCGAAATCCATACGCGGTAGGGTTCACCCCGCCCGCCCTTCACGCGCCACGGGAGGTCCCGCGCGGCACGGTCATACCATTGAAGCAGTAATTCTTGCATAGTATGTACTATACCACATCCGCACTCGCATTTCAAGCGGGATTTGTGTACGCGGGTATAATTCATCGCAGGAATGAGAATATATGCGCCCTTTTGCGTCGGTCTGTCATATGCTGTATGGGAATCTTCGTACGCAAGCACGCTGAATTTTCGTATGCCATTAGTTTTCGTAATATGCAGAAGAACGCTTGAATTTTATCCGAAATTCGTGTATACTATAAAACCAAACACATCATACGATAGGAGCCAGATATATGAAGTTTTTCTGCAGGAACAAACGCTTCTACAAAGGCAACCTCCATACGCATACGCGCCTGTCGGACGGCCGTAAAACCCCGGATGAAGCTGTCGCACTGTATAAAGCCCACGGCTATGACTTCATCGCCATCACCGACCACCGCAAACGCTTCCCCGGCTGCGAAACCTCCGACTTCATTGTCCTCTCCGGCGGCGAGTACCACTACCAGCCCGGTCTCACCGCCTACCACATCCTCGGTATCGACCTCAAGGATGACGTCATCACCGACGACTCCACCGAGCCGCAGGAGATCATCGACCGCGTCATCGCCGCCGGCGGCTTCCCCATCCTCGCCCACCCGTCGTGGTCGCTCATGACGCCCGACGAAGCCCTCGCGCTGCACGGCTATGAAGCCGTTGAAATCTACAACGGCATCTCGGCGGCGTATGCCAACCGCGGCGTCTCCGACCAGTTCATCGATATCTGCGCCACGCGTGACCGTATCACCGGTATTATCGCCGACGACGACGCGCACTTCTACGATTATGACTTCTGCCGCGGATTCATCATGGTGCAGCCGGAAGCGTTCACCACCGAGGCGATTATGAAAGCCATCCGCGAGCGGAAATACTACGCGTCCACGGGACCGAAGATGTTCCAGCTCGAGCGCGATGATGCGAGCGTGATTAAGGTCGACTGTGAGGAGGTCGAAGAAATCTACTTCATGTCGAATACCTGGTTTACTTCGACGAGGACGGTGAGGAAGCCGGAGGGCGGAACGCTGACGCATGCGGAGTATACGCCGGCGGCGCGGGACAAGTGGGTGAGAGTGGAAGGGAAGGCGAAGGACGGCACGCGGTTCTGGTCGAACATAATCGAGCTGTAGGTGCGCCGCGTCCGTGCTCCCGTCGTACCCTGCCCCCGCCGGCAGCGCTTCGCACGAATCCCCGTCTTCTGTCGGCATTCCCGATAGTTGACATAAAATCCGCGCGGCTTTCCCGATATGGGAAGGCCGCGCGGTGATGTGTCGGGAATTATTCGAATTTGCTGCGATCTGCCCACAGCCCGAGTGCCGGGTTCGGGATGTAGTAGATCTCCTCGCCGTCGACGGTGTTCCAGCCGTCGCGGAGCTTCGCCGGATCGTACTTCGCGGCAGCCTCGTCGTACGGGATATAGTCGAACGCCACACCACGTACCTCGTCCTCGGTCAGCAGCTTCGTGCAGTAGGTGATCGAGAAGCGCCCGTCGGATGAACCGTGAATCAGATGCGCCGCGACGGACAGGTTCTCACGCAAGTCGGCATTCTCCTCAACCAGTTTCAGAACGTTCTCGCGTCCGACATAGCCGTACTTGCGGATGAGCAAGTCGTTCTCAGGATCCTCGCCGAATTTGTCGACACCCGGTGCCAGTACGATCAGCTCGCCGCCGTCCGCGATCGCCATGCGCGTGCGGTAGACGGCCTTGTTGCCCAGCCAGGTAGACTTGAACTCGCCCGCATCGAGCATGACGACGACCTTTTTGAAAGGCTTCTCCGGGAAGATCAGATTTTTCTTCTGTGCCAGCGCCACCGCCGCCTCGAATTTTTCACGCTCGCGTCCGATAAATAAACCGTGTACGCGGATGTGTCCGCCGGGCGCTGTCGTGACGGTCAGCACATAGCACACCGGGATGTTCATGAGGAAGTGCTCCTCGGCGTAGTCGAACACGTCGCGCACCGGCGTGTGGTCACGGCCCATGATGCGCTCCATACCGTAGAACGCACCGAGCATGTGGGAGTTGTTGATCATGCTCGCGCCGCCGCAGCCGACGAAGATATTCTTGTTGCGGTTCGCCATCCCGACAACCTCATGCGGTACAACCTGTCCCAGCGACAGGATCAGATCGTACGACGGATCGAGCAGCACACGGTTGACCTCGACGTCGATGGGCGTCGTGACCAGACCCTCGCTGATAGAGGCGACATACTCTCCGGGCACCTCGCCGATCTTCACGACGTCTTCGCGCCAGTTGTGGACGATGAAGCGGTCGAAGGGGATGTCCGGGCCGAACATCTCGAGCGCTTCCTTACGGGTAACGGGCACATGCGTACCGAGCGTGGGAAGGATGTCAATCTCGCAGGTATCTTTCAGCTCAGCATAGTACATTGCCGTGAGCTGTCCGGCGTAGGAGTGGAAGCGGGTGTAATCCGGCGGCAGCAGCAGGACTTTGCGCAGCCTGTCTTTGCAGTCGGAGAGGGATTCGCGTACGGCCGCGCGGATTTCGTCAACGCTTAAGCCCATGTCGGTCGGCGCAATTCTGATGAGTGATTTCATAACGGTGGTATCCTTTCATAAAAGTGGTAAACTTGTGGGAATGCTGCCGGAGGTATCGGCGAACGCATTCCGGTGTGGTTACACCGGTGTGACGAAAGTACGGGAGTTTACAAACCTCCTGACGGAGGCATATAGGGAAGCACCGGAGACGTCAATAGAAGACGTCGAGGATGGTCATCCCGGCGGGCTGAAGCTTGGTCTGGAATTTGCGTGTGGGATTTTCCCGGTCGTAGTCAAACGCAAAGCTGACGTTCAAGTCGGAGACATAGCGCGGCGACTGGACGGGGAACAGACTCACCGGTACGACGCGCGCAGTGGCCTTCGGTGCGGTGATGACCGCATAGTGATAATGGTTCTCGTAGGAGTTGAAGATGTAAAGCCGGTCGCGGTCGGGCAGCGTGAATGCGGCGAAGGGCTGCGTGCAGGTGTAGGGACAATCCGCCGTCAGCATCGCACCGATCGCGCAGAGGAATCCGTCGGTCAGCTTCGTAAACGGCAGCTCGCGGTTGAGTGGGTACACGTTGTCATCCTCCCCGGCGTGGGAAGGCTTGCCGTCGTCGCTGAACGTGAGCGCGGCTTCGGAAACAACACCGTTCACCAGGAATGCCGTCAGCGGATAGTCGCTGTACACGTCGGTTACCTCCGCCGAGGGAGTGACATACGGCGTCAGGTCGAAGCCTGCCGGTACTGTGCCGACAAGAACGCCCCGGTACGCCGCGACGGTCTTCCGTTCGTCCTCGGGCAGCAGGTCGAAGTTCGGTACGAACAGCGGCCCCGTATAGCCGGTCAACTCCTCTACACGGACAGCCGTCGGCAGCGGATACCCGCGCTTGAACAGCTCGAACGCCTGCTTGTGTACGGAGGTGCGGCGCGTCGCTATATAGGCGGTGATCATAGCGGAGTTCGCGGTGTCCGACCAGAGGACCGCCGGCGACAGGCTCCGGACGGCGTTGTTCGAGAACGCCGCTTCGAAGCGCTCACGCATAAAGTCCCAGCTCTCGCGCATAATACCGTCGCCCAGGCACAGGAACAGCCCGTCGAGCGCCGGTTTCATCGCGCCGTCCGAAATCCGCCGCGCCATCGTCATCGTGTACAGGTCGCGCTCGAGCTTGCACGGCGCGTGGTGCAGCACGTCCCACTCCTCGGTGGCGTCCTGCACGCCGAGCATCGACACGACCTCGCCCGCGCCGTTGACCTGCGCCGACAGCAGCGGCGTGATCATGTGGTAGCGGTGGAAGAAATACTCCCGCTTCGGGTTATTCAGCGCGACGCTTGTCGGCAGCACGTTCGCCGTGATCATGTCCGCGCCCGCCCGCATCACCGCGCCAGTATCGAATCCGTAGATCATCATCGTCTCGAACGGATCGGTACAATACATCCCGAGGAACGCGACCTTCTTCCCCAGCGCGTGGACACGTCCGCAGAGCTTTCTGAAAAACCGCTCCCACCGCCGCATGTAGAACCGCAGCCATTCCTCCCGCAGATGCTCCCACACGTAATCCGCCCGCAGGTTGACCGCCGCCTCGTCCTCATGCCCCAGCGTTGCCGTGACATCTTCCGGCAGCGTCAGGCCGGTGTCGTCCAGAAACTGCCCGAGCATATCGCTCGACCAGTCGCAGATATAACGGTTGCCGTTGGGACAGAAACCGTCGGCGATGTGGACGCCCTCGAAATCATAGTCGACCAGCGCCTGACAGAGCTTGTCGATGAAGAAATCCTCATACCGGCTCCCGTCCTTCAGCCGCTTGAGGCAGTGCAGCCACCCTATCTTATGCCGCTCGGTCGAGCGCAGCTCCTGATGGTCCGTCAGCCACTCTTTGTGGAACATATCCTCGAGATACGGCCCCATGATCCCCATCCACATCCCCACGCCGCGCGCCTTGAGGGCCGCATTCAGCCCGCGCAGATCGTAGTTCGTCCACGGCTGCCGCGCGCGCTCCCGGTTTTTCGGCACCGCGTAGTAGGAACAGTTGTCCGGGAACAGCGGATATTCCTCGTCCATGCCCCGGTGGAGATGTACAAAGTCGGGGTGGTACAGCAGCGCGCACAGACCGGCCGGCGTAAATCCGAGGCGGTCGAGATAGCCCGCCGCACCGTGGTCGGGTGCGTCACGGTCGAAGCCGAGAAGCTGCAGCCAGATGTAAACCTTGCCGTTTTTCATACGGTCGCCGCCTTTCTTACTTTCGGGAATGCCGGGCACACGCGCGCGGACGTAAATACGCTGCGGTGCACCGATGTGACGAGATTGCGGAAGTTGAATACACCGTAAACTATGGTGTGATCTCGTGGTGCAGCCCGCGCGAGCTGATCGGTTCGTTCCCGGCGTAGAGGTGGGACGTATCACCGATGCTCAGGATGCGGGCGACGGCTACAGGGTCGTCGGAGAAGAAGCGCTCCATCAGCACGGTGGCGACGGAAGCCGTCGGGGTCATCGTCGTGTTCCATAAAAGCGGCACAGAGACATGCATCAAGTGTGCAAGCAGCGCAGTCCCCAGCCCCTGATGGCAGAACAGCGCCACCACCGTATCCTGCGCGTCGGGAAGAATGTCGTAATACATCCCGTTGCGTACATAGCCGTACTTCGCCGTCAGCACGTCAAATTCCGCGAAAACATGTTCAAGATACTCTGCAACCCCGGCATCGCGGAACATCGGCAGCGTCTTCCACTTCTCCGCGTCGGTGATTTCGGGGTATTTCGTCCACGCACGGGGCGGATACGCAAACCAGTACGGCCGCTCGGGATATTCCTCCCATGAGATCGGGTAAGGCACCTCACGCAGCCAGTCCGTATATTCCGCCGTCAGCCCGAGGCGGTCAAGTGTCGGCTGCGCGGTCTGCATCGCACGTCCCATCGTCGAGCAATACACCGCAGTGATCGGTTCCTTCGCAAGACGGTCTGAAAGCAGCGCTGCCTCACGTCTGCCCTTCTCGGTCAGTCCGTCGACGGTGTAGTCCGGGTCGCCGTGGCGGATGATAATAAATCTCATAGTCACCTCATGGAAACTCGAAAAGGGATGGAATATCCACCCCTTCTCGGATTTTTCAAGATTATTACGCGATATAGGTGGACGCGGAGGTATCGCCGCCGCGGCCGGTCCAGTTGGTGTGGAAGAACTCGCCGCGCGCGCGGTCGATACGCTCGTAGGTGTGCGCGCCGAAATAGTCGCGCTGCGCCTGCAGGAGGTTCTGCGGCAGATGCTCGCAGCGGTATCCGTCGAAGTAAGTGAGCGCGGAGGAGAACGCCGGGGTCGGCAGTCCGGCCATCGTCGCGGTCGAGACAACCTTGCGCCACGCCGGCACGAGGGAGAGGATCTTCTCCTTGAAGTACGGGTCGAGCAGCAGGTTCGACAGCGCCGGGTCCCTGTCGTAGGCTTCCTTGATCTTGCCGAGGAAGACCGAGCGGATGATGCAGCCGCCGCGCCACATGAGGGCGATGCCTCCGTAGTTGAGGTTCCAGCCGTAGGTCTTGGCAGCGGAACGCATGAGGGTGTAGCCCTGGGCGTAGGAGATGATTTTAGAGGCGAGCAGCGCGCCGCGGATATTCTCAACAAACGCGGTCTTTTCCTCAGCCGTGCCGGAGAACTTCCCGCAGCTGCCGCCGAGGATGCCGGACGCCTCGACACGCTCATCCTTCAAAGCAGACAGGAAGCGGGCGAAGACAGCCTCTCCGATGAGCGTGAGCGGAATGCCCTCATCGAGCGCGGCGATGGCGGTCCACTTGCCGGTCCCCTTCTGGCCGGCGGTGTCGAGAATCTTATCGACAATCGACGAGCCGTCGGCATCCTTGTACGCGAGGATGTCGCGGGTGATCTCGATGAGGTAGGAGTCGAGGTCGGTCTTATTCCACGCGGCGAAGACTTCGTGCATCTCGTCGTTGGACATGCCGAGGTAGTCGCGCATGAGATGGTAGGCTTCGCAGATGAGCTGCATGTCGCCGTACTCGATGCCGTTGTGAACCATCTTGACAAAGTGACCCGCGCCGTTTTCGCCGACCCAGTCGCAGCAGGGCGAGCCGTCTTCGACGTGCGCGCAGATGGACTGGAAGATATCCTTGACATGCGGCCACGCGGCAGGCGATCCGCCGGGCATCATGGACGGGCCGAGCAGTGCGCCTTCCTCACCGCCGGACACACCGGTGCCGATGTACAGAAAGCCGCGGCTCTCGAGGTCCGCACAGCGGCGGATGGTATCCGGAAAGTGGGAGTTTCCGCCGTCAATGATGATGTCGCCCGGCTCAAGGACGGTCAAGAGCTTCTCGATGAAGTCATCGACCGGCTGTCCGGCTTTGACCATCAGCATCACGCGGCGCGGCTTCTTAAGATTTGCAGCCAGCTCCTCGAGAGAGTAGGTACCGATGATGTTTTTGCCCTTCGCACGACCTTCAACAAACTTCGTGACCTTATCGGTCGTGCGGTTGAACACCGCGACGGTAAAACCCTTGGACTCCATGTTCATCACAAGGTTTTCACCCATGACGGCAAGTCCGATCAGACCGATGTCTGCTTTTTTCATAGTATACTCCTTTATGATTCTTTAGATTGTTATAAGAGTGAATCGTTTAGCGCTTTACTCTTGCGTTGCCCTTCCAGATATCCCAGACTTGGGACTCGTCGGCGGGCGTCGCATAGTCGGTGAGGACGGTCGTCGCGAGGACACCGGTCGCCCAGCCGAAGTGCAGGCAATCTTCGTAGGAGAAGCCCCTGAGGATACCGTAGAGCAGACCGCCGACGAAACCGTCGCCGCCGCCGATGCGGTCGAGCACCGGGATCGGACGCGGGTCTGCAACATTCCACTTGCCGCCGGCGTTGAGGATCGCGCCCCAGAGGTGCTCGTTGGCGGAGATGACCTCACGCAGCGTTGTGGCAAAGACGGACGCGTTCGGGTAGGCCTTCTTGACCTCCTCGATCATGCCCTTAAAGCCTTCGATCTTCGCGGATAAGTCCTTGCCGCCCGCCTCCGGACCCTTGACGCCCAGAGCAAGCTGGAAGTCCTCCTCGTTGCCGATCAGAATGTCCGTGACGGATGCAATCTCGGAGAAAATCTCGCGCAGTTCTTTCTCACGGTTCTTCCAGAACGACGCGCGGTAGTTGAGGTCAAACGAGATGCGCGTGCCGTACTTCTTCGCGGCGCGGGCAAGCTCCAGACAGAAGATGCTCGTTTCGTGGGACAGCGCACCGACCAAGCCTGACAGATGCAGAATCTGGACGCCCTCCGTGCCGAAGATGCGCTCAAGGTCGAAGTCACGGATGTTGAGCGTCAGGCCGACTTCACCGGCGCGGTCGTTGGCGACACGCGGGCCGCGCAGACCATAACCGGAATCGGCGATGTTGAACTGGTGACGGTAGCCCCACGGCCCGCCCTGCGGAACTTCGCGGCCTTCGTAGTCGATGTTGCGCAAGCGCAGACTGTTTTTGATGAACGCGGCGATCGGACTGTCCTCGACAAACGTCGTCAGCACCTTCGTCGGAAGTCCCAGAGACGCCGAAATGTTCAGGACATTGGTCTCGGCACTGGTCGCGTGCATGAAATAGTTGGTGCTCGTGTGCACCGGCTGACGGTCGGCGGGCGTGATGCGTACGCCCATCGAGGACGGTACAACCAGCGCGTACTTGTAGTTTTCACGAAGTTTCAGCATGATATAACCTCCAAAAAGATAATACGAAAAAGTTTACAGAGATTTGT
This sequence comes from Clostridiales bacterium, assembly GCA_012800055.1. Lineage (GTDB taxonomy): Bacteria > Bacillota > Clostridia > Oscillospirales > QAMX01 > JAAZKA01. Next base: position 41,742 of record JAAZKA010000075.1, read on the forward strand.
TTAACGCCGTCAGGTCGGCGCGGATGTCGCTTGCGTACTGCGCGCCTTCCATAAGATCGGACGTCCATTGGATGTAAGAGGACAGCCGCTCTCGGTCTACCGGACGCGGCGATGCCCCTGCAAAACGGTCGAAGTTCTTCGCGTAGATGTCCGCAAGCGCCGCCTCGGGCAGCTCAAAACACCGCAGCGACACTCCGCGGTACTCGATCTCATCCGCCGTCTCGAGAATCTGCCGGCACAGCAGGGTGTGCGCTTCACTCGTCGCGGCGGCGTTGTCGGTACCGAACAGCAGCCGGTTCGAGCGCCGCATCATGAAAGTGCGCCATTCGTCCCGCGCGCTGCTCATGTCCGCGTAGTGCGTGCCGGGCGTCAGGTCGAAGTTCACGTTGGGATAGCGGTCGAGAATGCCGTCGGCCTCATCGGTACTGCCCGACGCGAAGAAGAAGTGCGCGAAGGTCGTGCGCAGTCCGGGATGCCGCCGCATCGTCTCCAGAGCCTCGGCGCGTACGGTCTCAAACGACGGGTTGTCCGGCCCTGCGTACCATCCGCGCGCGATCTGCGCCGGACTCATCTTCGTGATGTCCCAAAAGAAGCGCGGGTCGTTGACGTGCGACAGTACGGGGATGTCATGCGCTTCAAGAAAGCCAAGCATCGGCTCGTAGACTGCGTCGTCCAGCGGTACGCCTGTGCGCAGCCGGACGTTGGGCTTGCCTTCGATCATCTTCACGCCGTCGAAGCCCACTGCATGGTACATCTTCACCTGTTCCAGCAGGCTCTCTGCCGACGCCGTGCCGGTTTCCGGATGTTCAAGACTTGCAAACACGTAGACCGACGGGTCGCGCAGCTTCTGCAGCAGCCCCAGCACGTTCGAAACACCCTTCGCGCGCGGATAGTAGGACCCGCAGCCTAAAAGACAGTACTTCGCATAGCCGTGCTGCTTCATTCTTGAGGCGATGATATCCATGTCCTGCGGGATGCTCACATGAATGTGGATGTCACACACCTGACCTGTATACATAGCCATTGTTCCTCCAATTAAATAAAACCATCCTATCTCAGTTTGAAGTATACCACAAGACCGCGCAGTTGTCAATGTATCCTCCGAAAAAACGGCATTCATCATTAAACTTTTAGTGAATCGGTCTCTTTACATCCTCCGCCGCGCATGTTATGATGTTTGCATACAGGAAACGCCCCATACCGCTTCAGGAGGAACTTTTATGAAGCCCACACCCATTGCATCCGGCAAGGTCCGCGAGATCTACGCCGTTGACGCGTCCCATCTGCTGATCGTCACCACCGACCGCATCTCCGCGTTCGATGTCATCATGCCCACACCCATCGAGGGAAAGGGAAAAATTCTCAACGCGCTGTCCATGTTCTGGTTCGATTACACGAAGGATATCATCCCGAACCATGTGGTCACTCCGGACAGCCGGAGGTTCCCCGCGCCGTTTTGCGGCATGCCGGAGCTTGAGGGCCGCGCGATGCTGGTGAAGAAGCTGAAAATGCTGCCCATCGAGTGCATCGTGCGCGGGTACATCACCGGCTCCGGCTGGGCAAGCTACCAGAAGTCCGGCGAGGTCTGCGGCATCCGGCTGCCGGAAGGTCTGCAGGAGTCCCAGAAGCTGCCGGAGCCGATCTTCACCCCCTCCACCAAGGCCGACGAAGGCCACGACGAAAACATCAGCTTCGAGCGCATGTGCGAGATCGTCGGTACGGAGATGGCGGGAAAGCTGCGCACGGCAACGATCGACGTGTATAAGGCGTGCGCGGACTATGCGGCGAGCCGGGGCATCCTCATCGCCGATACGAAGTTCGAGTTCGGGCTTGATGAAAACGGCGTGCTGACCTTAGGCGATGAGGTGCTGACGCCGGATTCGTCCAGGTTCTGGCCGGCGGCGGACTACGCCGTGGGCAGAGGACAGCAGAGCTTTGATAAGCAGTATCTGAGGGACTGGCTGAAAAAGGAGAAGCTCAACGGCGTGGAGCCGGGGCCGCAGCTTCCGGCAGATGTCGTGGAGCAGACAAAGCGGAAGTACCTCGAGGCCGCAAAGAAGCTGGGTATCCATCTGTAAGCGGAAGCATGCGCCCCGTGCAGGAGATTCCTGCGGAATCTCCCAAAAGCTTTCTGCTTCTTTTTCACGAAAAAGAAGCGCATCCCGGCCCCCGTCGTTCCCCGTACTCCATCCCCGCAAAAACATCAGCGGAATGAAAAAACGCCGCTCCCGTGTGATGACGGGAGCGGCGTATCATATCTTTAGAAAAGGGAAGCTTTGCCGGCGCAGCCGAGAACGTTGACAAGTTTGTGCTTTACAATCTGCTTGATGTTCTCGCGGGCGGGCCTGAGGTACTGACGGGGATCGAAGTGATCCGGATGCTCGCTGAAATACTGGCGGATTGAACCGGTCATCGCAAGACGCAGGTCGGAGTCGATGTTGATCTTGCAGACGCTCATGCGGGCAGCCTCACGCAGCTGGTCTTCGGGGATGCCGACGGCGTCGGGCATTTTGCCGCCGTTGTCGTTGATCATCTTGACGAAGTTCTGCGGGACGGAGGATGAGCCGTGGAGGACGATCGGGAAACCCGGCAGACGGCGGGAAACTTCCTTCAGAATGTCGAAGCGGAGGGGCGGCGGTACCAGGACACCCTGCGCATTGCGGGTGCACTGCGCGGCGGTGAACTTATACGCGCCGTGGGAGGTGCCGATGGCGATCGCCAGAGAGTCGACGCCCGTCTTCGTGACGAACTCCTCAACCTCGGCCGGATCGGTGTAGGACGAATCCTCGGCGGAGACGTTGATCGCGTCCTCGATACCCGCGAGACGACCCAGCTCGCCCTCAACGACGACGCCGTGCGCGTGTGCGTAATCGACGACCTTCTTCGTCAGCGCGATGTTATCCTCGAGCTTGAGGTGCGAACCGTCGATCATGACGCTCGTGAAACCGCCGTCCACGCAGGACTTGCACAGTTCGAACGTATCGCCGTGGTCCAGATGCAAGCAGATCGGGAGATCGGTCTCGATGATCGCAGCTTCGACGAGCTTCATCAGATAGGTGTGGTTCGCGTATTTACGCGCACCGGACGAAACCTGCAGAATCAGCGGAGCATTCTCTTCCTTCGCGGCTTCGGTGATGCCCTGGATGATCTCCATGTTGTTGACGTTGAACGCGCCGATGGCGTAACCGTTCTTATAGGCGTCCTCAAACATGGCTTTAGATGTGACAAGAGCCATTTGAATAGTTCCTCCTAGAAATGAGTTCTTCTAATTGTACCATATTCCGCCAAAAAATCAAGCCCTGAAACAGAGAATTAATGAATATCCTCTGCCATTTTTTGTACAAACATAACGGGGGTTCCGCTACTTCTGCTGCGTCGTACGCGCGATGACCATGTCCTGCCACTCCTTGGACAGCGTCACAAACCGCGCCGACCACCCCGCCAGCCTCACCGACAGCGACCGGTAGCGCTCCGGATGCTTCTGCGCGTCCAGCAGCTCCCGGTTGTCCACCACGTCGAACTGCATGAAAATCCCGCCCAGTTCGCAGAAGGCCCGTACCAAGCCCTCGATCACCGCCGTCCCGCGCTCCTCCGTCAGCGTGTTCGGGCCCAGCTTCACATCCAGCGCCGTCCCGCATGTCAAACCCTGCAGGCCCAGTTTGCAGTGCGACCGGATCACCGCGCTCACACCCTCGACGTCCGTCCCCGGCGTCGGGCACAGGTTTGACGCCAAATATGTCCCGTACGGGAACCCGTGCGCGTGCGCAAACCGGTTCTTCGCCCACTCGATTTGCCGCCCGAACGTGCTTGCACCCGCCGGCCGCAGGACCCCCTCGCGTTCGCGTACCCGCTCCACCATTTCGATGTAGTCGCCCATCAGACGTGTCCCCAGCGCGTCCACCGCGTCGGAGTCGTTGCCCCACATCGTCACATGGCTGCGTACATACGCCCGCAGATCCTCGTGCCCTTCCCAGTTGCCGCGCAGAATGTCCATGAACTCCCGGAATTCCAGACGGCGTTCATCAAAGACCAGCGTGCGCACCGTGTGCAGCGCGTTGATCACATCCGCCACCCCGCCGATGTGCGGTGACGCGACCGTAAAGCGCGGACCGAGGTCGTAGTAGTTGCGCGCCGACTCCATCGAACCGTACTCCAAAAGGCTCACCACCGGCGTCGGAAGTGCGCCCCACTCGCGCCGCCGTTTCGTATCGATCTCTTTCTGCAGCTCGTCCACAAAGTCTGACAGCCGCCCGATATACGCCGCGTATAAGCTCTCGAAGTCCGCATAATCCGGACTCTCCGCCTCGCCCAGGCAGAAAACATCACGCTGTAAAAGCTCGTATGCGTCGAACGGCCGGTAGTAGAAGCACGTCTCACCGGGCACCTGAATCTCCCAGCAGCCGTCGTTGGCAAACCGTCTGGCATCGCGGACATCGTAACCGAAGCGTACCATGCTTTCAATGATTTGCGTCTCGTTATAGACCGCGATGACCCCACCGCCGTGCCGGATGTTGCGCGCCGCCAGGTCGAGCACCCACGCCGGCGTCTCGCGGTTCACCCGGATCGCTACCGGATAGTCGGAGATCGGCAGCTCCTCAAGCACTTCCAGCACCAGCCGCGTGACGTCGTTTGCCACCTCACGGCCGTCCGCGTCGATGCCCGCCAGGATGATGTTCTGGTAGTGCTGCGCGTCGCCGGAAACCGTCGGCTCGAGCGTGATCCACTCGCAGCCATGGATGAGCATCGACGCGATCAGCTCACGCGCGAAGTCCATCGTGATGCGTCCGGTTTCCAGGTCGCGTTTGAGGTACGGCCCGAGCATCTCGTCCACGCGCCCGAGTCCCGGCCAGTTGCCGCACAGCCGCTGCCATGAGAACAGGAACCACAGCGCCTGCACCGCCTCGCGGAAGGTCTCCGGCGGTGCAAACGGCACACGTGCCAGACTCTCCGCGATCTCCCGGCTCACACGCGAACCGTCCGCCGTGAGTACGTCCATGTACCGTTTGTGGTATACCCGCATCGCCGCGACCGCGTTTTGCATACTCTCGAGCACCTCGCGCTGAGAATCCGTCAGTGCGGGGTTTTTCAAACGTTCGGTCAGTTCCCGGTCGTACGCGTCGATGCCGTATTTCAGCGCACGGGGAAAATCGGGTGTGTAGTGTGAAACGCTTAAAAAAACCGGCTCGCCTTTGTACCGCGCGGGGATGGTATGGTTGATGCCGTCGCCGAGTGTTGCGGCTCCCGCGACCAGCTCGTACGGTGTCACTCGGAGCGGCGCGGTCGAGCAGATGCGCATAATGGCCGCGTCGCAGCGCTTCTGCGCGGATAATTCCTCAAAGTTTTCTATATCATCGAGCGTGACATACGGCGTACGGCGTGCTGCCCTGCCGTAGACACCGTTAAGAGATATGGCAGCGTAGGTACGAGTCTCACGCGACAGGCGCACAGGACGCGGGATGGAGGACACGTTGTGAAAATTCATCGTCTTGACCTCTCTTTCGGAAATGCCGGAGAACTCCCGAATGCATTTTAACACACGCAAAAAAAAATGTCAAGCCCCTTGCAAAACACCTCCGGATGCGGTATACTGAACGCATAGGAGGTGTATATTATGGTATGGAAACTCGCGAAATCCTCACGTGACGCGGCGATTGATCTCGCGGCGTCGGAGCTGAAGAAGTACCTGGAGCGCATCGACCCGACCGTCGAGGTCGCAATCCTGAGCGTCCCGGGTTGGACGGCCGAGCTGACGGACGTGCTGTGGCTGGACGTCTGCCCGGAGGTCAGTGCACTGGTAAAGGATCCGCTGTATGACGACGCCATCCGCATCGACATGCGCGGCGGACGCGGCGGCATCTACGGAGCAAATCCCCGCAGCGTGCTGCTGGGCGCGTACCGGTTCCTGCGGGAGCTGGGCTGCGCGTGGGTACGTCCCGGCAGCAACGGCGAGATCATCCCCGCACGTTCCCTCGCGGACATCGCGGTAAGCCTCACCGAGGTTCCCTCCTGCCGCCACCGCGCCGTCTGCATCGAGGGTGCCGTCAGCTACGACCATGTCGCAGATATGATTTCCTGGCTGCCGAAGATCGGCATGAACGGCTACTTCAATCAGTTCAACAGCCCCTTCACGTTCTACGACCGCTGGTATTCGCATATGGAAAACCCGCTGTTCGAAGATGAACGTTTGAGCGCGGCGGAAATCCGGGGATTGCGCGACCAGAGCATCGAGGAGATGAAGAAGCGCGGTCTGATGTACCACGCCGCCGGCCACGGCTGGACCTGTGAGCCGTTCGGCATCCCCGGCGAGACCTGGGACACCCGTACCTACGACATCACCGAAGAGCAGCGCGCCTTCATGGCGGAGGTCAACGGCAAGCGCGATCTGTGGCGCGGCGTCCCGCTCAACACGAACCTGTGCTATTCCAACCCCGAGGTGCGCGGCCGCATCGCCGACGCAATCGCCGAGAC
>JAAZKA010000076.1 GCA_012800055.1 Clostridiales bacterium
ACGCTCGCGGACACGCTGCGAAGGATTCCCGTATCGTCCGGCGACGTGGTCTTCCTGCCTGCCGGAACCGTTCACACACTCGGCGAAGGTCTGACGCTCGCCGAGATTCAGCAGCCCGGCGACATCACCTATCGGCTGTTCGACTGGGGACGTCCCAGAGAGCTGCACGTCGAACAGGGGCTTGCCGTGCTCGACGTCACGTCACAGCCGATCCTCGCGCACGCGGCGTTCGACCGTACGCGTCAGGAGCTGCCGTCGTGCGCATGGTTTACGGCAGAGGCATGCGTGGGGGATTTTCCCATCAGCGGCGGCGAATATGGACGCGCACAGCTCGTCCCTGCGGTCGCGGGAACTCCGGCATCCGCCGATGTCCACACGCTGCTGTTCCCGCTCGACACGTGCTCTGTGACCGCCGACGGGGAAACCGTATGCGTTCCGGCATACACGACGGTGTTCCTGCCGCACGGCACCTCGTTTTCCTTCAGCGGCGGACGCGTCTACCGCTTTACCCAGCCTATTATGCAGTAACGGAGTTAGTTTTATGTACAAATGCGCGATCTTTGACCTCGACGGTACCCTGCTCAACACGCTGCCGGACCTGACCGACTGCGTCAACCAGACCCTGCGGCACTTCGGACTGCCCGAGCGTAAGTCTGAGGAGATCATGGCGTTTCTCGGCTCCGGCCGTACCCATCTTATCCGCAGCGCCTCCGGCATTGACACGCAGCCGCGTCTGGAGGAAATCTGCGTCTGGTATGACGCGTGCTACGGCGCGAACTACAGACATCTTACCCACGCGTACGACGGCATTGCGGACGCGCTTGAGCAGGTACAGGCTGCCGGGATCAAAATGGCGGTGCTGTCCAACAAGCAGCACGAGATGACCGTGCCGCTTGTCGCCGAATGCCTGCCGGGAATCCGGTTCGGGGCGGTCTTCGGCCAGCGTCCGAATGTCGCGCTCAAGCCGGAAGCCGGCGCGGTCACGGAAATCCTCGACGCGCTCGGCTGCACGCGGGACGAATGTATCTACTTTGGGGACAGCGATGTTGACGTCAGGACCGCGCGCAATGCCGGGGTCGAGATGGTCGCGGTTACATGGGGCTTCCGCTCCGTAGAAACCCTCAGAAAGGCGGGTGCCGTGCGCTTCATTCATACGCCTGCCGAGATTCCGGGCGTATTCTGTGAGGCGTCGGGCGTCAGGAGACAGGCATCAGGAGATGCGGGAGGTGCGGGAAGCCAATGCTGAGAGGATCCGGACGTCAGTCTTCAGATATTCAAGCTCGCAAGGCGCGTGTGGATATGGACATGTGCTCCGGGCCAGTGCTCCCGAAGCTGCTTCGTTTTACTCTGCCGCTGATGCTGTCGAGCATCCTGCAGCTTCTCTACAACACCGTCGGCGTCATCGTCGTCAGCCGCTTTGAAGGCTCCACCGCCCTCGCCGCCGTCGGATCGACCGGCGCGCTCAACAACCTGCTCATCGCGCTGATGCTGGGGCTGTCCGTCGGCGCCAGCGTCGTCACCGCACAGTGCTACGGTGCAAGGGACGAGCGCGGCGTCTCGGAGAGTGTCCACACCGCGATGCTTTTAAGTCTTGTGGGCGGCATCCTGGTCGGCGCGGGCGGCTTCATCGCCTGCCGGCCGCTGCTGCATCTGATGGGCTCCCCCGACGACGTCATCGACCAGACCACGCTCTATCTGCGCATCATCTTTATCGGCCTGCCCGTGCAGATGATCTTTAACTTCGGCTCCGCCATCCTCCGCGCCGTCGGCGACACCAAGCGTCCGCTGTACTACCTCAGCTTCGCCGGACTCATCAATGTCGTACTGAATCTCATCTTTGTCATCGTCTTCCGCATGGGTGTCGCGGGTGTCGCGTGGGCAACCATCATCTCCCAGACCATCTCCGCTGCGCTCGTCGTACTGTGCCTGATGCGCTCGGACGGCTGCTTCAAGCTCTACCTCCGACAGCTTCGCATCACGCGTGACAAGATGATCCAGATCATCAAGATCGGCCTGCCCGCCGGTGCGCAAAGCATCGTATTCTCAATTTCCAACATTCTCATCCAGTCGTCGGTGAACTCGTTCGGGTCGATTGCAATGGCGGGGAACGCAGCGTCGGCAAACATCGAGGGCTACGCCTACAGCGCTCAGAACTCGTTCTATCAGGGTGCCATGACCTTCGTCGGGCAGAACGTTGGCGCAAAGCGCTACGACCGCATCGCACGCATCACCCGCACCTGCGCGCTCACCGTCACGGTCGTCGGGCTGTCGCTGGGACTGATCACCTATTCCTTCGGGCCTCAGCTTCTGGGTATCTATGACACCGATCCGAATGTCATCTCCTACGGTATGATCCGTCTCACCGTCTTCGGCTTCACCTACTTCATCTGCGGGCTGATGGAGGTCTACTGCGGCTCTCTGCGCGGCATGGGCTGCGGCATCATGCCGATGACTGTCTCGCTGCTCGGGTCATGCGTGCTGCGTGTGATCTGGATCTACACGATCTTCCAGCTTGAACGCACGCTGCTGGTGCTGTACCTCTCCTACCCGATCACCTGGATCATCACGGCACTGGCGCACTACTGCTGTTATCGGGTCATCCTCAAACGTCTGCTTAAAAAGCTGCCATCCGCCGAACAGAAGGAGTGATTTGTATGTGGCATACACCCGAGAATAAATACCTGCTTGCCGGACACCGGGGCGAGCGCATCCGAGGCGACGAGAACACGCTCCCGGCGTTTGAGCGTGCGATTGCCTGTGGGGTCGACATGATTGAGACCGACGTCCGCATAACCTCTGACGGCGCGCTCATCTTGCTGCACGACAAAACGCTTGACCGTACCACCAACGGTACCGGCGACGTCCATGAGCTGACACTCGCGCAGATACGCCGGTATAACGCCGCGCCCGGGCAGCCGTTCACACCCGTCCCCACGTTGGACGAGTTCCTCGCGCTCATCGACAAGCATCCGACGATGCTGCTGGACATCGAGCTGAAGGACTATCCCGAGCGCATCGGGCTGACCGAAGCGCTGCGGATGACCGATCGCGTGCTCGAACTGCTCACCGCCCACGGACTGCGCGAGCGCTGCGTGATCAACAGCTCCTCCGGCACGCTGCTGGCGTACGTTGCGAAGACGTACCCCGGCATGTGGCGGCTGCACGGCTATTACCCCTACAGCCTCCTCTCCGGTGAGCCGGGCGACCCGTCCGCGTATTTGTACTGCGCGTGCGTCTATCCGCCGAAGGGGATGTCCGTCCCGCCGCGTGAGTATTTCGACGCGCTTACGTCACAGGGGATCGAGCCGTGGTCACACACCGGCATCGACACGCTCGAACAGCTGCGCGTCTCGTATCTGCGCGGCGCGCGTCTCATCACCGCCGACGATCCCGCGCGCATCCTCGGCTACCTGCGTGAGCTGGGGCTGCACGCGTAACACCTACGATCAAGGAGGTATCCCTATGTCTTATCAACCGGCATCCGACCGTTATACAACGCTGTCCTACAACCGCTGCGGGGAGAGCGGTCTGAAGCTCCCGGCGATCTCTCTGGGGCTGTGGCACAACTTCGGCTCCGACGCAAACATCGACCGCATGAAAACGCTGCTCTTTACGGCGTTTGACCGCGGCATCACACACTTTGATATCGCGAACAACTACGGCCCCTACCCGGGCGCGGCTGAGGAGAACTTCGGACGCATCCTCAAAAGCGACCTGCGTCCCTATCGCGATGAGCTGCTGATCTCCACAAAGGCGGGCTACACGATGTGGGACGGTCCGTACGGAGACTTCGGCTCGCGCAAATATCTGCTGTCGTCGCTCGACCATAGTCTCCGGCGCATGGGGCTTGAATTCGTCGACATCTTCTACCACCACCGTCCCGACCCGGACACGCCGCTGGAGGAGACGATGGGCGCGCTTGACCAGGCGGTACGCTCGGGGAAAGCACTCTACGCGGGTCTGTCGAACTACGACGGCGAGACAATGCGGAAAGCCTCCGCAATCCTCCGGGAGCTGCGTACGCCGTTCGTGATCAACCAAAACAGCGCGTCGATCCTCAACCGCCGCATCGACGGGAACGGCCTGCGGCAGGCCGTCATCGACGAAAAGAAGGGTCTGATCATCTACTGCCCGCTTGCGCAGGGATTGCTTGCCGGCCGCTACACAAACGGCATCCCGGCGGATTCCCGTGTGCGTACGAGCGGGCGCTTCCTCAAAGAGTCGTCGATTACGCCGGAGGTTCTGGCGAAAGTCGAAGCGCTGGGGAAACTTGCCATGGCGCGCGGACAGACGCTCGCGCAAATGTCGCTGTCTTGGCTGTTCACGCGGGAGGGCGTCACGAGCGTGCTGATCGGCGCGTCGAAGCCCGAGCAGATACTCGAGAATGTGCAGCTTAACACCGCCTTCACCGCCGATGAGCTCGCCGAGATCGACCGGATCGCGCTGAGTTAAGGGAGGATACCCGTATGGAACGCATCACCGTCACCGCCGGGGGACGCGGTACGGATTTCCCCGGCTTTACAAATGTGACCCTGCAGGCGGCGGTCGACCGTGCGGCATCTTTGGGCGGCGGCTGCGTTATCCTCTCCGAGGGCGTCTACCGGATGCGTGACTCGCTGCATCTGCGCGACCGCGTGGAGATACGCGGACAGGGGGATTTGACCGTACTGAAGAAAGAGCCGTGTAAAGGTTCCGCAACGCTGTGGTACCTCGGCTACGGCCACTATGACGTCTCCGTTGCACATCCGGAGAACTTTGAGATCGGTGACGGTGTCTACATCACCGACTGCGAGGCCGGCGGATTCTACGCCACGCAGTCCACCGTCACATACAAGGACGGTTCGACGCTGGGGATTGCGCATCCGCTGAACCACGACATCGGCTGTTCCCGACACGGCTCGGTGCGGACGCTGTTCCCGCTGGTGAAGGGCGAGTTCGTATCGGATGTCACGGTCTCCGACCTCAAGCTCGACGGCAGCGCGGCGGAGAATGAGCGCATCGACGGCTGCCGGGGCGGCGGTGTGTTCACTGTCGGCGGTGCGCGTCTGACCTTCCGCAACCTGACGGTTACCGACTACCACGGCGACGGCATCTCCTTCCAGCAGGGCCGCGATATCCGCGTACTCTCCTGCCGCTGCATCGGCAACCGCGGACACGGTCTGCATCCCGGTTCCGGCTCGGTCAACGTGCTCATCGACCACTGCGACTTCTCCGGCAACGGCGGTGACGGTGCGTTCTTCTGCCTGCGTGTCGACCGCGCGCTCTTCCGCAACAACCGCATATGCGGCAACGCCCGCGCCGGGGTCAGCATCGGCCACCGTGACTTCCACATCGGCATCGTCGACTGCTCTTTCTCCGACAACCACGACTGCGGCATCCTCTTCCGCAACGACAACCTGCCCTACATGTCCGGCGCATACACATATATTTTCGGCTGTACGTTCTCCGACCTGTGCGAAAATGCGCCCCACACGGAGATTCACATTCCGCTTGCATTGACGTCACCGGAGATCGGAAGCTGCACGTTTTCGTCGCCGTTCATACCCGTGTATACGTCCGCAAAGCCCGACGGAGGTCACCTTTACAACTGCACGCAAAACGGCGCACCGTACACGAATGAGGACTTCTCCCCCACCGCGCCCGCTGCGCCGTTCCGCGTCAACTTCGCTGAGACGCCCTCAGACGCCTTCGCGCATCTGCCCCGCTAACCGTTTACACCGCTCCCGTACACCGTCGTAGCACGCAGGCGCGTCACGGTAACGCTCTCCCCACGCTTTCCACTGCTCCGGCGTCTGGTCGGAATCGTTCTCGTACGGCGGATACGTCGTGAAGCTCGGGTAATCGCACGCCAGTGTGAACCCGAGCTTTTTTGCAGTCGCCTGGGAGCCTGCGTTCGCGGCGATGCACAGCCACTGCAGCTCCGTGACGCCGTGCGCCAGCCAGTACGCGGCTGTCGCGGACGATACGCACGCCGCAAGCCCGCGCCGACGGTGGCGGGAATCCACGACGATGCCGATTGCCGCGCGCTCGTCCATCCGGCAGTCTGTCAGCGACCACGCGCACAGCGTATCGTCCTGACGGATGACATACCCCGCACCTTCTTTCAGAAAGCGTGCGGTACTCCCCCACATCGCCGCCCATTTGCGCACGGTGTCTCCGTTCTCCAGCGTGAAGTGCGCGTCCTCCAGCCGCTCGAGCGTGTAGCCGTCAGGAACCGTCTTCGACCAATCGCGGAACATGTCTGCGTACAGCTTGTACTGACGGCGCATGTAGCGGGTGAGGTAGGGATTCGGATGAATACGCGGGATGACCTCCTCCCAGTCGGATGTATCGGGGAAGACGTTCTCCCAGTAACCGAGCAGCGCGCGGATGCCGTCGTACGCGGGTGTATAGGCTGCGTCTCCGGCGATGGCGGTGGTCTCGGTGGTACGGATGACAGCGGCGTGAGGCGATGCGGCATCGTCGACCCAGACCTCGCCGGGGTTATAACCTCCGAGTGTCGCAGCGACGGACAGCTCCGCACGGCTGTCCTGTACAAGCGGCGCGGCGGTGTCGTAGGCATCCGGTGACAGTTTGATCATAAACGGAACTCCTCATTCGGAAAAAGCCCCCTATCCGATCGGAAAGGGGGCATATTCTATTATATCGGCTGAATCAGCAGCGTATAGCTGAAGTCACGGTTAAACGCGTATTCTCTGCGCAGTGCCGGCCCGCAGGAGTTGGAGCCGATGCCGTTTTGCGCAGCGTCCGCGCAGAAGACGGTCTCGCCGGTACCCTTCAGCTCGTAGTTATGCGCGGCCTTCGTCAGCTCCTCCGCCGTATACGGGGACGCGTTGAAGCAGAAGCCCTCCGGCGCGGTGAAGCGGAAGCCATGCCCGCAGGGTCCGGTGAGCGTGACGCGGTCGCAATCGTAGTGCGAGCCGTTCTCCTGCGGCCGGATGTAGTCCTCATGCAGCTGCGCGACCTTCGCCCGGAAGCTCCCGAGGTACGATGCGCGGCGCTTATCGATGTAGCTCTCGTTGGGACCGTAGCCGAAATACTCCACGCAGTCGGCCTTGTCCGGGAAGAAGAAGCGAAGCCCGAAGCGCGGCAGATCGGGGAAGCGCGGATCCTTCTTCGCATCGCACGAGAACACCATGCTGCCGTCCGCGCGCACCGTCCAGGTCAGCGCAATGGTCAGCGCACGCTGCCGGATGACCGCCGCCATTGACAGCTCCGCCGTAATCACCGCACCCGCGTCCGTCACGGATGCCGACATCCTGTATACGCGCGTCACGAGCCGGTCGTAGCCCGCGCGGAACCACTCGTTCTTCAGATTGCGGTCGTTGTCCGTCGGCGCACGCCAGACGTTCAGCTCTGCGGGCCGTGTCATCCGCTCGCATCCGTCGATCTCCATCGTCTTCGGGCACGCCGTCAGACGGTCGAACACGTAACGGAAGTTCGCGCCCGTGACCGTGATCTCCGTGTTGCTCTCGGCTACCTCAACCCTGCCCGATACCGCCGGGATGCTCTCACGCACACGGCGCAGAATGACCTCGGAGAATCCAAGGCAGTCGCCCTTCTTCACATATGCGGCGTCATGCAGCCGATACGCGAAGAACCGCAGCGTCACCGTACCGTCCGCCGGGACAGAAAGCGGCAATGTGAACGTCACACGCGACTGGGGCAGCGCGTCGATGCCCTCGAGCGTCCCTTCCGACACCTTCTCCCCGTCGCGCTCGAGCATCCACCTGATCTCGGCGTACTCGGACAGACGCGTGAAGTCGAGCGTGTTGAACAGCTCATATGTGTTTTCCCCGACCTTCGTGATGCGGAACGGACGCGCAACGTTCTTCAGCTCGGAAAGCCCGGTATGCGGACGGCGATCGGGATAGACGAGGCCGTCCATGCAGAAGTTGCCGTCGTGCGGGAACTCGCCGGAATCGCCGCCGTAGCCGAACTTCTCGCGGCCGTCGTCTGTCTTGCCCTGATAGACCGCGTGGTCGCACCATTCCCAGACAAACGCGCCGAAGAACTTCGGATAGCCGTACAGCAGATTGTAATAGTCCTCAAGGTCTCCCGGGCCATTGCCCATCGCGTGGGAGAACTCGCACAGAATCATCGGACGGTCGAAGCGCGTGTCCTTCAGCCAGCTCTCCCAGACGTCAACATCCGTGTACATCGCCGAGAAGACGTCGATCATGTCATACTCGTCGGTCTTCGGCGGGACCTCCCACTTGTTGTCCATCAGCGGCAGATAGGGCTTGGCGCGCTCATAGTGAACAGGTCTGGACGCGTCACGGGATTTGATCCAGCGTCCGGCGATCTGGAAGTTACGGCCGAAGCCGGCCTCATTGCCCATTGACCACAGAATCACGGACGGGCTGTTCTTATCGCGCTCGATGTTGCGCTGTTCCCGGTCGAGGATCGCGTGCTCGAACATCGGATCCTCGGCAATGGTGTTGTAGTTATACTCATCGCCGTAAAGCGTGCAGGTACCGTGCGACTCGCAGTCGCTCTCGCCGACGACGTAGAAGCCGGCGCGGTCACACAGCTCAAGGAACAGCGGTGCCGACGGATAATGGCTCGTGCGGATGGCATTGATGTTGTGCTGCTTCATCAGTGCGAGGTCGCGCTCCATATGTTTCAGGTCGACCGCATAGCCGACATACGGGTCGGAGTCGTGCCGGTTCACGCCGCGCAGCTTCACCGCCACGCCGTTGACATACAGCGTTGTCCCGCGAATCTCCACCTCGCGCAGGCCGATCCGCTTGGCAATCACCTCACCGCCGCATGAAAGCACCAGCGTGTAGAGGTACGGCTGCTCGGCATTCCAGAGAAGCGGCTGCTCAACCGTGCAGGCAAAGTCCCGCAGCGTACCCTCGGCGACCTTCGCGCCGTCCGGGGCGTACAGCTCAACGGTGCCTTCCGCGTCGCCGCGCACATCGACGTCGAGCGTCACATCGACCTTGCCGTCCGCACGCTTCGTATGGACAAAGAAGTCGCGCACATGGTTTTCCGAACGCCGCAGCAGGTAGACATCGCGGAAAATCCCGCTCTGGCGGAACTTGTCCTGATCCTCCATATAGGTCCCGAAGCACCACTTGAACACCAGCAGCGTAAAGCGGTTCAAGCCGTCCTGCAGGTACGCGGTGATGTCGGTCTCGGCGGTCGAGTGGGAAACCTCGGTATACGACGCAAATACGCCATTGACGTACAGGCACGCGCACGAGTCGATGCCCTCGCTGACGAAGTAGTACCGCTCACCCTCCTGCAGCCTGACCTCGACGTCCTTGATATACAGCCCGCAGGGGTTCTTCGACGGGACATAGGGCGGGTCATAGGGAATGGGGTACTGAATGTTGGTATACTGCTGCTGATCGAAGCCGTGGGTCTGCCAGACGGACGGGACGGGCAGCTCACCGAGGGAAGTCACTTCGAAGTCGGGTGCGAGGAAATCCGGCAGCTTGAGGGCACTTTCGTAGTACCCGAAGCGCCACAGCCCGGTAAGCATCGTCACGCGGTCGGACAGCTCACGGGGAGACGTCATCGCGGCGGCTTTGTCGGAAAACGGTACATAGTAAGCGCGGTTTTCTTCCAGGTTGACGCGTGTGACCCGGGGGTCTTCGAGAAAGACAGGCTGTTTCATGACCTCATATCTCCTCTGTCGTTTACTTGAGCTTGAGTATTTTCCGCTCTGACGGGATCGCCATACGCGCGATGATCGCGGCGGCGGCGGCGCGGGTGATGGTTTCGGAGGGACCAAACGTCCCGGAGCTGTCGGAGCCTGTGAGCACACCGGCACGGTACAGCTTGAAGATGGCGTTGCGGTTCATCGTATTCTCGCCGACATCCGGGAGGCTGTCGACGGTGTTGATCGGCTGCAGCTCGCTTTCGGGGAGGGTGTTTGCAAAGACGTACGCCATCTGCGAACGCGTGATGGTCTTGTCATAGTTGGAGAACTCGCCGAGCTTAAAGATACCGACGGCAAGGCAGTAGAAGACGTAGCCCTCGTACCAGGTATCGAACTGCGTAAAGGCACCGTCGCCGCCGTTGTAAATATTGTGCAGCCGTGCGGCCATCGTCAGCGCCTCGGCAACGGTGACACTGCCCTCGGGATGAAACGCGCCGGAGGATCCGCCGACCAGTCCCGTTTCGTACGCCTGCTTCACGGCGGTTTTGTACCAGTCGGAGGGCTTGACGTCGCTGAACTGACCCTCCTTGTAGCTTCTGCGTCCCGACAGTGCCTTGATAGACTGCTCGCCGGTGAACGACGCGTAGATCTCCCCCTTGTAGGTAAACAGCCCCGTGTAGGCTTTGGTATAAGCCTTGCCGCCGATCTTGATGCTGCCGCTGGCACTGACGGCCTTATACGACCCGACCGCCGCGAGCTGACTGTTCACCGCCACATTTCCGGCGCGCGAGGAGATTGCGACGGAGTCCGAGCGCGCGGTCACTTTTCCGCCGTCAAAGGTGATGGTATTCTCGGCGAGGATGGCGTTGGCTTTGGCATTGGCGCGGATGATGCCATCGGAGACGGTCAGTTTGCCGGAGGTGTAGATGCCGCTGTAGTCACCCGTCGCGGTCAGGGTCAGAGAACCGGAGCCTTTGATCGTCAGGCTGCCGTCCGGCACACACAGGACATTGTTGACGCTGCTCTCGAGTGTATTGGTACCGCTGAGGACGATGGTGAGGTCGCCGCCGTAGGAGAGGATTGAGTATCCCGACACGCCCGACAGCGTCAGAACGCCGCCGGAGAGTTTCGCGATGGTCTTGCCGCTTTTCTTCCAGCTCTCACCGTCCAGAAGACCCTTATACTTTGTCGCATTGCCGGGATTCATAAACATCACATACGACGCAGACGCGGCTTTCGTTGCGTTCACGCCCGCGAACAAGGCGCATGTCAGGCATATACATAAAAAAAGAGGTAAGATTCGTTTCATTTGAGTGTCTCCTTCATCCGATGGTGCAAGCTTTATTTTATCCGAAAACTCCTCCGCTGTCAAGTCCCCAAACGTAAACAAGCGCGGACATCCAATCCTCCGCTGCATGGAAAAGGGGCGTACACAGGTACGCCCCCAATACAGTCGACAGGATTACGTGTTCTCCTTGACGAACCGCTGAAGCTCGTCGGTAATGATGATGCTCTGTGGGCAGACGCGCTCACACTTGCGGCATTTGATGCATGCCTTCGCTTGATTGATCAGCTCCGGAGAGATCGGCTCAGGGTTACGCTCGAGCGCACGTTCGTTCCACACTCTGAAAATCCTCGGGATATCGATCTCCTTCGGGCATGGCTGGCAGTATGCGCAGCGGGTACACGGCACCTTGTTCGCCGCAAGGATGTTGCGCTCGACTTCTTTAACGGCGGCATGCTCAGCGTCGGTGAGCGGCTGCGGGTCTTTGAATATCTCGATGTTCTCCTCAACCTGTGAGAGCTCGTTCATGCCGGACAGCACTGTCATAATCCCGGGCTTCTCCGCGAGCCACCGGAAGCCGTAGGACGCGTACGAACCGCCGAGCTTATCAAACGGCTCCGCGATGTGCTCCGGCAGTCCCGTGAGCATCCCGCCGCGCAGAGGCTCCATGATGATGATCGGAATCCCACGGCGCAGAAGCTCACGGTAGCCCTGACCGCCGGGTTCCCCGTCCTCGTCGAGGTAGTTATATTGAATCTGCGCGAAGTCCCATTCGTTCGCGTCGAGAATCTGGCACAGTACGTCATACGGCGCGTGGATCGAAAAGCCGATATTGCGTACCAGTCCCTGACGCTTCTTCTCGTTGATCCATTCGATCGTGCCCATCGCCTTGGCTTTATTGAGCGAATTCTGATTCATTGCGTGCAGCAGGTAGTAGTCGATGTAATCCATACCGAGGCTTTTGAGGGATTTATAGAAAATCTCATCGAACGACGACTCGTCCTTTACATGCCAGAAGGGCATTTTATCCGCGACCTTGTAAGCGTCTCTCGGATAGCCGGACGCGCGGAGAGCATGGGCCAGCGCGCGCTCGCTCTCACCGACGCCGTACGCGTAGGCAGTATCGAAGTAATTGACGCCGCCGTCGAGCGCGCATTTGACAAGCGCGTCGGTCGCAGCCTGATCGGTGGTGTCGTCTTTTCTCGGTAAGCGCATCGCGCCGAAGCCGAGCAAGGAAACGGGAAAACCATTGTGTATCGTTGTACGCATAGAAGACCTCCAAGGTTTGATATACTGAGACGATTTTATTATATCACACCCGCGTGTGTTTTGCAACTACTTTTTATATCTTACTTTAATGTTTTACACCTGTGCTTGACAAGCGGTTGTTTCGTGTTATAATAACCTTACTATGCAAAGGCAAGAACAAAGCGATGGAAGTAACCATGTACAGCTTTTTAAACGACTATTCCGAGAGCGCGCACGAACGTCTGCTGGACGCGCTCATCCGCACGAACCGGGAACAAACAGCAGCGTACGGTGAGGACAAATACTGCGAGGAAGCGCGCGGTTATCTCCGCACGCTGATCGGTGACCCGTACGCGGCGGTTCACTTTCTGATGGGCGGGACGCAGACGAACCTGACGCTGATCGCGGCGGCGCTGCGTCCGCACCAGGGCGTGATTGCAGCGGCGACGGGTCACATCGCACTGCATGAGTCCGGCGCGATAGAGGCGTGCGGGCACAAGGTGCTTACGGTCCCGATGTACGCGGGCAAGCTGTCGGCGGCGGATGTTGAGGCGGTCTTCGAGGCACATTATAATGACATCAACCTCGAACACACGGTACAGCCGGCGATGGTATACATCTCGCATCCGGGGGAGTACGGCACGCTGTACACGTTCGACGAGCTGACGGTGCTGCGGCGCATCTGCGACCGGTTCGACGCGTACCTGTACCTGGACGGCGCGCGGCTGGGGTGTGCGCTGACGGCTGCAGCGGACGTGACGGCGGCAGACATTCACCGGCTGACGGATGCGTTCTACTTCGGCGGTACAAAGCAGGGCGCGCTGTACGGTGAGGCGCTGGTGATCCGTGACGCGTCGCTGAAGCGGGACTTTCGCTACATTCAGAAGCAGAAGGGCGCGATGCTGGCGAAGGGACAGGGCCTGGGCATACAGTTTGCGGAACTGTTCCGTGATGGGCTGTACCTGGAACTTGCGCGGCATGCGAACACGATGGCGGCGCGGCTGTCCGAGGGTCTTACGGCGCTGGGCATCCCGCTGTACGTGCCGACGGAAACAAACCAGGTCTTTGCGATTCTGCCGGACGCGTTTATGTCGAAGCTGAAGGATCGCTGGAAGTGGACGGTCTGGGAGCGCTGCGACGAGACACGGTCGGTGCTGCGTTTTTGCACGAGCTGGGCAACGCCGGCTGAGATGATCGAAGCGTTCCTGGCGGATATCAAAGCAAATCAGTAAAGAATAAACGCCCCGTTTTTCAGAAAAGACGGGGCGTTTTCCGTACAGTAAGGGCTTGTTTACGCGCGAGCAACCCCGGAATCGCGGGCTGCCTGAGCAACAGCCTCGGCGACAACCTTCGCGACGTTCTTATCGAGGGCGCTGGGGATGATATACTCCCGGCTGAGCTTATCGTCGGGAATGTAATTTGCGATTGCATAGGCGGCGGCAATCTTCATCGGGTCATTGATATCGGACGCGAGGACATCGAGGGTGCCGCGGAAGATTCCGGGGAAAGCGAGGACGTTGTTGATCTGGTTGGGATGGTCGGAACGTCCGGTTCCGACGACGGCGGCACCGGCTTTGAGGGCAAGGTCCGGCTCTATCTCGGGGATGGGGTTGGCCATGGGGAACAGGATGGGGTCGGGCGCCATGGAGCGAACCATCTCCTCGGTGACGCAGTGCGGCGCGGAGACGCCGATGAATACATCGGCACCCTTCAGGACATCGGCGAGCGAGCCTTTCCGTCCCTCAAGGTTTGTGATCTTAGCCATCTCCTCCTTCTCGGAGTTGAGGCCTTCCCTGCCCTGATAGATGGCACCTTTGCGGTCGCACATGACGACGTCTTTCAGGCCGAGAGAAATGAGCAGACGGATGATGGCGATGCCGGCAGCCCCGGCTCCCGATGTAACGACGCGGATGCTGTCGAGAGAACGTCCGGTGAGCTTGAGGGCGTTGAGCATAGCGGCCAGGGTGACGACGGCGGTACCGTGCTGATCGTCGTGGAAGATGGGGATGTCGCAGCGCTGTTTGAGTTTGCGTTCTATCTCGAAGCAGCGGGGCGCGGAGATATCCTCGAGGTTGATGCCGCCGAAGGAGCCTGCGAGCAGCGCGACGGTATTGACGATCTCGTCGACGTCCTTGGAACGGATGCACAGCGGGATGGCATCTACATCACCGAAGGCCTTAAAGAGCGCGCATTTGCCCTCCATGACGGGCATGCCGGCTTCGGGGCCGATATCGCCGAGACCGAGGACGGCGGTTCCGTCGGTAACGACGGCGACGAGGTTCTGACGGCGTGTAAGCTTGTAGCTGAGGTTGACGTCCTTCTGAATTTCAAGGCAGGGCTGTGCGACGCCGGGGGTATAGGCGGTGGAGAGGTCGTCGCGTGTTTCGAGGGGTGCGCGGCAGATGACCTCGATTTTTCCTTTCCATTCACGGTGTTTCTGCATGGCGAGAGCTGCGTAATCCATAACAATCCTCTTTCCTTCATGAGTATTGGGCGAATCTTTACCGTGTCCGAATATGGAAAAAGCCGCCCGGACGGCGACTTTTTCACACGGTGCAAACAGCGCCGCATATGGCAGGGGCAGAAGGGATCGAACCCTCGGCACTCGGTTTTGGAGACCGATGCTCTACCAGCTGAGCTATACCCCTATAGTATGGTGGGCCTTCAGGGACTTGAACCCGGGACCGACCGGTTATGAGCCGGTTGCTCTAACCAACTGAGCTAAAGGCCCATAATGAAATACAAGGGACTCTCACTCAGGTAAGAGTCCCTTGTTGGCTCCCCCTGTTGGGCTCGAACCAACGACCCTGCGGTTAACAGCCGCATGCTCTACCGACTGAGCTAAGGAGGAGTGTCGGCGACGACCTATTTTCCCGGGATCCATCGATCCAAGTATCGTTGGCGCGTGTGAGCTTAACTACCGTGTTCGGAATGGGAACGGGTGGACCCTCACAGCAATAGACACCGACTATATGAGG
>JAAZKA010000002.1 GCA_012800055.1 Clostridiales bacterium
AGCCGTGACGCCGCGGATCCAGACGCCATCCGCCGTAGCCGGGGATCTTGGAATAGTCGTGCGCGTACTCCGACTCGACGAAAAACAGCTCGCCGATCGCGCCGGACTTGACCAGCTCATGCGCCTTCACGAAACCCGGGGCGTAGCGGCAGACCTGGCCGATCATGAACTTGCGGTCGGTCTCACGACCCGCCTGCACCATCTTCTGACATTCCTCCCAGGACAGCGCCATCGGCTTCTCGCACAGCACATGTTTTCCGGCTTTGAGCGCCGCGACAGACATCTCACAGTGCCACTGGTCCGGTGCGGTCACGACCACCGCGTCGATGTCGTCGCACTTGAGGATGTCGCGATAGTCGGAGTAGGTACGGATGCCGGGGTTCAGCTCAAGCTGCGCGGCGATGCGCTTCGGGTCGACGTCGCATACCGCGATCAGCTCCGTATCGGGATTGTTGATGATACCCTTGATGTGTGCGTTGGCGATGCCCATCGCGGAGAGGGTTGCAAAACGTAACTTTCCCATAGGCTGCTGCCTCACTTTCGATTCAATATGATTTACTTGATGCGTTCCATCAAGTCTTCAACACTGAGGTTGACCATACGCAGACCCAGTTCGAGGGAGGACTCGCCGGCGCTTTGAATGAACCAGGCATCGCTCTCGGGGAGGCGCTCGATCTTGACGGCGCTGGGATAGAGCGCGCGGAGGATGGACGACTCGAACTTCCCGGCGTGGTCATAGCCGGTCGCGTGCTGCACCGACGGAGCCATGACCGGCAGCGTCTTGATCCAGTTGAACGGGTTCTCCGACGGGTCGGTCAGGTTGTCGTAGTAGCCGGCCATTCGGTTGGAGCCCCACCAGCCCTGACCCTGCGTATCCTCGAGGTACTCCATCGTCAGCTTCTTCGCTGCCTTCATACACGCGAGCGTCATCGGCATCAGGGTACCTTCCTCGTACTGGTGGTGGATCAGCAGGTAGATGTTTTTGAAGCCGCCGTAGAGCATCGACTTCAGGATGTTGTAAACGTATTGCTCGAAGACGTCGACGTCGATATGGACGGTGCCGTTCTCCGGGCCTCCGACGGCGTAACTTGCAACGCCGTACCACACCGGCGGCGCGATGACGATTTCCTTCTTTGCCTCGAGTTTCTCCAGGACGCCCTGGCACACCAGCGTATCGCAGCCGAGCGCGCAGTGCGGGCCGTGGTACTCAATCGTGCCGATCGGGATGACGATCGGAATCTTCTTCTCTTTGATGCGCGGCAGATCGCCGGACATTAAGTATTCAAGACGCATAGGTAAAAACCTCCCGGCAGTTTAAAATCGGTACGGAAGCCGCGGATTTCGCTGCTTCCGGAGATGACGATGGACATGGGGGTCGGTTTTACGGATGAAAGCGGTCTGCGTGCGCCGCAGCATCGTGAATACCACGTGCGCACGCCCGTGTACGCAATCACCGCAAGGGGAAGCAGACGCGCTTTGAGAACGCGTCTGCTTTTCGCCGGTTATTCCGACGATATCCCCTTCATAACATTACAGTTCGTAAATCTTGCCGATCGGCGCGCAGAGGCTCTCCGCGTGATCCTCACGGATGACGACGCCCTGCTCCCAGCGCATACCGTAGCTCGGACCGGACAGGAAGGTGTCGACCTGGAAGGTCATGTTCGGCTGCAGGATATAGTCCGAGGACGTCTCCATCCACGGCGCTTCGACTTCGATGAGGCCGGTGCCGTGGCAGGGGCCATAGACGAAGTTCTTCTCGTAGCCGTTGTCGACGTAGAGCTGGTAGAAACCCTTTGCAATCTCGGAGGCTTTGATGCCCGCGCGGAGACTCTTCTCCGTCCACTCGTGCGCCTTGAGGCAGAACTCGACGTAGCGGCGCTTCTCGGGCGTGAACTTGCCCACGCACACCGGAATGCCGACGGACGGAGAGTAGCCGTCGACCTTTGCCGACAGGTTCAGCTGTACCAGGTCGCCCTCATTGATCACACGGTAGCCCGGACGGGAGATCGCGTGGGACGTCGACTTCTCGGAGAAGACATACATCGGCAGACCTTCATACTCCGCGCCGTTCTCGTAGATGCACTGCTGGGCCACACCGACCATCGCAAGCTCGGTGACGCCGGGGCGCAGCTTCTCCATGACGGCCTTTGTCGCAAGCTCGACGATGCGGAAGCCCTCACGCATACAGGCAAGCTCATTTTCGCTCTTGATCTGGCGCAGGGAGACCATGATCTCGTCGACGATCTTGATCTCGGCTTTCGGGTAGTCGTTGCGCAGCGCGTCCATCATGACGGCGGTGGTGGTCAGGTAGCCGGAGATGCCGATCTTGATGTGTTCACCCTGGACGCCGATGCCGCGGAAGACGTCGCAGTAGGTATTGCCCTTGAACTCCGGATAGGCGGGATTCGCGCTCTCACGGTAATAGAGCGACGGATAGATTTTCTGAATGTAGGAGCGGTCGGCGGCGAAGATGCGGGACTCCGGTCCGCACATGAGGGCTGCGTCACCGTTCGCGGCGATGGCGACTCCGGCACGCTCAAACAGCGGCCAGAAGCGCGAGAAGTAACGCACATCCGCGTAGTCGGACTCGGTGGAGTTGACGATCATGACGTCAAGCCCGGCCTTGGCGACAAGCGCGGCAGCCTTCTTGATTCTTTCGGCGTACTCGTAATCGGGAATAAAGACTCTTGCCATGGATAAATCCTCCTATAATAATGTTTTGTTGTTGTGTTGTCAGGCCTCCCATAACGGCACGGGAGGGCCGGTTCCGCGAAAACCGAACAGGGGCATGGATTTACACCTCCGCGATCATCTCCAAAGTTTTTATATAGCACCCCCCGCGATCCTCGGACGTTGCGAGGGTTTGCATGTGCAGATAGCAGATGCCGTAAGGCATGGCTGCGTTCGGCGCGGCGGGATAGTATTTCTCCACTAGGAAGGCATTCATCGGTCGAACCTCACCATCGCAAAGCCCGTGAAGCGCGGCAGCGTCGCGATCGTATAGCCGTCCTCATGTGCGATGGGCAGCGGGGTTTCATCCGGCAGCAGGTACGCGGCCTTATACTCTCCGAGCAGCCCGACCTGTGAACCCTCGGGCTGTACGACATGTTCCTCGACGACGCCGTGGGTGCCGCGGATCTCGGGGAAGGTGACCTTCGCGTGGACGAGCGTGTAGGCGTCATTTCCGGTGGCGGTGACGCGGGCGGTCGACCCGAAGCTCTCTGTGTACAGACGTTTCTTCGGCAGGAAGGCTTTGAGTACCTGCTCCACGAGCTGCTTATGGGTCTTCATCGAGTGATTATAGTATGCCTCGAAGACGCGGAAGCAGATGTGAGCAACATTCCCCGCAATGGCAGCTGCTGCATGGCCGGTCTTCTTCTCCGGCGGTGCGTAGTAGTAGCCGTGCTTACCGTCCCAGCCGTGGTTGAAGTAGGGTTTCCAGTAGTACGCGAGCGTCTGCGCGTCAGGCGCGGTCATACGGATGCCTTCTTTATACATCGACCAGCGCATGTCGGCGGTCTCGGGCGCGGGGAGTGTGCGGAAGGTGAAGTAGGAGGCGTTGGAGGGGTCGGCGCCGTCGAAGCCGAACGTCCACGCCGGAAGTGCCCAGCCGGAATCGTCGGGCTTGAGCCCCGAGAACCCGGTCGAGAGAATCTTCCCGCCGGCTTTCAGATACGCACCCAGCTTTTCGGCAAGCGCTTCACTGATCCGCAGATCGTCCGGCAGGATGAGTACGGGGAAGCGCGTCCAGTCGGTTTGATCTTCGATGTTGAGGATGTCAAAGTTGTATTTTAGCTCGCCGAGCACCCTGGCGACGCCCGCGTAGGTCAGCGGCAGATAGCCGGGATTGTCAGTCAGCACACCGATCTCGGGGAGGTAGCGCGCGGTATCCGTCCACGGCTCGTACTTCATCAGGCGGCCGTAGATGAGTCCGATATCGCGGTAGATATCGCGCTCCTCAATCTCGGCGGGGTGCATATGGTCGCCGACGGACAGCTCACAGCCGGAGAGAATGGCGTCGTAGCAGTCGTTTTCGATGGACGGGATGCCCTTATAGCCGCCGAAGTCGCCCCAGCTTGCCTGGAAGCGGCCGGTCATATACAGCACGGTGTCCTGGATGTTGCGCGCGTAGGCAGCCTGCTTGGCGAACGTGTCGTAGCCCCAGCCGCCCGACGGCAGACACTCGACCTCGATGTGCTTCTCCCATTGACGGCAATCCCAATACGGCACGCCGTTGAGGTGCAGATAGCGGTCGGGGCCGTTGATCTCATAGAAGTCCTTGGAGATTTCCAGAATCTTCTCATATGCAAACGCGGTGACGGCCTTCTCGTCGTTCAGGTCGATGCCGCGCGCGAGCATGTCGTCGGTGCACTTGGTGCAGTAGCACGGACGCAGCCCCATACAGTCTGTGAACAGTCCGTCGATCGGGTAGGCGCAGATTTCGCGGATGGTATCGAGCAGGTACTTCCGGTAGCCGGACGCGTTGTAGCACATCGTACGGAAGAAGTTTTTCGAGCGGTCGCCGAAGAGAATCTGGCCTTCTTTGTTCACCTGGCACCATTCGGGGTGCAGCCGCGCGTGCTCATGGTTCAGGCCGACGTTGATGTACGCCGCGACGCGGATGCTGCGCTTGTGGCACTCATTGAGAAGGTCGCCGAACATATCGCCCTTCATGCCGGGATAGGGAATGCCGACCTTTGTGGGGTAGTAGGCAAAGCCCAGGTTGCACTGCGCGAACATGTTGATGAAGGTGACGTTGGCGTCGGCGAGACGCTGCGCATACTTCTCCGGATCCCAGTCACGGTTGAAGTCATGGATGCCGGGCATGGTGTGGAAGTCGAAGTGAATGGCACGCTTAATTGTGGACATGAAGTTCATCCTCCTAAAAGCGGTCAGCAAAGTCACCGATTCGGTCTTACCTACAGTATATCAGATATTATCCACAAAAGCAATGGTAATATCGTTAAATATCATATGAAAAAATCCGCAGGCGTAACGGATGAACAGGAATCGCCCGTTGCGCCGCCGCTGCGCGTTTTCGTGGCGCGAAAGACATTTTATTCATAAAAACCCGTTGACAACACGTTCCGGATGGGCTATAATAAATTGAAACGTTAAATACGGGGGTATTATCAGTATGGGCGACACGTTTCTGGAGTATATCGTTAAAAAAGCGCCGGATGCCAAAACCTCGCTGCTCAAGGTCGGCATCATCCTTGTCACGATTTTCGTCTGCTACTTCGGTATGGTCTTCTTGACCTCCATCGAGTCCCTGCAGCAGTTTATGTCCTTCTTCCTGCTGCTCGTCGCGGGTATCATCTACGGCGCGTACCGGCTTTTTACGTCGCTCAACTACGAGTTCGAGTATATCGTCACAAACGGTGAGCTGGACGTGGACAAAATCATTGCCCGCCGCAGCCGCAAGCGTCTGATTTCGCTGCGTCCGCTCGAGATCGAGATTATGGCGCCGTACAACGATATGCATAAGCACCACTACGACAACGGCGAGTTTGCGCTGACCATCGACGCGACATCTTCGAAGTACGCGCAGAACCGTTGGTTCATCGTCGCGGAGACCAAGAAGTACGGCCGTGTCCGGCTGATGTGGGAGCCGACGGAGAAGATGGTCGAGAACATGCGCAGCTATATGCCGCGCAAGGTCATGCTGAAATGAGAGGCCTTGGAATTGACCTCACGCGCGTGGAACGATTCGAAAAGCTGATGGAGCGTCCGCGTGTGTATGAGCGCCTGTTTACATCGGGTGAACGGGCGCATATCGGCAGCAGGGCCGAGCGCGCGGCGGGCATCTTTGCGGCGAAGGAGAGCTTTTCGAAGGCGACCGGCGAGGGTCTGTCCATGACGCTTCTGCGTGAGCTGGAGGTCGTGTGGGATGCGTACGGACGTCCTGCGTTCCGGCTGACGGGAGATACGGCGAAGCGCTTTGCGGCGGTTCGCTTTTTTGTCAGCATCACGCATGAGGGAGACTACGCGGCGGCGGTGACCGTGATGGAAGGAGACGGCGTATGAAGGTCGCAACAGCGGCGCAGATTCGTGAGCTTGAACGTCTGACGTTCGAGCGCGGCACGCCGTCGCTGACATTGATGGAAAACGCGGCGGCGGCGGTCAGGGATGTGATCACGCGTACGCGGAAACCCGGCCGTGCGGCGATCCTCTGCGGCGCGGGAAACAACGGCGGCGACGGGTTTGCTGTAGCCAGGCTGCTGAAAGCAGCAGGCTGGCAGACGGTTGTCTACACGTTCGGCGATGCGGCGAAGTACTCCGACGATACACGCATCAACCGGGAACGCTGGGACGGCGAGGTGCGCACGGTACCCGATGAAGACATCGCACGCGCGGACTGCATCGTCGAGGCGATCTGCGGCATCGGTTTCCGGGGAAGCCTCGAGGGGGATATGAAGACCGCCGTCGAATATGCCAACCGGCGGACGGGTCTGAACGCGCCGCTCAGGGTGGCGGTGGACATCCCGGCAGGCGTGCAGGCAGATACCGGACGCGTGGAAGGTGTCGTCTTTGACGCGGGGATTACCGTGACGTTCACATTGCCGAAACCGGGGCTTTTTTTACTGCCGGGCGCACTGTACTGCGGACATGTGCTGACGGCAAACGTCGGGGTACCGGTGGAGCTGGTGGCAAAACTGCCGTCGCCGTTCAGCACCGGCGACCGTATGTTCGCGGACGCTGTGATGCCGATCCGCCGGAAGGATGCGCACAAGGCCGACTTCGGACGTCTGCTCGTCGTCGGCGGCAGCGCGGATTATCCGGGCGCGGTCTGTTTCACGACCAACGCCGCCGTCCGCATGGGCGCGGGGCTGGTTACCTGCGCGGTGCCGCGCTGCCTGTACCCGATCGTCGCGCCGAAGTTCATGGAGGCGATGCCGCGCCGGATGCCGCAGGATAAGGCCGGACGCTTCTCACCCGCCGCGCTGCCGGCACTGCTGACGCTGCAGGGCGTTTCACAAGCGACGGTCATCGGGCCGGGGCTGGGACGTTCCGACGCGCTGACGGAACTCGTCGCAGCGTATTTGCGCGGCGGACAGTGCCCGGCGGTCGTCGACGCGGACGGTATATTCGCGCTCGCGGCGCATATGGATGTGCTGCGGGGACTTGCGCGTCCGGTCGTCCTCACACCGCACGACGGCGAATTTGCACGTATGGCAGGCGGCAAT
The DNA here is from genome assembly GCA_012800055.1 of Clostridiales bacterium. Lineage (GTDB taxonomy): Bacteria > Bacillota > Clostridia > Oscillospirales > QAMX01 > JAAZKA01. Next base: position 7,188 of record JAAZKA010000002.1, read on the forward strand.
CCTCCGCCGGTCGGCGGTATCGAGCGGCTGGAGACCGCTCGCGCGTTTGCCAGGATCTACCGCTGCGTACTCGTCCTGAAAGGCCACCGCACGATCACCGCCGCGCCCGACGGACGCGTGATCGTCAACACGTCCGGCAACCCGGGCATGGCGAAGGGCGGCTCGGGTGATGTCCTTGCAGGGATCATCGGTGCGCTGCTGTGTCAGGGTCTGGAACCGTTCCTCGCGGCGAGTGTCGGAGTCTATCTCCATGGCGCGGCGGGCGACGTCTGCGCCAACGGGATCGGCGAGTATGGTATGACGCCTTCGGACATGATTGCCGCTCTGCCGCAGGTCACGAAGAAGTACAACAACCGCGTCTGGTAAACCCTTTTTCGAAGATGCATGGAATACTGCTTATACCGTTTTTGACACAATTGAGGTGCAAAACCGGGATAACATACGGGAGATATGTATAAAATGGGAACCCCTCTGTCCTACGCCGAAGTGAGCGCGTCGGCGCTTGTCGGCAACTACCGCGTATTCCGTGAGATGATCCCGTCGGATGTGAAGATGCTGACGCTGATGAAGGCGAACGCCTACGGGCACGGTGCGGTCTGGGCGGCGAAGTTACTCGAGCGCGAGGGTGCCGACTGTTTCGGCATCGCGACTGACGAGGAAGCGCTCGAACTCCGCCGTGCCGGTATCCGCACACCGCTTTTAATCCTCGGCTATACGAGACCGGAGCGCATCCCGGAGCTTGCACGCGCGGATGTAACGCAGGCGCTGCCGGATCTCGACGCCGCGCGGAGCTATTCCGACGCTCTGAAAGGCACCGGGCTGACGCTGCGCGCACACATCAAGCTCGACACCGGCATGGCACGCTACGGTCTGGACTGCCGCGACACCGACGCCGCAGTACGGGATGCCGTCGCGATAGCAAAGCTGCCGCATCTCAACGTCGAAGGGATGTTCACGCATTTTGCAACTGCCGACAGCGCCAAGGACGTTTATACGCCGATACAGGCGGAGAAGTTTTCCAATGTTTACAAAAATGTCACAAATGCGGGCGTTAAAATCGAAATTGCACATTGCGAAAACAGCGCAGCTATGTTAAAATACAAGGGGTTGCAGTTTAACATGGTACGCTTGGGCATCTCGCTGTATGGCATTGCGCCGAGTCTTGAGATCGAAATTCCCGAAAGCCTCCGCACGGTGATGGCGCTGCACACGACAGTTGTGCAGGTGAAGACACTGAAAGCTGGCGAGAGCGTGAGCTACGGGCGGCGGTTTATTACGGAGCGTCCGACGAAGCTTGCGGTGGTACGGCTCGGGTACGGTGACGGACTGCCGCGCGCGCTGACGAACAAGGGCGTGATGAACGTCCGGGGCGTGACGGTACCGATGGTCGGAACCGTGTGCATGGATGCGTGTATGCTTGACGTGACGGATGTGCCCGGCGTGGAACGCGGCGACGATGTGCTGGTATTCGGACGGAGCGGAGATTTATTTCTGTCGCCGGATACGCAGGCTGCGGCGTGCGGAACCATCGCGTATGAGCTTGTCACGCGTATCGGTTCGCGGATCCCGCGTATCGCCGTGGAGTAGGACGTATATCCCAAACTGCACGCCGTATATAAAGAACGGCGAAGCGTGAACAAGCGGATCATTGAGAAGGTCGACGAGGCGTTGGCCGTGAGTTTCGATATCGTCACAGAATGAAAGGGTTATGGGGAGCGCAGACACCCGCTTCCCGTACATAGACTAAAGGAGGTTCATCCCATGACAAAGCGCAAATGGATCATCACGACCAGCTCAGTACTGCTGGTGCTGCTGCTGATGGCCGGCTTTATGGCTGTCGCGGCGGAGTATAAAACAAACGGCAGCGATCCTCTCGTCTCTGCAAGCTACATAACCGACGTCCTTGCGCCCGACACGATCGCAAAGGTCAACGAGACCATCGACAAGCGTGTCGTCGAGTTTGACACGGAGATCAACCAGAAGCTCGCGGCTTACACCGCCGAGATCGACGACATCATCGCCAAGTTCGAGTCGCGCAACGATGACCTCTCGACCGACGAGAAGTTCATCAACGCGGTCGCGGCGAAGGTGCTCGAGCAGATGGGCGCCGGTACAACCGAAGGCACCGGTACATCCGCGGTGCAAAGCGGCTGGCGCATGTGCGAGATCGAGAAAGGTCAGACCTACATCTTCGAGGTCGGCGGCATGATCCTCCCGCGCATCGGCAGTGCGACGTGCTTCTCCCCGTCGTCTCCGGGTCTGATCAACGCGTCCACCGCGACCGAGCTTGTCGCCGGCGGTTCCCTCACAATCAACAACTTCTATGTCGTCACCGTCGCCGGCCGCGGCTTTACAGCCACCAGCTCTACCAACAAGTTCCTCATCTACGGCAACTACACGGTCAAAGACAGTGAATAGTATAAACCGTTCCACTCCGGCAGGAATCATGATCCCTGCGGAGGATAGGAACGAATGAATAGTAACGGGGGCGCACGCTAAAAGCACAGCGTGCGCCCCCGTTGTTCACTTGTTCACCGACTCTCGTCCCCGTCACAGCGGAACCCCTCAACTTCTCACCAGTGAAGCCCGCGGGATTCACTGTGCACTTGCTCCAGCCGTCTGCGGAAGACAGCTTCGGTGACACCGAAAAAATTAGCCTGGGCGGAAAGGAAACGTCGGCGGTTGGAGCCTGTAAGAGCGGGGCGGCACAGGTCGATGCGGTGCAGGAGGACGTCGCGCGGGATGAGCAGCTCGAGCGCACCCTGGTCGGCCTGCCACTCGCATTCGGAGTCGGAGATGCCGCCGCGCGGATGGAGCGCGTAGTGCATCAGCTCGTGAGCGCAGTCGAACGCTTGTTCGCGCAGGGTGCGGCGGCTGTTGAGGGTGATCAGATACCCGCCGTCCTCGCACGCCACGAGCGACGCGTTCATGTTTGTCGACGCAAACGGAAACTCCCGCAGCGTCACGTCCGGCAGTCCGTCGCAGATGAGGAAGGGGTCGATCGGACACATGGATACACGCCAAAGACGCCGCAGCTCATCGACCCTACGGTACAGTGCAGCAAGCTTCGGTGTCATTTCTTATCCCGGATGCTGCGTGCCGCCTCGATGAGCAGCTCGATGTCCTCCGGCGCGATGCCCGAGTCCTGCGCCGTCCGCGCCAGGCTCAGGTATGCGCCGCTCAGCTTCGACGCGTCCTGTGCCGGTACCGTGCGGTCGAGCAAATAGTCCACGCTCACGCCGAAGTAATCCGCCACTTTTTCCACACGTGCGACCGACGGGATCTTGTACGCCCATTTCGCGATTGCTCCCTGCCCGAACCCGCATACGCGCTCCAGTTCCGTCAGCGTGATTGCCCGCTGACGGCACAGCGCCCGGATTCGCGTCACCAGATCCATGCAACTCAACCCCTTTTCGGCATTGTACCATACAACTGTTCGCATGTCAAGCGCTTTGTATAAAATCAGGCGAACGTACCGTTCAGCCTTTCGGTGCGTTCGCCTGTGTTCTATTTCTTCGGTTTATACTGCTCACCGAACTGCAGGTTGTTGAACTCGAAGCGCGGTTTCGGGGTCAGTACGATGGTCTCGTCATCCTCATCGTCCGTATAATAGCGTTCATGCGGATCGGACTCACGCACCCGAACCGAAGGATCTTGCTCACGCCTGCGTACGGCGGGTTCCGGTTCGCGTCTGCGAACCGGCTGTACGGGCGGCTCATCGAACGACGGGAGCGAAACGGTATCGGGAAGGGAGTCGTCCGCATCGTCATAGACCGGCGCGGCGGGTGCGGACTGAGGGACGGCTGCGGTGCGCGGCACCTCACGGCCTGCGAACTCACGGTCGCGGATGGCGGTGAGCAGCTCCTGCTCCTTGGCGTACATGGACATGATGCGCTCGATGAACGCCTGGGCCGAGGTCTTGGCCTCCTCGAGACGCTGCTCCTCGGCGACGATGCGCTCCTGCATCTCGGAGAGCTTGCGGGAGACCTCCTGCTCGACGGCTTCTTCACGGGACGCGCTCTCTCGTTTGGCACGCTCGACGATATCGGTGGCCATCGACTGCGCACTGAGCAGCGCCTTGCGCATTGACTCGTCGACCTTGCGGTACTCGTCGATCTTTGCGACGAGCACTTTCATCTTACTCTTGAGGGTGATATTTTCTTTATAAAGCTGTGCATAGTCGGCTTCCACCGCCTCAAGGAAGCTGTCGACGCCGTTCATGTCGTAGCCCCAGACCATGACCTTATCGAATTTTTTCTCTGTTATTTCCTGCGGTGTCAGCATTTCATTCCAGCCCCTTGATTGATGTTGATTGGTTCTTGAGCAGTGTTACAGCAGCGCGATCAGAAGCTGCAGCAGCAGAAATACAACGATGAAAGACAGATCGAACGGGAAGCGCCGCAGTGCCGGGATTTTATACAGCAGTGTGCGCACGGGCAGCAGCATCGGTTCGGTGACGGACACAAAGAAGCGGTTGAGCATGCTGTCCGGATTCATCGGAAACCACGACAAAATCGCGCGGATAAACAGCAGCGCCTGGAACAGACGCAGGATCAGCGATATCAAGGTCGCGAGAAGTTGCACGTTCCTTCCGGCCTCCGTTCTCTATGGCGCTACAGGTACAGCCCGTTGTTTTCCAGCTCGTCGATGATGTCTCCCTGGATATCCACGTTGTACGGTGTGATGATATAGGTGGAGTTGGCAACCTTCTTGATTTTGCCCTCGTTGGCATAGGCGACGCCGGAGAGGAAATCGAGCAGACGGCGGGCAATCTCGCGGTTGGTCTGCTCGAGGTTGAGCACGACGGTGCGCTTATCCTTGAGGTGGTCGGCAACATCGGCAGCCTGCTCGTAGCGCTCGGGCTTGACGAGTACGACAGAGAGCTGCGTGACGGTATGGATATTCACGACCTTATTGGCGGAATAGTCGCGGGCTTCGCTGCGCACGGTACGTTCGGCAGCGCGCTCGGACTTCTCCGAACGAGAGTAACGGTCATTGCGTTCCGAAGGTGACCAGCGGCGGACAGGTTCCTCTTGCGGAACCTCTTCCTCCATGACCTCGTCTTCTTCGTAGTCTTCGCCGCGCACATAGCGCATCAGATTATTGATGAATCCCATAATATCACACGCTCCAAAAGTTTATGTGGCGGGGTAGAAACGCTCCCCGAAAATGGCGGTGCCGACACGAACCATCGTCGCGCCTTCCTCGATAGCGGCAGCGTAGTCCCGGCTCATGCCCATGGATAAAATCTCTAATACAATATTATTGCATGTTTTCGCGCGTTTGTCAACATAAATCCGATAACATTTTTCAAAATATTTCCGGTTCGACTGTTCATTCTCCGGCTTCGGCCCGATGGTCATCAATCCGCACAGCTTCAGATGAGAAAATTCCCGAAATTGATCCAGAAATTCATCCAGCGCTTCGGGCATCAGCCCGCTCTTATCGGCTTCGCGCGCGATGTTCAGCTCGGCGAGGACGTTCTGCACACATCCCTTCTTCTCAGCCGCACGGTCGATGGTCTGCGCGAGACGGATGCTGTCGACCGACTGGATGAGCGCGCAGCGGCTGGTGACGAGCGCAGCCTTGTTGGTCTGCAGGTGGCCGATCATGTGGACGCGCGCGCCGTCGTAGGACGGGTACTTCTTGATAAGCTCCTGAACGCGGTTCTCTCCGAAGTCGCGCACACCCGCGTCATATGCCCGGCGGATGATCTCAGGGCTTTGGGTTTTGGACACCGCGACGAGTGTGACAGATGTTTCCGGGCGTCCGGCGCGCAGGCAGGCCTCGGCGATCCGCTCGCGCCCACGTTTTACGTTTTCCGCTATGGGTTCCATAGTTTGGCCTTCTTATTTCGGATTTGTCTCTACGCGATGACCTTCTTGTTCTCGAGTCCGCGCGCCGTGAGGATGATCTCATCGTACAAAAGCAGCGATTTGGTGCTGGAGGGGTCAGTTTTGACGATATAGTAATTCTTCGTCTCATAGACGGGGGTGATCGGTTTGAACTCGGCGTACATACCGGTGATGACGTAGACACCGAGATTATATTCCTTATCCATACGCAGCGCTTCCTTGGGCACCTTCAGTCCCTCATAAGTGGCGAGGATGACGCGGGCGGACTGGCGGCGCAGGCTGATGAGGCTGTCGATACAGCGGTCGCTTTCGAAGATGACGAGGGAGTCGGTATCGCCCTGGCGGCGGATGTCGTTGACCTTGGCACGGACGAGCAGGTCGCCGGTGGCGTCGAACTGGAGGTAGAGGTATTTTCCGACGGTGAGACAGGCGGCGTCGTCGGGGTTGAGGGTGGTGACGAAGTACCAGGTGAAGTCGGTGACGACCTTGCCGACGACGTTCGGGAGAATCTCCGGCTCGAGGGTATCGAGTGCGAGATAGGAGTCGAGGGTCATGCGGCTGATGAAGTAGGGTGTGAGGAGAGCTTCATAGCCGTCGACGGTACGGCCGAAGTAGCCGGCGCGGGGAGAATAAAGGGCACTCTCGCGGGTACCGATGCTGTTCTGCAGACGGGTGACGCGGCTTTTTAGCTGCGTGATGGTGGCCTCGACGTCCGCGACGGATCCGACGGCGAAGTCACGGTTGATGATAAGCTCCTCGAGCGTATCGGAAGCGTCGGACATGAGGGAATACCCGCGCGAGTCGGCGATGGTGTTGACCTCAAGGAGCGAGGAGCGGATGTCGGCGGCGAGATTTTCGGTGCCGACAGCGTCGGCGCTTTCGGTGCTTTCGGCGTTGGCGAAAGCGAGCGCCGCCTCGAGCGTCTGGATACGGGTGGTGAGCGTCTGGATTTCGGAGGTGATCTCCGCGGCGGAGGCGTCGGAATAGACGTTGGCATAGACCTCCGATTTCGAGAGCTTGTCCCCGTCGACGGCGGTGTACTGCAGAATCCCCGTGTAATTTTCGGTGATGACGGTTTCCGCGCGCACGAAGTAGCCCACCGCCGACAGCTCGTCGTTGACAGTCGTAGACAGCGCCGTGACGGTCTGCATGGGGATGTTTACCGCGTTATAAATCTGGACGGTGAAGTAGACGCCGACCGCCGTGAACAGCAGACCAAACAGCAAACGTACAGGCAGTACAAGGAAACGTCTGCGGCTCTTTCGCAGACGCCGATCCTCGTACTGTCGTATGTAGCGCTGCACGCGTCTTTGCGTAGAAGTCATTCTTCTTCCTGATCCTCCGCCTGTGTATATTTGAGAGGACGCGCAGGGGCGATGGTTGACAGCGCATGCTTATAAATGAGCTGTTGGCGGTCGTCGGAATCAAGCACCACCGTAAAGTTGTCGAAGCCTCTGACGTACCCTTTCAGCTGGAAGCCGTTGGTGAGGTAGACCGTCACCTGCATTTTTTCCTTGCGTGCTTCGTTGAGGAAGACATCCTGTAAACTGCGCGGCTTGCCTGACATGGTTCATAGCTCCTTTTTCATTCACAGTGCGGGATACTTATGGTTCTATTATACCATACGTTTTCAGAATGTCGCGCAATTTCTGTAAAATTAAATGAAAGTTAACATCTTCCGGATAATAAATCCACTGCACCTGCGGGTCTGCACGGAACCAGGTGAGCTGGCGCTTGGCGTAGCGCCGCGTGTTCAGTTTCAGCTGCCCGACGGCTTCCTCCCGTGTACAGGCGCCTTCGAAGTACGCGAACAGTTCCTTATACCCGATCGCCTGTTTTGCGGTATCGGAGAGCGACCGGATATGGAGCCGCGCGGCTTCGTCCCACAGACCCGCCGCGAGCATCGCATCCACGCGCCGGTCGATGCGCCGGTAGAGCGTTTCGCGGTTGTCCGGGCACAGCCCGATGATCACCGGCTCATACGCGAGGGGCATTTCCCGCGCATACGTGAGCCGTTCGCTGACGGGCTTCCCGCTCACACGGATGATTTCCAGACCCCGGATGACGCGCCGGACATTGTTCGGATGTACGGTCGCGGCGTACGCGGGATCGAGTGCCGCGAGCTTTTGGTAGAGCGCATCATTCCCATACGTCCCGGCGTAGGCGCGCAGCTCATCGCGATAGGCCGGGTCACTGTCCTCCCGCTCGAACCATACGCGTCCGAGCAGCGCGTTGATGTACAGCCCTGTCCCGCCGGCGGCGATCGGAAGATGTCCCCGTGCGCGGATGCCGTCGACGCATACCCGTGCTTCTTCGGCGTAGCGCGCGGCGGAATATTCCTCGGACGGGTCTATAATGTCGAGCATGTGGTGGGGGATTCCGGCACGTTCCTCCTCGTCGGGCTTGGCGGTGCCGATGTCCATACCGCGGTAGAGCTGCATCGAGTCGGCGGAGATGATTTCCCCGCCGTACGCTTTTGCCAGAGCGACGGCAAGCGCAGTCTTCCCCGACGCCGTCGGCCCGACGACGCAGACGAGTTTTTCCATATGATCTCCCATCTATCCGCGCGAGAAGTTCCGGATGAACTCACGCTTCTTCATGATCACCGCGACGGGCCGTCCGTGCGGGCAGAAGCGCAGATCCGGGTCGGAGAGCACATGTACGGCGAGCGCGTCGCATTCGGCAGGCGTCAGCGAATCTCCGGCGCGTACGGCGCTGTGGCACGCGACGCAGTGCAGCATCTCCAGCGCGCGCTCGGTTTCACCGTCGGCACGGACACTCTCGCACAACTCTCGCAGCAGCGCGGGAGCCTCATCCGGCTCCACGCCTGCCGGCAGCGCACGGATTGCGACGGTGTCTTCACCGAACGCGTCCAGTTCCAGTCCGCACTTTTGCAGAAGCTCCGTATTGGCGAGCACGGCAGTGTATTCCTCCGGCGGCAGCGGCAGCAGAAGCGATGACAACAATGTCTGCGACACGACTCCGCCCGCACGGTACTCCGACAGCAGCTTGTCATACCGGATGCGCTCATGTGCCGCGTGGAAATCAATGAATACGGCCTCATCCCCATGCTCAACGACGATGTAGGTGCCGAACAGCACACCGAGTACGCGCGGCGGCGTATCTTCGGACGCGGGTGGTACGGGCTGCGGCTTCTCCGGTACGGGCTGCGGTGTGCGTACGGCGTCATCCCCGAGCGCGGCAAAGGCAGCGTCCTGTGTCTGCGGCGCGGCGTCATGGATGCGCAGCGGCTGTGCGGGCTTGGGGGTACGGATAGCGGTGAGCTGGTTGCCGGGGAGGGTGGTGATGACGGGCGTGGGGCGCGGCGGCGGTACGAAGGCGACGGGTTTGCCCCAGCTATCGGGCAGTTTGGCGTCACCGTCGGGACGTGATGCAGGGATGGCCGGGATGGCTGCGGCTTGCGGATGGGTGGTGAAGGAGAACGCGGGGCGGGCGGTGTTATGCTCAAGCGCCGCGCGTACGGCACGGTGGACGGCCTGGAAGACGTCGTTGTCGTTGGCAAACTTGACGGTGAGCTTGTTGGGATGGACGTTGATATCGACGCGTTCGGGGTCAAGCGCGAGATGGAGGACGCAGCCGGGGAACTTGCCGGTGGTCTGGAAGCCGCGATAGGCCTCCTCGAGTGCGGCGAGGATCGTGCGGTTCTGAATGGAGCGGCCGTTGAGGAAGAAAAACTGCATCGCACGGGAGGCACGGGCGGCCTGCGGCGGGGTGACATAGCCCCAGACACGCGTTTCCAGACCGCTGCCCTCCTGGTCGGCGGCATCGATCTTCAATAGGTTCTGTGCAAAGTCACGTCCGCAGACGGCGGTGAGGGTTTCCATGAGGTCGCCCTGGCCGTCGGTGGAGAAGGCAGTGCGGGTATCGTTGAGGAAGGTGAAGCGGATTTCGGGATGGGAGAGCGCGAGCTTGCCGACGACGGACGCGACGGCGGAGCCCTCGGCGGCGTTGGTGCGCAGGAACTTCATCCGCGCGGGCGTATTGCGGAACAGATCGCGGACGGTGATGGTGGTACCGGGCATGATGACGGCGTCTCCACGCTCGATGATCTTGCCGCAGTCGAGTGTCAGGCGCGTCCCGACGTCAGCGTCGGCGGTACGCGTCTCGATGGTGACCTGCGAAACGGCGGAAATGGCGGCGAGCGCTTCGCCGCGAAAGCCCAGCGTGACGAGTCCGGAGAGGTCAGCTTCAGTGAAGAGTTTACTGGTGGCGTGACGCTGAAACGCGAGGGCGGCGTCTTCGGGGGTCATGCCGCAGCCGTCGTCCGCGACAGACAGCTCGGTGATGCCGCCGCCGCGCATGGAGACGGTAATCTCAGTCGCACCGGCGTCGATGGCGTTCTCGCAAAGCTCCTTGGCGACCGACGCGGGATTTTCAACGACCTCTCCCGCCGCGATGCAGTTTGCCACATGCTGTGAAAGCTTATGTATTTTTCCCATGATATCCTTTATATGAGGCAGTATGTTTCGTACCGCCGGTTGTTTTCGTAGGGGCACGGCGTGCCGTGTCCGCCTGTATGGATTTGCAAAACGTATCGGAGATGAAGGCATCCCAACCTGCGGAGAAACGGTTTAGAAGTGTTCCATCAGGTGGACGGAGCGTCTGGGGAATGCGCGGGAGAAATCGGCGGCGCGGGCGGTGTCCAGAACGCGGGTGTTCGGAAGGTAGGGCAACTCCTCCGCCGTGTAACCGATGCCAGACAGCAGGATGCGCGAGAGGTTTGGAGCGTCGGTCTCGACGTCGGCGGGACGGTCGGTGCGCGAAACGTCGGCGTGACCGTTCGCGTAGGCGACGGTGAAGGTTCCGGCGCAGGACGGCAGCGCGTCATGTACGGTGAGCGTGAAGTGTCCGGAGACATCGGGGTAGGAATTTTTCCGCAGCAGCGTCTCCGTGTCGAGCACACGGCCCATAACGCCGTTGTAGATGCTGCGCTCGGTGATCTCGTAACGGGAGAGCATCCCGATGACCGGTGACGTCGCGGGCAGAGCCGGGAACCTCAGCTGCTTGCGCTGGCCCTCAAACAGCCGGAGAATCCCCAGCACGCCGGTGAGGGACGCGGGGGAGGTATAGGCAAGCTCACTGACCTCGATGGCGTCGGCGGCGTAGGTGAGGGTGACGTAGGCGTCGAAGGTGCCGGACGGATCGCGGTGGAGGTAGGTGTAGCGGAGGCTGCGCTCGGGGGTTGCATCCCAGGCGTTCGCGTTGTCGCGGAGCGCCATGAGGTTATGCGCGTCGGCGTAGCGGCGGTGGATCGCGAAGAGAGCGTCGGCCTGTGAGCCGTCATACAGCACGCCGTCACTGCAGCGCGGGACACAGTCGAACGAAGGCAGCGGGATGGTGTAATTGTGCGGCGGATCGAGACGCTCATACCCAAACTGGCGGTAGTAGGGATAGGAAAACGGGTAGAGCATGCCCCACGCCCATCCGCGCTCTGCAGCCAGCCGGTCAAGTTCCCCGAACAGCTTTCGGATGGCACCGGCGCGGCGGGCAAGCGGCATCGTCGACACGCCCCCGACGCCCAATGCCGGCAGATACTCTCCGCACCAGTTGCAGGTATAGGGACGGATGGTGATCGACGCGAGCAGGACCCCATCGTCATACGCGCCGAGGGTTTCATGAACGATCGGGCGGGTATGTTCAGGGTCTGCCTTGAACGAGAACGCCGCCGCGCGCAGCTTCTCGAGCGCTGCGGCCTCGTCGGGACGGATGGGTCGGATGAGCATGGACAAATCCCCTTAACTTATGAATACACGGGCGTACCGCACATACGGATGTGCGGGGTTATACGAACCGGAACGAATACAGATCGGCCTCGCGCATGATAAACCGCATCCGGACGGGTTTTCCGGTGAGCTTTGAGACATCCGTGCTGCCGTTCCAGGTGACGCGGTAGTCGAGGCGGTCGGTGAAAATATCATCGCAGTCATTGAATGAGAATCCTTCGTAGACGCGGCCGTGGGCATCGGCCAGCTCGACGCGTACCGAGCCGACGGCGGAGGTGGAGACGTTCAGCTCGAGCGTGCTGCCTTCGAAGGTGAGGGTAGCGGTTTCGGTGAAGGTCTGTGCGCCGCCCGCATGGAGGGACATAAAGCCGTCGGCGCGGAGCGTATAGCGGCGTATCTGTTTGGGGCCGTTCCAGTGATTTTCACAGGCGTAGAGGGAGATCTCGTCGGGTGCGCCGGGACGGTCGGACGGGGTAGCCGCCATACCGACGGAGAGGTAGCAGTCGCCGTAGACCCAGCTCTTGTCGCACACCGGTCCGGGACGCAGGAACGCTTCGTCGGACTTTTGCCAATGTTCGCCGTCGCGTGTGGACATAAAGAGACAGTCGGTGACGGCGAGACCGTAGCGCGGATGGAAGGAGATGCGATATTTGCGGTGCTCGGGGTTTGAGAGCTGGTCGAACGCGGGACTCCACGCGGGATGTTCGACGTAGCGGATCGGGAAGGCGACGAAATACTCGGGTGCGCGGAAGTAGGGCTGCGCGGCGGAGACGTAGAGGGGGATATCGTCGCCGCTGCCGTAGTCGAGAAGTTTCGGTTCCGTCCAGTGCTCGAAGTCGTCGGAGTAGCTGACGCGGATGTCGCGGATGCCGCGGTTGACGTCGCCGTCGGGAATATCGTGGAAGTTTCTGATATAGGCGGTATAGCGTCCGCGGACGGTGTCCCAGAAGCAGAGGTTGGAAGAGTCGAACGCGCCTTCCATAGCCAGGGGTTTGTTGTCGAACATGGGGGACCAGTG
>JAAZKA010000077.1 GCA_012800055.1 Clostridiales bacterium
ACCGCGTACGCACCGGTTCGCGTGTCAATCTCATACATCCACGGAAGCGCGCCTGTGTCGGTCATCCGCAGGAGTTGGATGGTTGCGCCGTCCTTACTGACGCCCACAAGTGCGCAGTCGCTGCCCTGGACGATCGTTGTACCCAGCGCCTGCCCGAGGTCATACGCATACATGACGCATCCCTCGTCCAGGTCATACACGGACAGCCCGAAGTACCCGTGAAACACCAGCGTATGCGCGTCCGCATAATCCACCAATACGTCCACCCCGGCTGTCATGTCAGCCGTCAGCGCGGGCGCCGTCAGCGTCCCGGCGTTTTCCTCCCATATGTACGCGCCGTTTGACGCGGTCGGCGCTTCGGTCGTTTGCGCAGATGCCGTTGCCGGAACCGTCCCGGGAGATACATCCAGCAGCGCCAAAAGCTTCCCGTAGTTCTCCTGACTGAGCGGCCCGCGCATACCATTCTCACTGCGCTGCATCCAGCAGCGTCCGTCCTCCTCATACGCGTAGTAGCTGTGCGTCTCGCCGTTTTCATAGTTCATCCGCACCTCGATATACTCCGTCAGCTCAGGTCCCGGCTCGGCATAGGAGCTGAACATGTAGCTCATCCACACATCCCGTATCGTCTGATATCCGGTGTCCGATTCAAATGCCGAGAACATGCGCGTAACCGTACCGCTGCTGAAGAGCGTCAGGTTGCAGGAGGTCAGCGTCGACTCCGTGCCGTCGGAGTCATCCCAACTGATGCCCGTCACGGTTACATACTCGCCGTACAGTCCGCCGTAGACCACCGTCTCGAGCGGCTGACGCTCCAGCGCGTTTTTCGCAGATGCGTCGAGTTTGCGGTAGACGTTGCGCGGGAGTTCAACTGTCAGCGTCACGCCGATGATGCGGGGAAGCTGCGCCTCGAAAGTTTCCCTTGCAAGCTCCCGCGTCAGCCGGTACTCCCGGGCGTCCGATACGCCCACGAGATCGGCGTTCCCGTCCGCGACAATGGCCAGGTACGCACCGTCGCCGTCCTCTCGCAGACCTTCTGCACGGCATGCGGTGGTGATGATTATGCTGTAACCATCTGTCCGTGCGCCGGTGAACGTACACCCGACGCTCACTCCGATGAGCAGCAGCGCGATCAACAGCGCCGGGAGCAGCATCCGGGGCCGCTTTGCGATGCGTGTGACGCGCTCCTGAAGCTCCCGTTTGCCGGAGACCATTGCGGTTGCCTGCAGCGCGAGCGTTCCTACGGACGGCTGCACGCGTACCATCTCGAGCAGCGTCTTCCCATAGGCGATGCGGCGGTCATCTCCGATCTGTGCAAGTACCGCTTCGTCGCACGACAGCTCCGCGTCACTTTTCGACAGAACCGCCGCCAGCCATACCAGCGGGTTCCACCAGTACGCCGTCAGCAGCACTCCGCGCAGCAGATTCCACAGGTGGTCCTTATGGCGGTAATGGCACAGCTCATGTGTGAGGACATACGGCAGCATCTCAGGCTGTGCGGACTTCGGGGTCAGATAGACCGCCGGACGGAACACTCCGCATAGGCATGGCGACGGCACACTGTCGCTGATGTAGACCGGCAGCATACAATCCGCAGATATCGCTTGCCGGGTACGCCGCAGCTTTCGGGTGAAGCGGACGTTGCAGCATACAAACCACGCGCCGACAAGGATACTCCCGGATGCCCAGACGATGCCCGTGAGTATTTTCACGTCCAACTTTGCAGCGTAGCGCGTAACCGTTGTGCTGTCCGGGGAGAGCTGCGCATAGCCGAAGCTGTTGGTGTCGTGTATTGTCCCGTTATCGGAAACGACGACGCCGGAATCCTTAACAGGCATACGGTTGACCGGCAGGGAATAGACCTCCTGCATTCTCGGTATCTCCGGAAAGCCGTTCATCACCGAGAAACCGCTCTCGAGCAACGGAAACGGCAGCAGCAGCCGCAGTGCCGCGAGCAGCCACAGCGCGTAGAGAAACCTCCGGCTGACCTTTTCCCGGAAGATCCACCGCACCAGCAGGATCGTCGCAATCAGCACCGATGAGGTGACGATCAGTTCAAGCATGCTCCTGCGTCCTTTCCGCGCGCTCGAGAATTTTGCGTAGCTCGTCTATATCCTGTTCGCTTAAAGCCTGCCGTGAGACCATCGCGCTGACCATCATCCCGACGCTGCCATCGTAGACCCGCTCGAGGAAGCCCCGCGTCTGCAGCGCTTCACAGTCCTCACGCGTGACGGCAGGGTAGAAGCGTTTCACCGTGCCGTCTTCACACCGTACCGCACCCTTCCGCTCCAGCCGTCCGAGCATCACGAACAGCGTGTTCTTTTTCCAGCCCGTGTCGTCCGCACATGCCTGCACCAATTCCGCAACCGTGCGCGGCTGCTCCCATAAGAGCTTCATCAGCTTCCACTCGCCGTCGGAGAGATTGACTCCGTTTTTCATCGTCCGTGTCCTCCTATTTATAGGTCAACAATTGTTGACCTCATCATACCACATCGGTCAACACTTGTCTACCGTCTCACAGAAAATTTACATTTGTGCAGATATTTATCACATACCTGCAATACAAATGCGGCATGGTCCGGGGGTGGGAGACGTGTAACGCAGCTGTGATATAATGGAGGTTGTTATTTCAAATCACCGTGGTATAATGAATGCAATGCGAAAGAACAGATGGGATGTTACAATTACGATCGCCGAGTAAAACCTCGCAGATTGGAACGCCGGTGCCGCGCGCTGTAGGTGACGATGAAACTATACGTGAGGAAGGAAGACCGCTCATGTACGGGCTGCGGCTTGATCTTTGGTGCCGAGCCGGAATCCAGAGTAGCCGCGGCAGAGCCAATAGAGACCTGCGGGAGTAGAGAAGCACACTCGAAAGCGAGATGCTGACTTATACAAAATAAAGATTTTGTATAAGTCGGGGGAGTCATTTTCCGAAATTCCCCTTGCAAAACCCTGTTTTATGGTGTATAATCAAGGTACACCATTGAAACGGGGTTTTATACATGCCTGCGCTCCCAAACGAATATCCTGAGATATTATCAGAATTCCTTAACTTTGAATCCGCCATCCGCCGCCTGTCGCCGCTGACCGTTGCTGAATACGGTCGCGATCTGCAGACGTTTTTTCGTTATCTTAAGCGCGCGCGCAAGTTGACACCGGACGAGACGCCGTTCAACGAAATTCCCATTACCGATGTCGATGCGAATCTGCTGCGTACCGTCACGCTCGGACAGCTCTATGACTATCTGAGCTTTGCCGCACGTGAGCGTCCGAAGTTTCACCGCAGCCCCGACTCGCCCCTCGGCGACGACGACAAAGCCCTTGCACGTAAGGTTGCGTCGCTGCGCACTTTTTTCAAGTTCCTGACTGTCAAACGCAACTACTTGGACTACAACCCCGCCGCTGAGCTGGAATCGCCTAAAATTAAAAAGTCCTTGCCGAGATACCTCACGATCGACGAAGCTCACGCACTGCTCGACGCCGTCGACGGTCAGTTCCGCGCGCGTGATTATTGTATCCTGGTGCTGTTCTTAAACTGCGGCCTGCGTGTATCGGAGCTGGCAGCGCTCAACCGTTCGAGTATCCAGGAAGATACGCTCAGAGTGCGCGGAAAAGGTAATAAAGAACGTTTATTATATCTCAACGACGCCTGTATCGACGCAATTGAACAGTATCTCCCGGAGCGTCTGATACCGGATTCCCTGAAGGATAAGGACGCGCTTTTTGTCAGCCGTCAGCGAAACCGGATCAGCGTGCAAAATATTAAAAAGCTTGTAGAAAAGCACCTGATGGTCGCAGGACTCTCAGGGCGCGGTTACTCTGCCCATAAGCTGCGGCATACGGCAGCGACGCTGATGTATCAAAACGGCGTTGATATCCGCACGGTTCAGGAGTTCTTAGGCCACGAAAACCTCTCCACGACACAAATCTATACACATCTGGCAAGCGACAGCATCCGTGAGGCGGCACGCGCAAATCCCCTTTCCGACTATGTGCCGCGTACGGACGACACGAAGGAGCCGGACGAGGATGACGACGCCTGAAAAATACACGGCACTTGGGCTGCGGCCGATGGTCTGGCTCGGCGGGACGATCGCGGCGGCAATGCTGGCGTTCACGGTGCTGCCTGACGCTGCCAAATGGATTTGTGCAGCGTCGGGGCTATGTTTATGCGCCGTTTGCATCTTTTTGCGTCAAAAAAAGCACAAATACGGCGGAATCACGCGCGTGTTGACCGCCGTCTGCATAGGACTGCTCGCGGCCGGAATCGCCGCGCTCGGATTTGACGCCTGGTTTTACCGGCCAACATTGAGCGTCGCCGGACGCAACGTTGACATCCGCGCGACGGTGCTCGACTACGGTACGGCCTATGATGACCGCATCCGCACAAGGCTGTGCGTTGAGGAGGTCAACGGCCGCGGTGTGCGGAACTTCTATACCTATATCTATCTCGACGCCGGTGAATCGCTCGAGCCTGGGCAGCGATTTACCGGCCGCGTCCATTTCTCCGTCCCGACGCGCTGGGAAAACATCGACCGCGAGACTTACTATCGCGCCCAGCGGGTCTACGTGCTTGCCAAACCGCTGGAGAAGTACACACTCACGGAAGGCCGCCTGACCGCATACACCTTCCTGCGCCATGTCACCCCCGCGCGATGGGCACACTGGGTCGCCCGGCGCTACAAGGAGATCTGTACGCCGGAGGACGCCGCGATCATCGTCTCGCTGGTTTTGGGCGATAAGACACAGCTTCCAGAGACCTACGTCTCGGATATGCGTACCGTCGGGCTGTCGCATGTGATGGCGGTCTCCGGCATGAACGTCTCGCTGATTGCGGGCGTGTTCCTGCTGCTCTTCCGCCGGAAACTGGGCAGTGCACTCGCCTTCCCCGCGATTCTTTTGTTTTCGTACATGGTCGGCGCCGGTGCGTCCGTCACGCGCGCTGCGGTCATGCAAAGTGTCCTGCTGACTGCGAACCTGCTCGATGAACGCAGCGACCCCATTAATACACTCTTTTTGACCCTTGGCGGGATGCTGCTGGTCAATCCATACGCAGTCCAGGACGCGTCGCTGTGGCTGTCTTTTTCCGCGACGCTTGGACTGATTCTGTACGGGAATAAGCTGCAAAGGTTGCTGATGCGTCCGTTTCTCAACGTCAGCCGTATGTTCCGTAAGGTCATTGGCATTCCTGTCAGTCTGATTGCAACGACGCTGGCCGCTCAGGTGTTTATTCTGCCGTTGATGGTTTTCTACTTCGGGACGATCTCGCTGATTGCACCAATCGCAAACGTAGTTGTCGTCTGGGCGGTGGTACTGACGTTCTGGCTGGGCATCTTCGGACTGCCGTTTACATTATGGCCGTGGGGCGCGGAGGTGCTCGGATGGGTTCTCAAATGGCTGGTGACATACCAGCGGTGGATGGTGCCGAAGCTTGCGGCACTCCCCTTCTCCACACTCCGCGGCGACGACCCATACGTACTCATCGGCATGGTGACCCTCTACGGACATCTGGCGCTGCTGTTTATACGGCGGACGCGGGAGGCTGTGCGGATTCTCGCGGCGTCATGCGCGATCTGTCTGTCTCTGACGGCGATGCTCGGGTACATAGACGATGAGAGAACATGGCATGTCACGGCGCTCAACACACGCGGCGGGCAGTGCGCAGTCTTCACATGCGGCGATGACTGCGTGGTGGTCAACTGCGGGGGTATCGGAGCGGCGGAGGGTCTGCGGGATTTCTTCGAGCATAGAGGTATCCGCGACATCGACTTGCTGGTTGTGACGGACTACAAGAAAGGCAGCGTAGGCGGCGTTGCAGAGCTGGCAGGTGATATCCCGATCGCAACGGCGCTGCTGCCTCCCATCAGAGAGGGCGAAACGTTACCGGTCAGCGGGACGGTCATTGCGGCTGACACGTGTGCGGAACTGCCCGGGCTGAAACTGCGGCTGATGCTGTCGGACGCGGAGGGACGCGACGCAAATCGGCTGTCCGTTCTCGCGGAAGCGGCGGGCGTGCGGTTCCTGATAACCGGCAGCGTCATGGGTAAGTATGCGGCGCTTCTCGATGTGCACGGCGTGACGTACGCGGATGTGGTGCTCGCGAGCGATTACTATACGACGCATGAGCTGCCGATTTCTGCGGCGGCGTATGTGCTGCCGTCCTATGTCGGTGCGGACTTCCGGCGGCTGAGAGCTCTTGCGAACGGCGGGACGCTTGCCATCGATCAGTATGAGGCGGGGCTGGTGGAGTTCACCGTACGGACGCGTTAAATCAACCAGCGTCGTACCCACGGGATGCGTGACAAGATGGTGTACACCGCGATGCCGCACAGCAGCGTCAATACAGAGAGAAAAGGGATGGTGAGTGCGTACGGGGGTGAGGTCAGAAAACTCAGACGCATCAGCAGCCGAAGAAAAAACACATGCGTCAGGTAGACACAGAAGGACGCCTTCGAGAGATACGCGACCACCGCGTGCGTATTTCTCGAAGGTGTCTTTTTTAATGCCGTGCACCGTCCGAAGATTCCCGTGGCCATCGCACAGACGCCGACAGTCATACCCTCGAGGAAGTGTTCGTTGTATATCCCAACGCGCACGGATAGAATCCACGTTCCTGCGAAGACCCCCAGGAAGCCGCAAAGGAAAAGCAGTCGTGAAATCCACACGCACGGTGGGGATTTCCGAAGCGCGTACCCCAGCATACTGTAACCGATGCTGGCGTAGGCCATGTTCATCATCCACTGTGCGGGGATCCCGTCGAGCAGCGTAAAAGGCCGGAACGGGCGGGTGGTTGGATAGAGAATCCCCACAACAAACCACAACCCCAGCGCATACCGCGCTCCCTCTCCGTCGCATGCCGCACGAACACCCGTGTCAGCGGCAGGAACGCGTATAAAAGCAGCGTGATGTGAAGATAGTACAGGTGCGGCTCATGCCGGAACGCAAGCAGGTCTTTGAGCACCCGGACGACCGAGCCGACGCTGAATCCTTCGCACAGCAGCTCGGGCAGCCGGTATGCTGCTGCCCAGAAGAACAGCGCAAGGAGGACGCGCGGGAGGGTGCGCGTGTACAGCTTCCGGAAGGTCAGCGGGCGTTCCGGGTCGAGCAGCAGTGCGCCGCTGCACATCAGGAACAGCGGGACGCTTGCCCTTGCAAGGCTTCCCCACAGCAGTGCGCTCCCCCATTCGAAGGAGCCTGTACGTACCGTGCTGAATCCCGGTGCACAGGCATGGATGACCACCACTCCGGTGATCGCGACGGTTTTGACCAGATCAATCGAATAATCGCGTGTACCTGTGTCCATAACCGCACCTCACGTCATGAAAACACAACGCACTTTCGTCCCCGGAGACAAAAGTGCGCTTTCATGGAGCGGGTTACGAGATTCGAACTCGCTACCTCCACCTTGGCAAGGTGGCGCTCTACCAAATGAGCTAAACCCGCGGATGATGACCTCAAAGACTGAAGTCATATTCAGAGGGGAAGATGGAGCGGGTTACGAGATTCGAACTCGCTACCTCCACCTTGGCAAGGTGG
>JAAZKA010000078.1 GCA_012800055.1 Clostridiales bacterium
CATAATCAAACCGTGTCCCTGTGTCGGCGCCAAGCCTGCCTGTATCTCAAAGAAATCGCCCTCACCCGGATTCGCAAGGAAATCACGCCACTTCTGCCCGCCGGCGCTCACTCCCCAGCAGAACATTTTGTGATATCTCAGCGCCCCTGTCGACGCTTCGTACATCACAAAACCATCCGGATATGCCGCTGCCTCCCAGGGCATCTGCTCGCTCTCGGGGATCTGAAAGAAATAGTCCGTTGCAAACGGATAGTTGCGCGGATAGCTCACATCCACGCCGGGCACCGCATCGAGATACGGCAGATTGCCGACAGCCATGTTGGATGCGCCCTTGGGCAATGCCTGCATCTGTTCGCGCGACATGTAATAAATGACCTCATCCGTGGCAGAAAAGACGCGTACGCCTTCCTTTTCCGGCAGGTCAATATTGGTCCACCAATATGTTGACAGCGGCAAATCCGTCGGGTTCACAATCTTCGCGTAAAGATACAAATACTTCGCTTTTTTCGGCAGATGGAAGTCCATCTGATAGAATACACCCTTGCAGCGTTCGTATTCGTACATCCTCAGAAATTCCTCGCCGTTCTCATCCGTGCATTTTGCGGCGTAGATCGGCGAACATGTCAAAAAGTGATGTCCGAGCTGCGAGCAGTTAAACTCGATACCCGTCGACAGCCATGCGTCGCGAATCGCAAGATTCCCCGGTTGAAAAACGGGGTTGTTGTGTACCAGCTCCCGATCATGCACCTTGTCGTACAATGATGTGAGCCGGCCTCCGTATTCCGGATAAAATACCGCGCGCAGATTTTCGTTTTCCAGCACCGCCGCCTTGATACCGATCGGCATACGTTCCCGGCCGTAACGATCCTGCATCCGGTATGGCAGCACGCGCGTTCCGCACTCGTACCCCACCAGATGCCGATGCTTCTCCTGCATTGACGGATGAAACGCAGTCGGCTCCCACGAATGCCTGCGGTCTCTGAATACGGGGAGCGGATTTTCTCCCCGGAGCGGCGCGCCATTCTTGTAATCCACCGTTATGGTCAGACTCATGTGTTTTCCTCCTTATCGTTTCGGTTCTGTCGGCGTCCTGCGGGAAACCGATCCCGCACAGATCGATTATACTATATCTCCGCACATAAAGCAATGCCGGATGAAACGTTTTAGATGATGATAACATGTTGTTGTCAGGCCTTGCGGACGGTCTTTCCGGTACCCTTTCGGATTTCGGCGATCCACTCTGCGACTGCGGCATCCTCCGGGAAGCTCTGGTCACCGAGCGGATAGTTTTTCCCCAGGCTGTCGGCCTTCGATTTCCCGAGCGGGTGGTACGGCTCGACGTTGACCTCACGGATACACGCGTACTTCTCGGCTGTCGCGGCGATTCCGGCGAAGTGGTCGGGGCGGTCGTTCAGCCCCGGAATCACCGGGCAGCGCAGTACGATCTCCGCGCCTGCCGCGTTCAGCCGTGCGAGGTTGTCGAGGATGCGCGTGTTGTCTCGTCCGGTGTACGCTTTGTGTCGCATCGGGTCGGTTTCCTTGTAGTCAAAGAGAAAGAGGTCAATATAGGGGAAGATCGCGGCGTACGCGGCTGCGGACGCCTCTCCGCAGGTCTCCATCGCGACGTGCAGCCCCTGCTCCTTCGCCGCTTTCGCAAGAGCGAGGGCAAACTCGAAGCGAAACATCGGCTCACCGCCGGAGAGCGTCATGCCGCCGCCGGAGTTGTCGTAGAACGCCTTGTCCTGCATCACGACGCGCAGAACGTCCTCCACGCTGCGCTCACGGCCCATCATCTCAAGCGCGCCGACGCAGACCTCCGCGCACTTCCCGCAGCGGACGCAGGCGGTACGGTCGAACAGATGGTACCCCTCCGCGTCGAATGTGTGGCAGCCGTTGGGGCACACCTCGGCACAGCGTCTGCAGCCGACGCACTGCGTCGGACGATAGGCAAGCTCGGGGTACGCCTCCAACCCCTCGGGGTTGTGGCACCACCGGCACCGCAGCGGACAGCCCTTGAGGAAGACGGTCGTGCGGATGCCGGGGCCGTCCTGAATGGAAAACTTCTGGATGTTCGTGACGATTCCCGTGACTGACATGGATGCGCTCTCCTTATGTTGATGATTCGGACATGTACGCGGCGGGCGGACAATTCGGACGCGTGTGATGTTTGCGATCCGACAGGAAATAGTTCCGATTTGGGGCTTGCAATCGCCCGGCGTATCCGATATAATAACTTGTATAGGGGGTCATGCCATGAACGAAAGAATGCGTAAGCTGCTCCTGGGCTTCTACCAAAATGAGCTGACAAACAATATCCTGAGCTTCTGGCTGCCGCGCTGCGAAGACAAAACGTACGGCGGCTACTTAAACTGCTTCACCAACTCCGGCGACCGGCTCGTCTCGCGCGACAAATACACCTGGTCGCAGGGACGCTTCGTGTGGATGTTCTCAAAGCTTTCAGGGATGCCGATGTTCAAAGAGTCCGAGCGCGCGGAGTTTCTGCGGCTCGCGGGCGTCGGGGCAA
>JAAZKA010000079.1 GCA_012800055.1 Clostridiales bacterium
AGGACAAAGGCGGTTTTGGTCAAGCACACCTGTCATCCGAGCACGATCGGGTTCGACTACGGCAGCGGCGACTGGCCGGGCGTGATGCGCCGTGAGGTTGAGAGCCGCTATCCGGGCGTGACAGCGCTGTTCATGCAGGGCTGCTGCGGCAACATCCGCGTGCGGACGGTCAAGGACGCCAACGATCTCGACCACACGTCCTTCCGCGGTGGTACCTACGACGATATCGAGACGTTCGGAAAGATGCTCGCGGACGCGGTTGACCGTATCCTTGGCGCGCCGATGACACCGGTGACGGGGAAAATCGCGTCGAAGAAAATCTTCTTCGAGCTGCCGTTACAGGAGAAGCGCCCGCGGGAATACTACGCGGCGAACCGTGACGATACGCTCGAGGGATGGAGCAACGGCTGGTACTTCGACCACTACGACACGCTGCCGGAGACACTGCCGTACTCGATGCAGCGTATCGACTTGGGCGATCACCTGACGTTCATCGCGCTTGAGGGTGAGGTTGTCGTCGAGTATGAGTACCACATGGACAAGCTGCTGCCGGAGCGTAAGGTCATTACCGCCGGCTACTCCAACGGCAACCCCGGCTACATCTGCACCGCCGACATGTATCCGCAGGGCGGGTATGAGCCGCATGGCAGCGCGGTGTGCTATTTCCTGCGCGACGGGTGGAAGCCCGAGAGTGAGCAGATCATCCTCGAGAACGCTCAGCGGCTGAAATAACATACGGACAGAAAAAGAGCCTTTCCCGGAAAGGGAAAGGCTCTTTTTGATGATTTACTCGGCGGTGAACTCATCCTTGCCCGCGCCGCACAGCGGACAGGTGAAGTCGTCGGGGAGGTCTTCGAACTTTGTGCCGGGCGCGATGCCGTTGTCGGGATCGCCCGCCGCTTCGTCATAGACCCAGCCGCAGAGATTGCAGGTATACTTTTTCATATCATATTCTCCTTTTCGGATGTTATTCGGGCAGCTTTTCAAACGCGTCCGCACCGTGCTTGCACACCGGGCAGATGATATCCGCAGGCAGCTCATCGCCCTCGTAGATCCAGCCGCAGACTTTGCAGATATAGCCGCGCACGGGCTTCTCGGTCTGCTGGGGCTTGGGCTTGATGCGGTCGAAGTAGTACTGGTATGTCGCGGACGGTACATTCGACAGCACGACCGCCCGTGTGATCTCCGCTGTGAAGACCGTATGTGTGCCGAGGTTCTGCGTGGAGAGAACCCGGCCGGAGAGGTAGGCGTTGGTATACTTCGGGATGTAGCGCACGCCGTTGTCGGAACGGATGTCTTCGCAGTCCGCGAACTTGTCGACTTCACGGCCGCTTTGGAAGCCGAAGTGCCGGAAGACCTTGAACGGTGTCTCGGTCGTCAGGACCGAAACGTTGAACACGCCTGTCGCAAGCACCATGTCGTGCGTGAGGCTGCTCTTGTTGACCGCGAGCTGGATGCATTTGGGGTTGTCGGTCACCTGTGTGACGGTGTTGACGATGCAGCCGTTATCCTTACCGTCAGCACGGGCAGTCAGGACGAACAGCCCGTAGGACAGCTTGAACATCGCGTTCGGTTCGATCTTTGCCTCGTGTTCGATCGTCCGCTTCGGCATTGTCTCGTACAGTGCGGCGGCGAGCCGTCTGAGTGCGGACGAATCCTCCCTGCTGACCGCCGACTTTACGCTGACCGTCTCGTCCAGGATCGTCATGTCGCGCATCGACCCGATCAGCTCACGCATCAGTTTACCGGATGTCGGTGCCCAGGAGCCGTTCTCGATCAACGCGACCGTACGTTTGCGCAGGTTGTGCGCTTTGAGATCGAGGAGCAACGTCTCCATATTGCGGAAGATGCCCGCGTTGTAGGTTGTCGACGCGAAAACCAGATGGCTGCAGCGGAACGCTTCTGCCACGACCTCCGACAGGTCGGTCACGGATACATCGAACATCGTGATGCCGCGCACGCCGAGTTTTGCCAGTTCATCGGCGAGTATGTTCGCGGCGTTCTCCGTCCCGCCGTAGACCGACGCGTAGGCAATCAGCACGGCGTTATCTTCGGGCGTGTAGGTTGCCCACTTCTGGTACTTCTCGATGAACCACCCGATGTTCGTGCGCCAGATCGGTCCGTGCAGCGGGCAGATCATCCGGATATCCAGCCCCGCCGCCTTCTTGAGCAGTGCCGTCACCTGCGTGCCATATTTGCCCACGATGTTCGTATAATACCGCCGCGCGTCCGGGAGCCAGTCGCGCTCGAACGGCACTTCATCGGCGTAGAGGTTTCCCGCGAGCGCACCGAAGGTACCGAACGCGTCGGCGGAGAAAAGCGTGCCCGTCGCGGTATCGAAGCTGACCATAACCTCCGGCCAGTGCACCATCGGCGCCATCATGAACGTCAGCGTATGCCGGCCCGTCTCAAGCGTGCCACCCTCCGACACCACCCA
>JAAZKA010000007.1 GCA_012800055.1 Clostridiales bacterium
AGCAGACTGTCGCGGAAGTGCAGCCCCATCGGCTTCTTCCACAGCTCCATGTTCCCGGCCTGCGCGGGCCGGATCGGCTCGCCGCGCTGACCGTATGCACACTCCGACGCGCCGTCCGCGACGACCGTACCGTTGACACTGCCCAGCCCCGGGATCAGCGCGACCTCCGCGTAGAACGGGATAATCGCCATGACCGGGTACATTGCGTCCGCGCGGGTGACATCGCAGGTGAGGTCTGTCCCGCGTGCCGTCGTGATGGTCAGCGTCCGGGCGCTTTGCAGCTTTTTATAGAGCCGCAGCGTCCGTGCGCGGTCGTCGAGGATGCGCTGCGGGTCAAGCTGCCACGCCTCCATGCCGGTCGCCTCGAAAGTGAAGCGGCGGGAGTGGCCTAAAAGCGCGGTGTCGCACTCGTCGGGGTTGCCGAGGAACATCCCGAAGTCGGTGAGCATCTGGTCGGTGAGCATGAAGACCAGATCGGCGTGCAGAATCGCCTGACGCAGCGGCTCCATCACCGGCAGTTTCATATACCGCTCGTCGCCGCCGTAGCAGTCGATGTCGACGATCATTGCCGACAGTCCCAGTTCACGCGCCACATCACACATGACCCGCGCGTAGCCGTAAGTGGCAGCGTCGGCGATGCACACCATGCATTCGCCGGGCTTACACTCTCCCAGCGTCTCCACAACGAACCGCGCGTTTGTAAAGATGCGCTCATTGCGCGTGTACAGCACCACTGTACGGCCTCCCTTCTGTTATCTGTTCCAGAGATTCTCCGGATACTTGCCCTCGGCGGTCATCTTCTCAATGGCGGCCACGACCACCGGACGGTCCTCACGATAGGTCATGCCGTACCAGCGCTCGCCGGTATCGATGACGCGCACCTGCGCCTTCTTTTCGCGGATCATCTCGTCCACGACGAATGGCAGGAAGAACTCCGCCTTGAGCGGATTCTTGGGTACGTCGTTCTTCAGGAAGTTTGGGAACACCAGCGCCATTTCGTCAAACAGCCTGGTCGTAAAGCCCCAGGTGTTCATACTCACGACAGTACCGGCGGGAATATCATGCCAGGTCTCGCCGTCCTCGGTATATTTCGCGCCGCCGGGCGCCTTCGCAATCTTCGTGCGCTCGGTGACGCCGGTCAGGAAGCCGCTGCCGTCGACCTCGCACACGCCGCGCGCGACGGTGCCGTGTTCGGTCAGCGTATTCTCGACGCGGAAGCCCGCCAGCATAAACTCGCGGCTGTTCGGATCGACCGGCGCGAGGAAGTCATACAACGCCTTGAACGCGCCGAAGCCATAGAAGTCGTCGGCGTTGATGACCGCAAACGGCTGGTCGAGCACCTTACGCGCCGACCACACTGCGTGCGCGGTTCCCCACGGTTTGACGCGGCCTTCAGGAATCGAGAAGCCTTCGGGGATGTCGTCGATCTTCTGGAAGACATACTCTACATCGATCGCGCCTCTGACACGCGCGCCGATGGTCTCCTCGAAGACGGCGTGGTTTTCCTCTTTGATGATGAAGACGACTTTCGTGAACCCGGCGCGGACGGCGTCGTAGACGGCGTAGTCGATGATGAGTTGGCCGTGCGGACCGACGGGGTCGATCTGCTTGAGGCCGCCGTAGCGCGAGCCGAGACCTGCTGCCATGACAACTAAGATAGGTTTGTTCATAACGTTTCCTCCAGAGCGCTGCGCACCGCCGGATACACGCGCTGCGCAAAGCGGTAAAATCCGAGATCGTTGGGGTGATCGGTATCCACGGTGGATGCGTCGGTATCGCGGTCGCCGTAGAGCGTAGAGCCGTCGACGAATGCGAGCTTATGGTCACCCGACTCGACGCCGCGCACGTAGTTGCGCATGATGAGGTCGCGGCGCTCACGAATGCCCGCGGGGGTCTTATACGGCGGAAGCCTGTCGGTCGAGTAACTGATGAAGATGATCGGAAGATTTGGGTGCTTCTCGCGGATGCGGCGATAGAACAGGTAGTGCGTTGCGGCGAGATGCAGGTAAGTTTTGGCGTTGGCATCGTAGTCCATGACAAACGCCGACAGATCAAGACTTGCGATGAAGTCCGCGACGCACAGCTCACCCTTCGCGCTGCCGGAGAAGCCGAGGTTATAAAAGTCGCAGTCGAGCCAGCGGGAGATATGGTTCATGTAGTTGTTGCCCGGACGCGACGCACACCCGCCCTGGGTGATCGACGAGCCGTAGTAGAGCACGGGCTTGCCGTACGTAAACGCGCGCGGCGGGCCGATCGAGGCGCCGGCCTTCAAGCCGATGTAGACGCGCGAAACGGCGTTATAGAGCGGCAGGTTGACGGTGACCTCAGCGCAGGGGTAGGGGTTGTCAACGCAGCCGGAGTAGGCGGGGCTTTGCATCGACGGGAAGACGGAGCGCACAAACCGTGCGTCGGAGGATCCTTCGCGTGCGAGGTAGATATCGCAGCCGGACGAGCCGGTCAGCGGCATGTGGGACATCAGGCTCACCTGGGGCAGCTCGACCGCGAGCGCAATGTACGGCGAGTCGGTTTTGAAGCGGATGCGTCCGCCGGCGGTGTGGAACATCAGCGTCTGCACGCCCGCGTTGACCCGTGCGTCGGTCTCGAAGGAGAGCGGCAGACGGGTATAACGCTTTGTGCCGATGGGATCATATAAGCCGTGCAGCGAGAAAGAACCGTCGAGCGCGTCATGCCAGACAATGTCATCGTGCGGCAATGCCGACGCCTTGAAGTTGGGGTCGATGGTCGTAATATCCGCCATAGTAAAACCCTCCGTAGTTATTCGCGGTAGCCGTTGGGGTTGTTGAACTGCCAGCGCCAGGAATCCTCACACATCTCGCGCAGGGTCTTCTCGGCTTTCCAGCCTAAGAGCTTCTCTGCCAGCGTCGGGTCGGCGTAGCAGGTGGCGATATCGCCGGGGCGGCGCGCGGTGATCTTGTAGGGAATCTCACGACCGGAGACCTCGGAGAACATTTTCACCAGCTCGAGCACGCTGCAGCCCTTCCCCGTGCCGAGGTTGACCGTCAGCACGCCGCCGTCCATCTGCGTGAGCTTATTGACCGCCGCGATGTGGCCCTTCGCGAGGTCGACGACGTGGATGTAGTCACGCACGCCGGTGCCGTCGGGGGTATCGTAGTCGTCGCCGAAGACGGAGAGACAGGCGCGTTTGCCCATCGCGACCTGGGTGATATAGGGTGTGAGGTTGTTCGGGATGCCGGCCGGGTCTTCTCCGATGAGGCCGGATTTATGCGCACCGACGGGGTTAAAGTAGCGCAGACGGGCAATCTTCCAGCGGTTGTCCGCGTGATGGACGTCGGCGAGAATCTGTTCGATCATCAGCTTGGTCTGACCATATGGGTTGGTGGCGGAGGTGGGGAAGTCCTCGGTGATCGGGACGGTGTGCGGATCGCCGTAGACGGTTGCGGAGGAGGAGAACACCAGCGTGCGGATGTCGTGGGCATCCATGACGCGCAGCAGCGCAAGGGTGCCGGTGATGTTGTTGGTGTAGTAGGCGAGGGGGCGGGCGACACTCTCACCGACGGCCTTGAGCGCGGCAAAGTGGATGACCGCGTCGGGCTTCTCCGCGTCGAAGATCTCGGAGAGCTTCTTCTCGTCGAGGATGTCGCACTCATAGAACGGGAGCTTTGCGCCGGTGATCTTTTCCACACGGCGTACGGCTTCATAGGAGCTGTTGATGAGGTTATCGACGACTGCGACGGTATGGCCTGCTGCGAGCAGTTCGACGCAGGTGTGGGAGCCGATATAGCCGGCGCCACCGGTGACCAGAATTTTCATGTCGGATTCCTCCGTATAAAGTAATGAGAAGGTGTTCTTCTTATTATACCGCGCGGGTTCCGGTATTGCAAGATGTTTTTCGCACAAACGTCAGAATACAATCCCGAAGCGTTCTTTCAGCAGACGGTCTCGCGTTTTCGTGTCGGTCACGCAGATTTCCTCGACGCGTTCTCCGTCGAACACGCGGAACATATCGCCTGAGAGTGTTCGGCGTCCGGTCTCGGTCTGCAGCGCGACGATCGGACGGTCGCGGAAGAACGAGTGCGGGCTGGTCTGACAGTACCAGTCCGCTGCCTCGTAGTCGATGTCCGCACACGGGTCGAGGGTAAAGCAGTAGTACTGCCGCCACTCCCCGCGCTTGTACTCCTCCACGACGTACCCGTAGAACGGATACGTCTCGATGCGCCAGGTGCCGTTTTGCTCGGACGTGACGGTGTGCGGCACAAACGGCAGCGGCGTCAGCGGGCATACGCCGCCGACCCCGACGTCGCAGATATAGTCGCAGCCGTCCGATGCCGTGACGCGCAGAACTCGATGGCGACGCATCGGGATGCCCGGGTCGGCATCTCTGAGGAAGCGTCCGAAGTACTCCGTGACCGGGTAGCCCAGCTCCCGTAAAAGCCGTGTGAACAGCCCGTTGAGCTCAAAACAGTACCCCCCGCGTCCGCGTACGACGACCTTTTCATACACCGCGTCGCTCGCGATGGAGAACGGCACGCGCCGGACGATGTCCATCGTCTCGTACGGTACATGCGTCAGATGTGCGTACTGCAGCATGGCAAGCGTCCGGTACGACGGTTCCGCCGGACGTTCGGAAATGCCGATTCTGCGGAGATATGCATCTATATCGAACATAAAGCCTCCGTAACGTGTTATTTAAGCAGGACAACCGCGTGCGCTGCGATGCCCAGACCTTCACCGGTGAAGCCTAAGCCCTCCTCGGTCGTCGCTTTGACATTGACGTCGCTTTGGGGAATCCCGAGTATGCGCGCGAGGTTTGCCCGCATTGCGTCGATATATGGCCGCAGCTTCGGACGCTGGCACAGGAGTGTCGCGTCGATATTGCCCACCGTATACCCGCGTGCCGACAGCAGATCCCGCACGCGCGCTAAAAGCGTCAGGCTTGAGATATTCTCATACGCCGGGTCGCGGTCGGGGAACTGTACGCCGATGTCCGGGAGTCCTGCCGCACCCAGCAGAGCGTCCATCACCGCATGTGTCAGCACGTCCGAGTCACTGTGGCCGAGAAGTCCGCGCTCGTAAGGCACCTCGACGCCGCCCAGGATCAGCCGGCGTCCTTCGACGAGCCGGTGGACGTCGTAGCCGTGTCCGATGCGCATGACGCATCCCTCCTTTCACGCAGCTTTAAGAGCAGCTCGGCGTACGCCATATCCTCGGGGTAGGTGAGCTTGATGTTCTCCCGCTCACCCTCGAGGACGCGGACGCAGACACCCAGCGCCTCAACTGCGGACGCGTCGTCGGTGTAGTTCTTTTTATCTGCCTCAGCCTTGAGGATGGCGGCCTCGAGCAAATGGCGGTCGAAGACCTGCGGCGTCTGGGCCAGGCGCAGATCCTCGCGCTTGGGCGTCGAGGTGATCGCACCCTGCCGGACTGTCTTCACGGTATCGCGTACGGGGATCGCCGGGATCACCGCATTGACGGTATCCGCCAGACGGATGAGGCGTCCGATGAGGTCGGGCGTGGCGAGCGGGCGTGCGGCGTCGTGGACGCAGACGAGCGCGGCTTCCGGTGAGACCGCGAGAAGCCCTGCCTTCACGCTCTCCTCACGCGTATTGCCGCCGCGTACGACCGCGCGCAGCTTTGTAATCCCGTAGGTCTTCCCGAGTTCCGCGACGTTGTCAAGGCAATCTTTCCGTGCGGCGACGATGATCTCGCCGACCTCCGGGGTTTCCTCCAGCGCCTTCAGAGTCCTCGCGAGCACGGGTATCCCGCAGAGCATTGCCCACAGTTTATCGGAGTCTCCAAAGCGCGACGATGCGCCCGCTGCCGGGACGATCGCCGCGCAAAAGCGAGGTGTATCCGCGGCTCCAACAGCCTGCAGAACGCCCCGTAGGTTGATTTTTTTCATATTTCCCCCAAGGTTTATATAAGTGAAGAGCTGAGAGTGAATGCTGGACCCCGCGGGTTTCAGCCGTGAAGAGTAAAAGTATCGCTGAGGCGAGTTTTATCCTTCATTTTCACTTTCAGCCGGTATCATCTCATCCAAAACGGTGCTGAGCTCGGACTCAGTGCGTCCGGTGGCAAAGACGAGCTCGGAGAGAAGAATCTGGCGGGCGGCGTTGAGCATACGACGCTCGCCTGTGGAGAGAGCCTTTTTGCGTTCTCGCAGCATCAGCCCTTTTACGACGCGCGATACCTCCGTGAGGTTCCCGCTTTTGATGCGCAGCATATTGTCCCGGTAGCGCTTGTTCCAATTGACCTGCGGATCGGTCTTCAGGATGGGGAACTCCTCCAGTACCCGCTGCGCCGACCTTTCGTCCACAACCGGACGCACGCCGATCTCCTCGCAGCTTTCAAGCGGGATCATCACCATGATCTTCGCTCCCGGCGCGCGGAAGATATAGTACTCCCGTGCCGTGCCGTTGATCCGCTTCGTCACAATATCCTCTACCACACCCGCACCGTGCATCGGGTGGACAATCCTGTCGCCTATCGCGTACATCGTAAACTCCATATCTCCCGTCATGTTTCCGGCGGGTACCTTCCGTATTCTCCTGTTATCCTTTTGTGTCAATTTATTATACCACGTTTTCTCCCGTTTGACAAGCGTTTTTTGACTTTTTACGCAATCTTCCGCACGTTTTCTTCCCATCTTCCGTCCCTCTGTCTCCCTCACCGTCTGTCTTTTGGCAAATATGATGATTTATCCAGAAACTTTTCGCAAAAGATTTCGTGAAATATTATTACTTTTCGTGTAACTTCATGTTATACTTCATTTAACCCATGAAACCAATCTTCATGCCGATCTCGTCGCGGGCCGTCTCCGTTTTGGTCCGATGCGCATGTTTGAGAAGAAAGCGAAGAAGGAGGTATCCTTCCCGAGGATACCGTTTCCGATAAGATCGACAAGAACAATGTTACCAACCCGCACGGCTGCGATATGATCGTATCAGGAGGATTGATTATGCTCACCATTCGTCCCGCGTCCGACGCGGATATCCCGGAAATCCAGAGCTTGCTGTATGACGCCGTTGACCGCGCGGAGGCGATGGGACGTCCGATGTGGCAGCGTGAGCATGTGGCATGGGAGATAATTTCACAGAAATACCCCGCCTCGACGTTCCGGCTTGCCGTCCTCGACGGCGAGACCGTCGGCTGCATGGCGCTCGTCATGTACGACCCGGAGATTTGGCCGGAGCTTGCACCCGATGAAGCAGTGTATCTCCACAAGCTGGTCGTACGCCGGAATGCGTCGGGGAAGGGCGTCTCCCGTGCGCTGTTTGCCTGCGCCCGCGACCACTGCCGCAGTATGGGAATCCCATCGCTCAGGCTCGACGTTTATGCCAACCGTGAAAAGCTTCGCGCGCTCTACGAGTCCGAGGGATTCCGGTTTGTCCGCGAGGAGAGGTTCTACGGCGAAAGCTATCACTCCGCGCTCTACGAGCAGGACGTCCCGATGTTCACGCAAGCCGTATCGTCATGGGACGACTGGCGCAGGGCGTTTCAGGATCGGGACGCGTTCACGCCGCTCATCCGCGCGATTTACCGGAAGGAACGGCTGACATTCACCGCGCTCGAGAATACCGCGCCGGGCACCAACGCCGTCTTTCGTATCGGGGAGACCGTTGCGAAGGTATTCGTACCCGCGTGCGCGGGCTGCGACAGTGCACCGGAATACGCAGCGGAGCTTGACGGACTGATGCGCGCGGAGAGATACGGTGTCGACGCACCGCGCGTGCGGGTGTCCGGGACGTTTGACGACTGCGGAACATTGTGGCGCTATCTCGTTATGGACTATATCGACGCGCCGTCGTTCGCGGACATGGTCCTGACGCTCGATGATGCCGGGAAGCGTACGATTGGACGACGGCTGCGGGAGCTGACCGACCGGCTCAATGTGCCGCGTGCGGACGGACTGGTCTGGGCACACCGCGACATCAACCCCGACAATCTGCTCATCCGTCCGGACGGGACGCCGGTGCTGCTGGATTTCGCCGATGCCGTGTGGGATACCGTTGAGTGCGAACGCGCGGTCATCGTCTGCGAGATGTTCCGGTTCGACCACGCGTTTCTCGACGGCTACTTCCCTGAAGGATGGATGCCCGACGCGCTTGCGGAAAGCTGCATACGCGGGCTTGCGCGTCACCCGTTCCGTGAGAATATCCTCCG
Source organism: Clostridiales bacterium (assembly GCA_012800055.1). Taxonomy (GTDB): domain Bacteria; phylum Bacillota; class Clostridia; order Oscillospirales; family QAMX01; genus JAAZKA01. Next base: position 8,143 of record JAAZKA010000007.1, read on the forward strand.
CGACCGTTTCGGGACGCTCGACGACCCATACGGGCACATCCGTGCGGCACTTCTTTGAGCGCCAGAATTGTCAAATATCCCGCTTGCTTTGCAATTTATGCACAAAGATTCCGAGAGCGCCTTGCGTTTTGATTGCGAATCCGTTATACTGTTACTGTCCCATGAGGGATAAAATGAACTGCGGAGAAAAAGAATATGAAAAAGACTCTCGCTTTGCTTCTGCTCGTGAGCCTGACGCTTGCATGCTTCACCGGCTGCGCGTCCGGCACGCCCGCCGCGACGACTGCTGCCACCACTGCGGCCACCACTGCCACAACCGCCGCACCGGCTGCCGACCAGACCACGCTCTCCTTCCTGCGCATCGGCAACGACACCGCCGAGGCCGACTATTGGAAAGACCTCATCGCCCGCTTCCAGGCCGATAACCCCTCGGTTGTCATCGAGTACGACGACGCAGCAATCGGCGAGGCGATGGAAACCAAGCTCAACACCTCCTTCGCCGGAGGTCTCGGTTATGACCTCATCGGTCACGGCATTCTCTCTGTTGCCGCGCGTGTTGAAGCCGGGCAGTACATGGACATCACCGAATACTTCAACAAATGGGAAGGCCGTGAGGACCTGATGCCCTCCGTCCTTGCTAACGGAACCTACAACGGCAAGGTCTACGGTCTTGCGTACTCCACGACGCCGTTTGTCTTCGCCTACCGCACCGATCTGTTCGAAGATGCCGGGCTCGATCCGAATGCTCCTCCGACAACCTGGGAGGAACTGAAGGAATATGCCGAGAAGCTGACCGTCACCGAGAACGGCGCAATCACACAGGCCGGGTTTGCCTTCCCGCTGAGCGCCGGCAACTTCGTCGAGTTCGACGTCTTCTCATTCGGCAACGGCTCGCTCTACTATGACGATGCCGGCAATCCGACGCTCGACACCCCGGAGCGTGCCGAAGCACTGGAGTTTTTGACAGATCTGCTGCCGTCGGTCAACATCCCCTACAGTGCGTCTGACACAAATCCCTTCCTGACCGGGAAGGCCGCGATGGTGCTGATCAACAACGTCGCGCTCACCCCGATGCTCAAGAACGAGGAGTACGCCGGCAAGGTCGCCATCGCCGTCCCGCCGCACAATGAGGGCAAGGATGCCGCCACTTTCTGCGGCTGCAACATGCTCTTTATCGGATCGAACTGCAAGAATCCCGACGCCGCGTTTACCTTTATCTCTGCCGCGCTGACCGCCGATGAAGTTTTGAACCGCGCGAAGGTACTCAACGTCCCCGTGACCCGTACATCGCAGATCGAGGCGTTCGCCGCGCTCGACCCGATGAACGAAGTCCGCGCGCAGTGTGTTGCAGTCGGCGTCGGAATGCCGCGTACCACTTGGGCCACGGCCTTCCAGACCATCCGCAACAACATGGTGCAGGAGGTTCTCTACGGTGCCGCCGAGCCTGCCGCCGCGCTTGCCGATGCTCAGGCGCAGCTCCTGTCCGAGATTGCCGGGTAATGAGAATCCCCCGTCAGGGAGGGTTTGTCCATGCGCAGGAAAACCTTTGACCGCCGTGAGGCAAGGGAAGCGTATCTGCTCCTCTTGCCTTTCGGCATTTTCTTCGCGCTGTTCGTACTCTACCCGATTGTCCGCTCGATCCTCGACTCCTTCACGGATTACTCCCTCTCCTCGCGTGCGTTTACGGGTTTGCGCAACTATGTCCGGCTGTTCACAAATGATAAAGCCTTCCTGCTGTCTATCCGCAACACGCTGCTCTACGCCGCCGGGTCGATCGTTCCGCTGATGCTGCTGGGATTGACAGCCGCGCTGCTCGTCAACCGGAAAAGCGCCGGGATGTACCTTGCCCGCGCGGCGCTGATGACGCCGTACGTCACCTCTCTGGTTGCCGTCAGTCTCGTATGGCTCTTTCTCTACGACCCGACCTCCGGTGCGTTCAACAAGGTGCTGGCAATCCTGGGGCTTCCCCGGCAGCAGTTTCTCTACGACCGTACACAGGCTCTATGGTGTCTGGTAGTTATGAATGTCTGGAAGAACCTCGGCTACGTGATGATTCTGTATCTCGCGGCACTCCAGAGCGTACCGCAAGCCCTGCTCGAAGCCGCGCAGCTCGACGGTGCCGGGTACTTCGCGCGGCTTCGGAGGATCACACTGCCGCATCTGCGGCCGATTTCCTATCTGCTGTTTACAACGCTGACCGTCGAGTGCTTCAAGACCTTCGAGCCGGTACGCGTGATGACCTCCGGCGGCCCGGTCAATGCCACCACGACAATTACCTACCAGATATACCTCCGCGCGTTCTCCGAGTTTAAGCTCGGCTACGCGTCCGCAATGAGCGTGGTGGTGCTGCTGATCGTCCTTGCCGTGACGCTTCTCAATCTCAAACTCGGACATCAGCTCGACGGGGAGGACGGCGTATGAAGAAGCTGCTTGCGCGCGTCCCCGGTACGCTGCTGCTTTTGCTGCTCGTCGCGGTGATGATTTTTCCGTACTGGATGATGGTGTCGGTATCCTTACAGACCAACGCGGAGATTTATGCGCCGACGCTGAAGCTTTTCCCGTCGGTGCCGCAGTGGAGCAACTACGCCGCTGCAATGCAAAACGGTTCGTGGGGGCGCTACATCCTCAACTCGCTCTATACCACGACGGTGGCGACCGGAGTGAGCCTGTTCATCAACGCGCTGACCGGCTATGTGTTTGCCCGGATGCGCTTCCCGTTCCAGCGGACACTGCTGGTGCTGGTGCTGGTGGGGATGATGATCCCGACGCAGGTAACGCTGGTGCCGCTGTTCGTCCTGGTGCGGAGTCTGCCGCTGCTGGGCGGAAACAACCTCCTCGGGCAGGGCGGAACAGGCCTGGTCGACACGTACGCGGGTCTGATGCTGCCGTACCTCGCGGGCAGCTTCGGTGTGTTCATGACGCGGCAGTTTTACGTGATGTTCCCGCGGGAGCTGGATGAGGCTGCAAAACTCGACGGCTGCTCCCGCTTCGGCGCGTTCGTACGGGTCTATCTGCCGCTGTCGGGGTCGATCCTGGCGTCGCTGGCGGTGCTGAAGTTTATCGGCGCGTGGAATGAATATACCTGGCCGTTGGTCATGACAAACACCGGCTCCGGACGTATCACGACGGTACAGCTTGCGCTGACGATGTTCCGCAACGAGGGTGAGATTTTCTGGAACCTCCTGATGGCCGCGACGGTCGTGTCGACGTCGGTGGTGCTTGCGGTGTTTCTGACGCTGCAGAAGCATTTTGTCGCGGGCGTGCTGGCGGGAAGCATCAAAGAGTGACGCCGGTTTTTATGAGAGCGATCAAAAACGCCGTTCTCCGTTTGACAAACGAAGGACAGCGCAGCAAAGCATCATAAAGAGGCTCTCCGCCGATCATTGACGGAGAGCCTCTTTTATACCGTCTGTCTACTGGTCCTTCCGGTCTACATACTCCGGCTGCGGGCCGACATCGAACTCGTACGCCTCAGCGCGCGTACGGCCCTTCGTGTATACCGTGAGGTCCTTCGACGTCGCGACAAACCCCGTCGGGTCGATCAGAAACACGCGCAGCATCTGTGATGTACCTTCCGCCAGAGCCTCCCGCGCCTTCTCGCTCCATACCGGGAACCGTACGGTCCCCGCTTGTCCCGGTGCGATGTCCGGGTGTACGTCGAACCAGTCGCGTGTGCCGTTGCCGATTGTGAACCGCAGCGTGCAGTCTGCGAGATTCACGTCGTTGTACTGGTTCTCTACCTCGAATGTGACCTCATCCTCACCGGTAAACACCTCCGCTTCTGCCGGGAACCAAACCGGCGCAAACAGATTCCGCAGCGCCCAGTATGCGGGCTTGGGAAGCAGTTCCGGCGTCATCACGCCCCAGTCGTTGTCCTCCGCCAGCACTGTCCATGAAAACGGATGCCCCGGACCCTCCGACGAACCCGACGACAGCCACGGAAAGTACGCGCCGCCCAGACATGTCGGCTCACTGCGCATGAATCCCCACTCACGCGTCAGACGATCCGTGAACACCTTCAGCGGCGTCGTTCCATCCGGATAGACGGTTTTCTCATCGTCGATCACCGATGTGTACTTTGCGGCTGTCAGAAGGTCCGGATTCATGCTGCACAGCCCGTACTCCGAAGAGAACCACGTTCCGCTCCATCCGCGCGCCAGCGCTTCCTCACGCGTCGTGACCTCCTTCTCCGCCGTCCATGCAATCGGGTTCTCACTCTTGCCTTCCTTCAGGAAGGTCTTTACCGCGTTGAAGCTATAGTGCGTGTCCGCGATATCCCCGACACTCAGCTCCAGAATCGCCCGGATGTTCGGCCCGGCAGGCCCGGGCGGCGGAAACATCGTCGGATGCTCTCCATCCAGCACCTTCACGAAACGATCGTACAGCATCAGATGGAACCGCCCCATATCCGCAACGCTCAGACTCTCGGACATGTTCTCGTTTCCGATTGCCCAGACCGTCACGCTTACATGGTTGCGGTCACGCAGCACACCGCCCTGCAGACGCATCAGCGCCGGGCCAACCCATGCCGGGTCGTGGATAAAATGCGTCCCCCAGTCGATCGGCAGCTCCTGGATCAGGTAGAATCCCAGCTCATCGCACAGCTCCGCCAGCACGCGCGGGCCGAGATAGTGCGTACGGATGCAGTTGACGTTTGCCTGCTTCATCAGCGTCAGGTTTTTGCGCAACCAGGCCTCCGGCGTATACAGCCCATACTGCGGATGATACGTCAGATGGTTCACGCCGCGCAGCTTGATCGGATGCCCGTTGAGATATGCACGCGAGTCACGGAAGACCAGTTTTTTGAATCCCACACGGAAGTTCATGATCTCCGCCTTCTGTCCGACCGCGTCGAGTGTCAGCACCGCGGTGTACAGGTGCGGATGCTCATCGTTCCACAGAAGCGGCGCGAGGATGCTGAGACTCATACCGACCTCCGTACGCCCGACCGCTGCGTCGAACGTACAGACCGTCCGACCGGCAAGGGTACCGTCGGGAGCGGTTAACGTGAGCGTGAGGGTACCGGACGCGGGTGCGCCGTCGTTGCGGAGCGTCACGGTACCCGCGAGCGTACCGGTTGTGAGCGCGTCGTCGAGTGCCGTGGGAAGGCAGTAATCCTCGATGTGCAGCTTTTCCACCGCGAACAGACACGCCGGCTGCGAGATGCCGCAGAACTCGGCGGAGTGACGTGCCATATCGAGCTGCACGAACGGATGCCTGCGCAGCAGCCGTACGCCGATTACACAGGGACACCCGGGCCCGACGTACGCGGTGATGTCGGCGATGAGCGGCGTCAAGCCGGAGCGGTGGTCGGCGAGCAGCTTCCCGTTGACGTAGATACGCGCGGCAGGATAGACGGCGTCGAGGTTGATGAAGATGCGTTTGCCTTCCCACGCCGCCGGGATATCTATGGTACGCCGCAGCATTGCGCCGTCGTCGGGGTCGATGTGCGCGAGCGTTACGCGGTCGTAGCCGGGGACGGAAGCCGGACGTTTCTCGGGGTCCTGCGTAAAGACCTTGCCGGGCTGCCGAACACGCGGCCAGTCAAGGTCGAAGACATCGGGGGAGGCATAGTAATGCTCCTCGCGCGGGAACGGCCACCGAAAAACCGCCCAGTCACCGTCGAGGGAGAGCTTTTCCCCGCAGGGCTGCTGCGCGCATACGGGGGTGAGCGATGTGCTCCAGCCGTCGCGGGTGAAGACGGAGGGCATGTCTCGCGAGAGCTGTTCCTGTATGATGGAATCGGCAAGAGTTTTCTGTACGGGCGACAGAACCATGGTACGAAGGCTCCTTTCCGAAGGTGGGATGGGGACAGTATAGCATATATGGAAAGAAAATGCAACGGAAAACGGCCTTGTGAAGATAAGAAACTGCGACATACTGAAAACAACAAGATCCGGTGACTGCCGTATGATCTCAAGCCCGATGCGTGCGCGGCGCCGGCACGATCCCGGCTGTTTCCTTTATTTGCAGGATTCCGTGCGGTCTTCCGTTTATCAAGCGGAGGTGCTTTCTTATTGTTGACATTCTCTGCGCATTCCGCTATAATAAAAGCAAACCAAACAACAAAACGAGGTGTATCCCCATGTCCGGCTTTACCGAAAACTACCGGCGTCTGCGCGAAGCCATCGGCGCGTCCGACTTTGACGCGGTACTTCTGACCTCTCCCGAGAATATTTTCTACGTCACCGGCTTCCATGTCGGCTCCGCCATCGTCCTTGCCACGAAGGATGCCGGCCTTTTCGCCACTGACTTCCGCTACGCTGAGGATGCCGCCCGTCATATCGACGCGATGCCCATCTATTCCACCGTCGACCGTCCGTATAAGCAGATCGTCAACGACTTCCTCCATGCGCACGGTGCCCATACCCTCGCGTTTGAAGGCTCCCTGCGCTACGAGGACTACGTAAATGCCGTCGCCGACCTCGACGCGCAGCTTGTCGCATGCGGCAGCCTTGTAACCGACCTGCGCCGCATCAAACAGCCCTTCGAGATCGAACGCCTCATCGCTGCCCAGCGCATCGCCGAACAGGCATTCGACGATATTCTCGGCTTCATCAAGCCCGGACTTTCTGAGCGTGCCGTCGCGCTCGAACTCTATAACCGTCTGATTATCCGCGGCGGCGAGCGGCTGTCGTTCTCCAGCATCGTCGTTTCCGGCGAGAACGGCTCGCTGTGCCACGGCGTCCCCGGCCCGCGCGTCATCAACCCGGGTGAGTTCGTCACCCTCGACTTCGGCTGCGTATCCGGCGGTTACTGCTCCGATATGACCCGCACCGTCGCCGTCGGAGAACCGTCCGACGAGATGCGCAAGGTTTACGGCATCGTTCTCGACGCCCAGAATGCCGCCATTGCCGCGGCCCGCCCCGGCATCGTCGGACGCGACCTTGACGCCGTCGCCCGGAAGGTCATCACCGACGCCGGCTACGGGGAGTTTTTCGGCCACGGTTTGGGTCACGGCCTGGGCATCCTCGTCCATGACACCGACGGCGCATCTCCCTGCAACACCCGCGTGCTCCCCGAGGGCACCGTTACCACCATCGAACCGGGCATCTATCTTCCCGGCAAGTTCGGCGTGCGCATCGAGGACGTCGTCATCCTCAAATGCGGCGGCTGCGAAAATATCACAAAGGCACCCAAAAACCTCATTGTCCTGTAAATTCCTTCAATTTCGATAAGAGGCATACCGGTATGGACATCTTCAAGGCTCAGCCGCGGTTTTTGTTCCTGTGCGGCGGCGCCGTTCACCTGCCCGCTGTATAATCGGGAGCTTCACTATGACAATAAGGAGACAGTTATGAAAAGTTATGATATCCTGTCCGTAGGGGACATCAACATTGAAATCACGCTGACGAATTTAAAAAGCATGCCGGTACTGGGACAAGAGATTCTGGCGGAGGATGTATACCGGACGATGGGCGGCTCGACGGTGAACACGGCGGTGGGAGCGGCACGGATGGGGCTGCGGTCGGCGTTCGTCGGGAAGGTCGGGATGGACGCGGACGGTGCGTACCTGACGGAGACGCTGAAGGGGTTCGGCGTGGACGCGTCGCACATGGCAGTCGACGAGCATACGCCGACAGGCGTGACGATCTCACTTGCGACGCAGGGTGACCGTGCGATGGTGACATGCCTGGGGGCGATCGGCACGCTGACCGCGGAGGATATCCCGGACGAACTGCTGAAAAGCGCGCGGCATCTGCATGTGGCGGGGTACTTTCTGCAGACCGCACTGCGTCCGATGCTGCCGGAACTGTTCGAACGTGCGCACGCGCTGGGACTGACGGTTTCGCTGGACACGGGCTGGGATGACAGCGGCGCGTGGGCGGGTGTCCGGGAACTGCTGCCGAAAGTTGACATCTTCTTCCCCAACGAGAGTGAGGCGGCGGCGCTCACCGGCTGTGCGGCGGTCACGGACGCGGCGCGCGAGCTGGCGACGCTGTGCCGGACGGCGGTGGTGAAGCACGGAAAGCACGGCGCGGTGGTGTGTACCGACGGCGTCCTGCTGGAGCGTCCGGCGTACCCGGGAGAGCCGGTGGACACGACGGGTGCGGGCGATGCGTTCAACGGCGGTTATCTCGGCGCGTATCTGCGCGGGCTGCCGACGGAAACCTGTCTGCGGTATGGGAACGCGGCGGGGTCAATCAGCGTGACGCGGCGTGGAAGCGCGGCAAGCTGTCCGACCTTCGAAGAGGTACGGGCGCTCGCGGAGCGGTGACGCAGTTTTCCTCTCCCGCAGACTCCTTTTGAAGCCTACGGGTATATTATCGCGCTTTTACCCTCTGAAAACATAAAAACGGCGCCTTTGGAGTTTTCCAAAGGCGCCGCAATCTATCTGAACCGTTCAACCGGCTGTGTTTATACCAGCACAAGCTCTCCGTCCCGCACGTCCACCGTGAGGACACTCCCGGCGGCAGGCTCGGCAGCCAGGATGCGGCGAGCCAGAAGCGTCTCGATGTGGCTCTGGAGATACCGTTTCAGCGGACGCGCGCCGTAGACCGGGTCGTACGCGTGATCGACCACATACTCCTTCGCCGCGTCTGTCAGAGCGCACGACAGATGCCGCTGCTCCATCCGGCGGTTCAGGTCGGCAAGCTGCAGGTCGAGGATGCGCGTAATGTTCGACCGCGTCAGAGGCTTGTAGAAGACGATCTCGTCCAGGCGGTTGAGGAACTCCGGGCGGAACGTATGCTTGAGCAGATCCTCGCACGCGCGCCTGGCGTCCGGCGTGATGTTGCCGTCCGCGTCGATACCGTCGAGCAGATACTGCGAGCCGAGGTTCGACGTCAGGATGATGATCGTGTTCTTGAAGTCGACCGTCCGGCCCTGCGAGTCTGTGATGTGGCCGTCGTCGAGAACCTGCAGCAGCACGTTGAACACGTCCGGATGCGCCTTCTCCACTTCATCGAACAGGATCACGCTGTACGGATGACGCCGTACCGCTTCGGTGAGCTGACCGCCTTCCTCATAACCCACGTATCCGGGAGGTGCGCCGATCAGACGCGACACGGAGAATTTCTCCATGTACTCCGACATGTCGATGCGAACCATGTTTTTCTCATCGTCAAAGAGTGTCTGCGCGAGCGTCTTTGCAAGCTCGGTCTTGCCGACGCCCGTGGGTCCCAAGAACAGGAACGACCCGATCGGACGGTTCGGATTCTGAATCCCCGCGCGCGAACGCAGGATCGCTTCCGAAACGCGCGACACCGCTTCATCCTGACCGATCACCCGCTCATGCAGCACATCCTCCAGGTGCAGCAGCTTTTCACGCTCACTCTCCATCAGACGTGCCACCGGGATACCCGTCCAGCGCTCGACGACCCGCGCGATCTCTTCCTCCGTTACCTTGTCGCGCAGCAGGCTGTCATGTGTGTCGGTCTGCGCGGTCTTTTCCTGCTCGGCCAACTCCTTCTGCAGCGCCGGCAGTCTGCCGTACTTCAGCTCCGCCGCACGGTTCAGGTCGTAGCTGTTCTGCGCGCTCTCGATGTCGCGGTTCACCTGCTCGATCTCCTCGCGCAGCTTCTGCACCTTGCCGATCGCGCTCTTTTCGTTCTCCCACTGCGCCTTCAGCGCGTTGAATTTATCGCGCTCCGACGCAAGCTCCTTTTGAATCTCCTCCAGATGCTCGTGCGACGCATCGTCCTTATCTTTAAGCAGGCTTGTCTCCTCGATTTCCAACTGGATGATATGCCGTGAGATGACGTCCAGCTCCGTCGGCATGCTGTCGATCTCCGTACGGATCATCGCGCACGCCTCGTCGACCAGGTCGATGGCCTTATCCGGCAGGAAACGGTCGGAGATATAGCGGTGGGACAGTGTTGCCGCGGCGATCAGCGCACGGTCGGTGATCTTCACGCCGTGGAAGACCTCGTAGCGCTCGTTGAGTCCGCGCAGGATCGCGATGGTGTCCTCAACCGACGGTTCCTCGACCATCACGGTCTGGAAGCGCCGCTCGAGTGCCGCGTCCTTCTCGATGTACTTGCGGTATTCATCGAGCGTCGTTGCGCCGATGCAGTGCAGCTCACCGCGCGCGAGCATCGGCTTGAGGAGGTTGCCCGCGTCCATCGAACCCTCGGTCTTGCCCGCGCCGACAATGTTGTGCAGCTCGTCGATGAACAGCAATATCTTACCTTCGGACTTCTTGATGTCGTTAAGGACCGCCTTGAGCCGTTCCTCAAACTCGCCGCGGTATTTTGCGCCCGCGATCAGGGCGCCCATGTCGAGCGAGAAGATCGTCTTATCCGCCAGCGATGACGGTACGTCCCCGCGTACGATCCGCTGTGCAAGACCCTCGACGATCGCCGTCTTGCCGACGCCGGGTTCGCCGATGAGCACGGGGTTGTTCTTCGTCTTGCGAGACAGGATCCGGATGACGCGCCGCACCTCGTCGTCACGTCCGATGACCGGGTCGAGTTTCTGACTGCGTGCGCGCTCTACGAGGTCGGTGCCGTATTTCTTCAGCGCGTCGTAGGTATCTTCCGGCGTATCGGACGTGACGCGCTGATTGCCGCGCACTTCCGCGAGTGCTCGCAGGAAGTCTTCACGGCGAATATTGTACTTCCGCAGCAGTTCCTTCACCGGACGGTCGGCATCAAACAATGCGAGGAACAGATGTTCGACGGACACATAAGCGTCCTTCATGCGTTCGGCTTCCTTCTCCGCGCGGTTCAGCACGGTATCGGTTGCCTGGGATATATAGAACTTATCGGCCTCGCGCCCGGAGCCGGTGACCGACGGCAGTGCGTCGACGACAGCCTCGGCGTCGTTGCGGAGGGTATCTGCGTTCGCGCCGATTTTCTCGACAAGCTGTGCGATCAGCCCCTTCTCCTGCTCGAGCAGTGCCAGCAGCAGGTGGGAAGGCTCCATCGTCTGGTTTTGACGTTCGGTGGTCAGAGACTTCGCGGCTTCGATGGCTTCAAGGGATTTCTGTGTATATTTCTGGGCGTTCATAGACAACCCTCCTGTTTTTTATGTAAAGTGTGATGATTGAATAAGCGGGGTTCGGAGACATACCCCGAACCCCGCAGGATGTGGTTATGCAATTACGATCTTCTTGGTCTCCGGCTTCTTGGGCAGGCGCTTGGGCAGGTTCAGTGTCAGCACGCCGTCGTTGTACGCGGCAGTGATGTTGTCGGTGTCGATATTGGAGATTGAGAAGCTGCGGGTGTAGTTGGCGCAGCGGCGCTCACGGTGTACAAAGTTCTTTTTGCTCTCGTCGGACTTTTCACTCTTGGTCTGCGCAGAGATCACAAGGCGGTTACCATCGACGTCGATGCTGATGTCTTCACGCTGGAAGCCAGGCAGTTCGGACTCGAGGACGTACTTATCGTCCTCCTCGGTGATATCGGTGCGGAAGTCTCCGAGCGCGGCAGTCATTTCACTGAACATGCGGCGGTCGAAGGGGTCAAACAAATCGCGGGTTCTGGATGCAAACGGAATCAGATCAAACATGCTCGAACACTCCTTATTTTTTAGCTTTTATCAGAGGCTCGCTTACTTCGCGGCGCTCCTGCCGTCTCTCTCAACGGCAACTATAGTATACCGCGAAAATATGAACATTTCGCGGTATTAATATGTCCTAACTGTAAATATTAGCAGTCTACACAGGAGAGTGCTAACAGTCAAAGCGATAGAGTGCTAACGGAGAGCCCGGAAAAGTCACATTGCATAGAAATATACAATGCAGGCGGATATTCTTCCGAAAAATTGGCGTTGACAAGGCTTTTTTGCTGTGATAAACTATATTACCAAAGGACAACGATATCTCTTCCCGGGATGAAGGCATCCCGCCCCGAGGCGTCCGTCGTTCGATGAGGAAAAGGGTGATGTACTGTGCGGACAGACAAGCGCATTACGATTTTCGCCGGGCACAACGGCTCGGGGAAAACACAACTGACCGTCAACCTCGCGCTTGAACTCAGTGCAGACATTCACCGGAAGGTCATCGCGGTGGACATGGATACGGTGAAGCCGTACTTCCGTACCTGCGACTTCCGGGAGGATTTTAAGCAGGCGGGCGTGAGACTGATCGCGCCGGAGCTTGCAAACTCCAGCGTCGACCTCCCGACGCTGCCCGGGGAGCTGCGCGCGGTGTTCGATACACCCGACGCGCGCTGTATCCTCGACGTCGGCGGAGACGACGCCGGCGCGATTGCCCTGGGACAGTACGCGCGCGAGATCAGGGACGCCGGATATGACCTCCTGCTCGTCGCGAACCCTTACCGCTACCTCACACGGGAGCCGGAAGACGCGCTGCTTGTCCTGCGCGACATTGAGGATGTGTCGCAGCTTCGGTTCACGGGGATTGTCCATAACCCCAACCTCGGTGCCGAGACCACCGCTCAGACCGTCGCGGACGCTGTGCCGTATGCCAAAGCGCTGTCCGCCGCGTCCGGGCTGCCGATCGTCGCGACGGCGTATCCGAGAACCGTCACGCCCGACCCTACAAGCATCATCGGGCAGGCGTGGCCCATCGACATCTACCTGCGCCGTGATTGGGTGATCTACGACATCTGAACGGCACGGATGATATATAAAGAGTCCGACATCTGAAAGGAGAATCTATAAAGCTTATGGCAAAGCTAACCATTCGGGAAGATAACTGCAAGGGCTGTGGTCTGTGCGTTGCGGTATGTCCGAAGAAAATCCTGCAGCTCTCCAAAACGAAGTTCAACAAGAAGGGCTACAATGCGGTGGAATGCACCGATCAGGCGGCGTGCATCGGCTGTGCGATGTGCGCGACGATGTGCCCGGACGTTGTGATTAAGGTCGAGAGGTGAACAACATGTCAGAGAAAGTGATTATGAAAGGCAACGAGGCGCTGGCTGAGGCCGCGATCCGCGCGGGCTGCAAGTGCTTCTTCGGTTATCCCATCACACCCCAGACCGAGGTCGCGGCGTATATGGCCAAGCGCATGCCCAAGGTCGGCGGCGTTTACTTACAGGCCGAATCCGAGATTGCCGCGATCAATATGATCTACGGCGCGGCGGCGTCCGGCGCACGCTGCATGACCTCGTCCTCGTCCCCCGGCATCTCGCTGAAAGCCGAGGGCATCTCTTACATCTGCGGCGCCGACCTTCCCGCCGTCATCGTCAACATGACCCGCGGCGGCCCCGGTCTCGGCGGCATCCAGCCTGCACAGTCCGACTACTACCAGGCCACCCGCGGCCTTGGTCACGGCGACGCCCGTCTGCTCGTCTTCGCGCCTGCCAGCATCCAGGAAATGTGCGACTTGATGACCACCGCGTTCGACCTCGCCGATAAATACCGTATGCCGGCGATGATCCTCGGCGACGGAGCCATCGGCCAGATGATGGAGCCGGTTATTCTGCCGGAACCTGCAACCCGCACCATCGACAAGCCCTGGGCGGCCACCGGCACCGAGCTCAAGCGCGCGCACAACATCGTCAACTCCCTCTACCTCCAGCCCGACCAGCTTGAGGACAACGTCCGCGCCCGCTTCGAGCGCTACGTCCAGATTGAGGCGACCGAACCGCGCTGCGAGGAATATTTGGCCGACGACGCCGACATCCTCATTACAGCCTACGGCATCTCGTCGCGCATTGTGAAGTCCGCAATCAAGAAGGCGCGCGCCGAAGGCATCAAAGCCGGTCTGCTGCGTCCGATTACGCTATGGCCGTTCCCGAAGGCCGTTTTGAAGAAGCACGCCGCGCACGCAAAGGCATTCCTCGACGTCGAGCTGAACATGGGCCAGATGATCGACGACGTGCGCATGGCGATCGAATATGCGCGCCCGGTCGAGTTCGCCGGACGTACCGGCGGTATCATCATTACGCCGGATGAAATCCTCGCGAAGCTCCGTGAAATGGAGGCTAAGTAATTATGAGCGTCGTATTTGACAGACCTCACGCCCTCGCGGACGTGAGCACCCACTACTGCCCCGGCTGCTTCCACGGCATCATCCACCGCCTGGTTGCCGAGTGCATCGACGAGCTGGGCATCGAAGGAAAGACCATCGGCATCGCGCCGGTCGGCTGCTCGGTGCTCGCGTACAACTACTTTAACTGTGACATGATCCAGGCTGCGCACGGCCGCGCTCCGGCAGTTGCCACAGGCGTCAAGCGCGCAAATCCCGACAAGGTTGTTTTCACATACCAGGGCGACGGAGACCTCGCGGCCATCGGCACCGCCGAGACCGTCCACGCCGCGACGCGCGGCGAGAACATCACCGTCATCTTCGTCAACAACGCGATCTACGGCATGACCGGAGGCCAGATGGCGCCGACTACGCTCCCCGGACAGATTACCCAGACCACGCCCTTCGGCCGCGACGTCAAGGAAGCCGGCAACCCCATCCGCGTCTGCGAGCTGCTGTCATCGCTCGACGGCCCGGCGCTGCTGCAGCGCGTGACCTGCGATACCGTCCCGCACATCAGGGACGCCAGGAAGGCAATCCTCAAGGGCTTCCAGAACCAGCTCGAGGGGAAGGGCTTCTCGCTCATCGAGGTCGTCTCCACCTGCCCGACCAACTGGGGGCTGTCACCGGTCAAGGCGATCGAGTGGCTCCGGCAGAACATGCTCCCCTACTACCCGCTGGGCGTGTATAAGGAGGTCAAGTAAGCCATGTCTGTGAACCATCAGATTTTCCTTGCGGGCTTCGGCGGACAGGGCATCCTGTTCGCAGGCAAGTACCTTGTATATACCGGCATGATGGCGGGCTACGAAGTCTCGTGGATGCCGTCCTACGGTCCCGAGATGCGCGGCGGTACCTGCAACTGCTCGGTCAACATCTCCGACGAGCCGATCGACTCGCCGATCATCCTGCATCCGACGATTCTGTGTGCAATGAATTTGCCGTCTTTGGACAAATTCGAAAACTCCACGGTCCCCGGGGGACGCGTGTTCATCGACTCGTCGCTCATCGAGCGCAAGCCCGCGCGTGACGATGTGCAGAACTTCCTCATCCCCGCGACGGGTCTTGCGCGTGAGCAGAACATGATCAAGCTTGCGAACATGATCCTCGTCGGCAAGATCATCCGCGAGATCGGACTGGATGATCCGGCACTCATCGAGAAGACGATGACAAAGGTCGTCCCGGCGAAAAAGCCGGAGCTGTTCGATTGGAATATGAAAGCGCTGCAAGTCGGAATGGGATTGTAAGAAACCGTCGGGCGGGGGCAAGCCCCCGCCCTGTCTTTCTAAAGAACATGAGGGGAGGATATTTATGTCTGTACACAATCAGGAAATCGCGGAACGTCTGCGTGCGATCCGGGAACTGTCGGAGCTGACGCCCGAGGAGCTGGCTGAGCGCATGGGGATGGATGCGGCAGAATATAAAAAGTGTGAGGCTGCGCAGGTCGAGATTCCGAT
Organism: Clostridiales bacterium; assembly: GCA_012800055.1. GTDB lineage: Bacteria > Bacillota > Clostridia > Oscillospirales > QAMX01 > JAAZKA01. The sequence continues at coordinate 23,473 of JAAZKA010000007.1, forward strand.
CAGCGTGCTGTACGACGTGTCGAACACACTCGGCGTGAGCATCACGGAGCTGCTGACCGGTGAGCAGGCGAAGCTGCACACATTCAGCGTCGTACGCGCGGGGAAGGGTGTGAGCGTTGAGCGCTCGCAGGCTTATAAGTACGCAGATCTCGCGTATAATTTCATCGACAGGAAGGTGTCGCCGTTCCTGGTGACGATCGCGCCGTCGGAGGATGACGAGCCGTATCACCTCAACGTCCACTCGGGGCAGGAGTACCACTACTGTCTGGAGGGTTCGTTCAAGATTCATCTCGCGGGGAAGGAGATCACGATCCGTGAGGGAGATTCGCTGTACTTTGATTCGGGGAATCCGCATGGTATGAAGGCGGTCGGCGGCAAGCCCGCGCGCGTACTGGTCGTGGTAATCTAGCAGGAGGAAGATATGGGTATCATAGAACGGTTTTGCAGAACGGATTTCGACTCCTACGAGGATTTTTATAAGAATTTCACGATCAATGTACCGAAAACCTTCAACTTCAGTTACGATGTCATCGACGCATGGACGGAGCTGGAGCCGGACAAGCGTGCGCTGGTATGGTGCAACGATCAGGGCGATGAGCGGACGTTCACGTTCTCGGAAATCTCAGCTTTAAGCAAGAAAGCCGCGAGCGCGTTCCGGTCCAGAGGCTTCAAAAAAGGCGACACGGTGATGCTGATGATCAAGCGCCGCTGGGAGTTCTGGGTACTGGTGCCTGCATTCTGCCGCTTAGGGGTGACGGTCATCCCTGCGACGTACATGCTGACGACGAAGGACATCGCCTACCGCGCTGAGCTTGCGAACATCCGGATGCTGATAACCGTGCCGGACGACAGTGTGTGCGGCTACGTGGACGAGGCGATAGCGAAACTGCAGACGAAGGGCATCACGGTCGAGCGCGGCATCGTCGGCGGCACGCGTGCGGGCTACACAGACGTCGGCGCGCTCATCGACGCGGGCGACGAAAACTTCATCCGTCCGACGGGCGAGCTTGCGCCTTGCAATGAGGACATCATGCTCGGCTACTTCACGTCCGGGACGTCGGGGATGCCGTCGCTGGTGGTTCACGACTACGTGTACCCCCTGGGGCACATCCTGACGGCGAAGTTCTGGCAGGATTTGCAGGAGACCGATCTGCACCTGACAGTCGCGGATACGGGCTGGGCAAAATGTTCGTGGGGCAAGCTGTACGGTCAGTGGATCTGCGGCGCAGCGCTGTTTGTCTATGACTACGGCTCCCGGTTCCATCCTACAGATCTGCTGCGTGTGGTGCAGCAGTACCACGTTACGTCGTTCTGCGCACCACCGACGACGTACCGGTTCCTGATCAAGGAGGATTTGTCGCAGTTCCGTCTGGACAGTCTGCGCGTGAGCCATACGGCGGGAGAGCCGCTCAACCCGGAGGTGTTCAACCGCTGGAAAGAGTTCACAGGGCTGGAGATTCATGAGGGCTTCGGTCAGACCGAGACGCCGGTGCTCATTGCGACGACGAAATGGACGACGCCGTGTTCCGGGTCGACCGGGATGCCGCTGCCGTGGATGAACACGACGCTCATCGACGAGAACGGCGAGGAGTGCGAGGTCGGCGTCGAAGGTGAAATCTGCATCCCGCTGAAAAACGGACGCCCGGCGGGACTTGTCTGTGAGTATCGCAGCAATCCGGAGAAGAATGCCGCCGCGTTCCGGGACGGCTATTACCACACCGGCGATATGGCATGGCGCGATGAGCAGGGCTACATCTGGTTTATCGGCCGCAACGACGATGTGATCAAAAGCTCGGGCTACCGCATCGGGCCGTTCGAGGTGGAGAGCGCACTGATGGAACATCCGGCGGTTCTGGAGACGGCGATCACGGCAGTGCCCGATCCCAAGCGCGGACAGGTTGTCAAGGCGACGATTGTCCTCACGCGCGGCTATAAACCGTCCGACGAGCTGGTGCGTGAGCTGCAGGACCACGTCAAGCGTGTGACTGCGCCGTATAAGTACCCGCGCATCGTCGAATTTGTCGACGAGCTGCCCAAGACCACCAGCGGAAAAATCCGCCGCGTGGATATCCGCAGGAGAGACGCAGAGAAGTAAATAAAATACACAAAAACACCCTCCCTCTTTTATGAACAGCCCCAGATTGTGCTGTCCGCACAATCTGGGGCTGTTCAATTATCCTACTTCAGGGGTGTTTTGTCTATTGTCCGTTTTTACTGGTTTGGTTCATTTTATATGGGACTTAATACTTCGGGCGCTTTGTGTAAGCGGTGTGGAGAATCTCGTGGGCTTTATGGGAGCCGGGCTTCTCGAAGTATTCGGCGTAGATGCTCTTGATATCGGGGTTCTCGTGGGACTTGCGCACCGGGAGGTTCCGGTCGTCCTGATAGAGGGCGGCGGCACGCACGGCACGGACGTCGACGAAGTTGCGCACGGACGCGGGAACGATCGGTTGGCCGCCGCCGTTGACGCAGCCCCCGGGGCAGGCCATGATCTCGATGAAGTCATAGTACTTCTCGCCGGACTTCACCATACGCAGGAGCCGATCGGCGTTCTCGAGGCCGGACGCGACGGCGACTTTAATGACATTGCCCGCGAGCTCGTAGGTGGCTTCCTTGATGCCGGCCACGCCGCGGACGTCGGTGAACTCGAGCTTCTCGAGAGGCTTGCCGGTGACGATTTCAGCCGCAGTACGCAGAGCGGCTTCCATGACACCGCCGGTAGCACCGAAAATGGTGCCCGCACCGGAGCCGAGACCGAAGGGGCTGTCAAACTCAGCGTCGGGCAGCTCCGTGAAGCGAATGCCGGCCCTCTGGATCATGCGGCCCAGCTCACGAGTGGTCAGCGCAACGTCGATATCGGCCAGACCTTCGACGGCGGTGTGGTCATGACGGCTGGCCTCGAACTTCTTCGCGGTGCACGGCATTACGGAGACGGAGAAGATGTCCTTGGGGTCGACGCCTATTTTCTCGGCATAGTAGGTTTTTGCGATGGCGCCGAACATGCCCTGCGGCGACTTGCAGGAGGACAGATGCGGGATCATGTCGTGATGGTAATGCTCGCAGAACTTGATCCAGCCTGGGCTGCACGAGGTGATGAGCGGGAGGTTTTCCTTCTTCGTGTAGCGCTCGAGGAACTCGGTGGCCTCTTCCATGATGGTGAGGTCGGCGGTGAAGTTGGTATCAAAGACGCCGTCGAAACCGAGCATCTTACACGCGGCGACCATCTTGCCGGTGACGATGGAGCCGATCGGCATTCCGAAGCATTCGCCGAGTCCGACGCGGACAGACGGTGCGGTCTGGATGATGACATGCTTCTTCGGGTCGGCGAGGGCGTCGAAGACCTTCTGGGTCTCGTCCTTCTCGTGGAGGGCGGCGGTCGGGCAGACGTTGATGCACTGTCCGCAGCTGATGCAGGTGACTTCGCCGAGGTCGGCTTCGAACGCACAGCCGATGTGGGTATTGAAGCCGCGATCGTTGGGGCCGATGACGCCGACATGCTGGAGCTTGGAGCAGACAGCGGTGCAGCGGCGGCACAGGATGCACTTGGTGTTGTCGCGGATCATATGCGTCGCGGTGGTGTCGATCTCGAAGGGAGGATTCTCACCGACGAACGCATTTTCATCCTCGATGCCGTATTCATGGCACAGCTTCTGCAGCTCGCACGAGCCGGAGCGCACACAGGACAGGCAGCTCTTGTTATGGGTGGAGAGAATCAGCTCGAGGGTCATCTTGCGGGACTTGATGACGGTCTCGGAGTTGGTGACAATCTCCATCGGAATCAGCTCGCCGGTGACGCGGTCTTTGCGCGGGGGGTCAATGGGGTATACGCAGGCGGCGACGAGGGAGCGTGCGCCTTTGACCTCGCAGAGGCAGATACGGCAGGCACCGATTTCATTGATATCCTTGAGGTAGCAGAGGGTCGGGATATCGATACCGACCGAGCGGCAGGCTTCGAGAATCGAGATGCCCTGCTCGACGTTATAATTTTTACCGTTGATTTTAACGGGAACCATAGCCATTGTGATTACCCTCCTTACTTCGTGATGATCGCGCCGAACTTGCACTTTTCGATGCAGGAGCCGCACTTGATGCACTTGGTCTGATCGATGACGTGGGCTTCCTTGACCTTGCCGGAGATCGCGCTGACCGGGCAGATGCGGGCGCAGGCGGTGCAGCCGCGGCACTTATCCGGCAGGATGTAGAAGTGCAGCAGTCCCTTGCAGACGCCGGCCGGGCAGGTCTTGTCCACAACGTGCGCGATGTACTCATCGCGGAAGTAGCGCAGGGTCGACAGCACGGGGTTTGGTGCGGTCTGGCCGAGGCCGCACAGCGAGTTGTTCTTGATGTAGTAGCACAGCTCTTCCATCTTATTCAGATCCTCGAGCGTACCGTTGCCGGCGGTGATCTTCTCCAGCATCTCAAGCAGGCGGCGCGTACCGACGCGGCATGGAGTACACTTGCCGCAGGATTCGTCGACGGTGAACTGCAGGAAGAACTTCGCGATATCGACCATGCAGTTGTCCTCGTCCATGATGATCATACCGCCGGAGCCCATCATCGTACCGATGGCGATGAGGTTGTCATAGTCGATGGGGACATCCATATTCTCCGCGCTGATACAGCCGCCGGAGGGACCGCCGGTTTGGGCGGCTTTGAATTTCTTGCCGTTCGGGACACCGCCGCCGATCTCCTCGACGATTTCGCGGAGCGTGGTTCCCATGGGAATCTCGACGAGACCGGTGTTGTGGATCTTGCCGCCGAGGGCGAAGACCTTGGTGCCCTTGGACTTCTCGGTGCCCATGGAGGCAAACCACTGCGGACCCTTGAGGATGATCTGCGGAATGTTTGCGTAGGTCTCGACGTTGTTGAGGATGGTTGGCTGCTGGAACAGACCTTTGGAAGCCGGGAACGGAGGACGGGGACGCGGCTCGCCGCGCTTGCCTTCGAAGGAGGTCATGAGGGCGGTTTCCTCGCCGCAGACGAACGCGCCGGCGCCGAGACGCAGCTCGATGTCGAAGCAGAAGTCAGTGCCGAAGATGTTCTTGCCGAGGAGACCGTATTCACGCGCCTGCTCGATGGCGATCTCAAGACGCTTGACGGCGATGGGGTACTCGGCGCGGATGTAGATGTAGCCCTGGGTGGCGCCGATAGCGTACCCTGCGATGGCCATGGCTTCGAGGACGCAGTGCGGGTCGCCTTCGAGGACGGAGCGATCCATGAACGCGCCGGGGTCGCCTTCGTCGGCGTTGCAGCAGACGTACTTCTGAACCTGGCCGCGGTTGCCGGCGGCGAACCTCCACTTCATACCGGTAGGAAAGCCTGCGCCGCCGCGTCCGCGCAGACCGGAGTCGAGGATGGTTTGGATGACCTGGTCCGGGGTGTACTCGGTCAGGCATTTTCCCAGCGCCTCATAGCCGTCCATCGCGATATATTCTTCGATGCTCTCGGGGTTGATGATGCCGCAGTTGCGCAGCGCGACGCGCTTCTGCTTGCGGAAAAAGTCGGTGTGGTCGAGGCATGTGATGGTGTCCTTCTCGACGGGCTTCTTGTACAGCAGGCGCTTGACGGGACGACCCTTGAGCAGGTGTTCGGCGACAATCTCGGGGATATCGTCGACATTGACTTTGGAGTAGAAGCAGCCCTCAGGGTAGACAATCATGTTGGGACCGACAGTGCACAGGCCGAAGCAGTCGGTGCGGGTGACCTTGATCTCCTCGGACAGCCCGGCTTTGGCAATCTCAGCCTCGAGTGTCTCGATGACCTTGGCGCTGCCGGAAGAGGTGCAGCCGGTACCGCAGCAGACGAGTACATGGGGACGATACATGTAATTCAGTCCTCCTTACTTATTGATGGTCGCGGCGCCGATGGTATACTCGGTCACGACATTGCCGTTGACGATGTGGTCATTGACGATGCGGGCGACCTTTTCGGCGGTCATCTTGACATAGGTGACCTTTTCTTCCTTACCGACGTAGACTTCGACGATGGGTTCGTACTGGCAGATACCAATGCAGCCGGTCTGGCTGACGGCGACATTTTTGAGATGACGCTTTTCAATCTCCTCGGTGAAGGCATTGAGGATCGGGCGCGCGCCGGCAGCGATGCCGCAGGTAGCCATGCCGACGAGGACTTTAACGGCGTCCGCGTCGTCGTTGCAGATACCGATCTTATTCAGAGTGGCTGCTTTGATCGCCCGGAGTTCTTCCAAAGACTTCATTGTGGTATATCGCACCTTTCATTTGATGTACTAAAAGGGATTTCAGCTTCATTTCCCCGAAATACGACCGGGATGTACGCTTTGACATCGAGGTCGTCGAGGGGATGTCTCCGGGAATTTCCCGGCGTGTATTGAGCGCGGAGGGTTTCCGGGAGCATCAGTCTTTGTATTTCTCGAGAATGCCGGGAAGCTGGTCAACGGTGAGACGGCCGTAGACTTCATCGTCGATCATCATGACGGGGGCAAGACCGCAGGCACCTATGCAGCGGCAGGCGTCGAGGGAGAACTTTCCGTCGGGTGTGATGCTGCCGCCCGGGATACCGAGAAGCTCTGAGAGCTTCTCATAGATGAGGCCGGCGCCTTTGACATAGCAGGCGGTACCGAGGCAGACCATGATCTGATGTTTGCCCTTGGGGGTGATGGAGAAGAGGGAGTAGAACGACACGATGCCGTAGACTTCCTCGAGGGGCAGATCAAGCCCTTCGGCAATGACGGTCTGAACCTCAAGGGGCAGGTAGCCGTAGACCTCCTGCGC
>JAAZKA010000080.1 GCA_012800055.1 Clostridiales bacterium
AGCGTCCTCCGAGCGTCGAGCCGACCTTGCCGTCCGGCCCTGCGTTGTCCGGCATCACCTCGCGCCCTTCGTACCGCTCGCGCCAGCCCCGGATATACTTGAGCGCGTAGTTTTTGTACTCCTCGCCGCCGCCCGCCATGTACGCGAGCGTCGCCATCGATGTCGCCATCAGGTTCGTCACCGTGTCGCAGCGAGACAAACGCTCGCCGTATACCTTGCCGTAGCGTGCAGCCTTCTCCGGGTCTTTCAGGTCGTAGTAAGTCGTCACGCCCGGAACATCGTAGAACGCCAGGCCGTAGAAGTCCATCCAGTTGCTGTGGAAGATCGGCCCGCCGAAGCGTTCGAACGCAGGGCCGTTTGCACCGAAGTAGCCCGACTTGAATACGTTGTGTACCGGGTCATAGTTGCGCTCGTACCCCGCCGGGTTTTCACCAAACGTATATTGCGCGAACTTCTTCACGCGCTCGGTGTTCACACGATACCCCGGATTCGCGAGTGTCAGGTGGTACAGGAACATTGACGCCTCGCCGCTGTGCATCCAGTCGAGGTCGGGGAACCACTCGTCGACGAGCATCGTATCGCGTCCGGGCTTCTGTGACGCTCCCGCGAGAACGCCGCGCGTCTTCTTCTTCCCCGAGAACTGACGTGTCAGCACGTCGTACTCCTTTTGGGCATAGCGCAAAATGCTGTCATCGCCGCCGACCATGTAGAGAAGCGGAAAGCTCGAGAAACCCTCGAAGGCGTTGTCGACGTTGCCGTAGGCGAAGGTCTGGAAATCGGGCACGCACTCCGGCCAGAAGATTTCGCCGTCGGGCGTGAGATAGTCCGCGAGCATCTCCGGTGCACGCGACGCAAGAGTCAGGTACTGCCGCTCCAGGCCCGCCCATGCCGGCATGTGGTCACTCGGACGGTTGAATAGAAACGCTTTCATCAGTATTCCCCCTCCTTCGGATGCAGGTATTCGAACATTTCACGGGTAAACGGACATGAAAGTCCCCGCAGCGATTCCCGAAGCTGCTCCTGAGTCCGCCCGCCGAGAATCGGAAACACCGGGAACTCATACGGCTGTGACAGCAGGTAAGCAATCTGCAGCTCCACCTGCGTGTGACCGCACTCCTGGGACAGCTTCATCAGCCGCCGCGCAACTTCGCGGTTGTACGGCGTGTTATACGCTTTGTTCTGGTATGCGCTCAGCTCCGTCCCGACGCACAGCTTCGGCAGCGCACCCGCCGCGAGCGGTGAGTACGCGCCGACCGCCATCCCTGTGCGCTCGTGCCAGGCGATGTAGTCCCCGTCGAGCCACTTGATGCGGCTTTCCGCGTTGACGATGTTGCGTCGCGTCAGGTTCATCTCGATCTCGTTCATCACAAAGCCGTGGTATCCGCGTGACTTGGCATATACGGCCGCCGCGTCCATACGCGCGGTCGACCAATTCGAGCAGCCATAGTATATAATCTTCCCCGCGCGCTGAAACTCGTCGAGCGCATCGAGAATCTCCTCCACCGGCACGCTTTCGTCGTCCAGATGTAAAAGGCAGAACTCGATGCAGTCGTACCCGAGCCGTTCAAGCGTTTCGTCGATGTCCACGCGCAGCTCGTCGCCGTGCATCGCAAGGGCGGCCGGCGCACTGTGATCCTCGCCGATCTTCGACGTCACCGCCATCTCATTCCGCACCCCGCGCGTGCGCATCCACTTCCCGATCGTCCGCTCCGACAGTCCGTGACCGTACTCATGCGCCGTATTGAGGAAGCGCCCGCCTGCTTCATAGTAGATGTCCAGAAGCTCAAACGCGACGTCCTCCGGCTCGCGGCTCCCCAGATACGCGCAGCCCATCGCCGCCTGTGAGACCGGGAACGACACGCCCGGAAGCGTTATTTTTTTCATTTGGCTATCCCCCGTGTGTGGCTTTTATTGCGTCCAGCTGCCGCATCAGTTCCTCCGTCGTATGCGCGAGGTACCACTCCCCGCGTTCCCTGCACGCTTCCTTAGCGTCGCCCACGCAGCCGACCGCCGTCAGCGCCTGCACACCCTCGCCGAAAAACTTTTCCAGCAGCTCCGGCGTCAGCGGCTCGGTGAAGCCCGGCTCCACGCGTTCCATGTGGACGAGGTGCGGTTCGAGCGCCAGCATCTCCGATGTCTCACGCTCGTCCGCGTGACCGCCGTTGGTGCCGACCGGGAGGTTGTGAATGCGCTCGAGCTCTCTGAGCTCCTCCGGCTTCGGGACGTCGTACACCGCCTTCACATGCGCGTACCGCTGCGCAATCTCCGCGCATGGCTTCACATTTCCGCCGTGAGACGACAGCAGCACGATCTCACGGAACCCGTGGCGCGTATAGCAGTCGATGTAATCCTCGACGAGCATCCGGAACGTCTCGGGGCGTAATGTCAGCGTGCCGGGCATCGCCATATGATGCGGTGAAATCCCCGGACGGATGACCGGTGCGACCAGCGCGTCTCCCAGACGTTCCGCAAGGCGGACGGCCGCAGCCTCGCCCAGCACCGCGTCCGTACACAGCGGAAGCTGGTATCCGTGCTGCTCGATCGACGCGACCGGCACAATCACCCGCGTGAAGCCCGCATCCATTGCTGCGCGGACGTCCGGCCAGGTCATGTACTCCATCTTCAGTGTCTTCATTTTAACTCCACTAAGAGCTCCACCTCGACGGGAATCCCGCCGGGCAGTGCATTCACACCGATCGCCGACCGCGCGTGTGCGCCGACCGCGCTCCCGAATACCTGCGTCATCAGCTCTGAAAATCCGTTGATGACCGCCGGCTGACGTCCGAAGTCCTCCGTGCAGTTGACGAATCCCAGCACCTTCACGATCTTCTTCACGCGGTTGAGGTCACCTGTCACCGCGTGGAGGATCGAAAGCTGTGTGATGCCGACACTGCGGGCAGCCTGATAGGCTGTCGTCTCGTCCATGTCGCGGCCGACCTTGCCGATGTAGTCAAACTTCCCGTCATGCTGCGTCGGACCCGCGCCCGAAAGGTACAGCAGCTTCTCTCCGAACGGCACCGCGCTCAGATACGCGCCTGCCGCCGGCGGGATCGGAGTCAGCTCGATTTTCAAGCCCTTGAGTTTCTCGTATACATCCATAAAAAGCTCTCCTTACAGGCTGTAAATGCATCTCGCGTTCAGCTCCGACACCTTTTCCCATGCGGCTGCGGAAAATTCACCGCACAGCGCGCGTGTTGCCTCGACTGCCCACGCGTGCGGTACGCCCAGTACCGGCCAGTCCGAGCCGAACATACAGCGATCCTCGCCGAAAGTCCGCAGCACTGTCATGACGACATCGCGGAAGAGCTCCGCGGCGTCGCTCGGCTGCGGCTTCGGGGTCAGCCTGCACAGCGTGTACAGCCCCGATACCTTCATCGCCGTGTTCGGCAGCGCGGCGAAGTCCCGGCAGAACGCCGCATAGTCCTCCGCGAGCATTCCGCCGTCGAACAGATACCCGCCGACGTGCTCGACGATGAACTGCCGCTCGGGATGCGCCGCGACATAGGGCAGGAGCTTCCACGTATAGCGGTAGTTCCCCTGCAGCTCGACAATCCCCGGCGAACCGTCGAGCACACCCGGGTCGGTGATGGTCGACGCAATCACGCGGAAGCCTCGGTACTTCGGGTAGACACTCAGCTCCTGCGCGGTATCGGCGAGATGCCCGTCGCCGTCAAGCTGCCCGATGTACGCCGCGACCGTCGGGTCATCGCGCGTGGCGTCGAGGATGCAGCGGTTGAGTGCCGGCTCACTTGAGCAGCCGACCACCACCGCCTGCGCACCACTTGCAGCTTCCCGAAACTGCGCGGCGGAGATGACACGGTGCCATTCCGACCCGACCGGCGGCCAAGCGTAATCTCCCCATGCAGGGTCGTACAGGTGGATGTGTGTATCGATCATATCGATTCCTCTCTGTGTACGGATGTCCTGTGTACAGTATAAAGCCAGCGTGCGAAAAAGTAAATCCTAAAATCATGACTATTGGTATTCAATCTTGACTTTATGCGAACACCCGCCGCATATGGGCAGCCCGCGCGCAGTGACACCCGGTCAGGCGTCCTCACGCAGCAGCTCTTCGGCACGGTGCAGTAGCTCGAATGCCGCCAGTGCCAGATCCGCGTACTCCGTCGCAAGCATGTCGTACCCCAGCGCCGGGATCGGCTCCTGCGGTGTACGGCTCCCGCGCTGCGCGCAGCTCTCCGTCTTCATCGCGCACGCCGCCCGCAGGATGCCGATATCCGCGCGCTCGGCGAATGTCTCCGGCGGGACACCGAACAGCGCCTGATTCGACTGCGGGTTTGCCATGCACAAAAGCCGGAATATCTTATACACCGTCAGCGTGAAGCAGCGTTCGACCGCTTCGGTAAGCGTTTTCGACCCAATGCGCGCCAGCAGCCGGAAGATCAGCGCCACCGTATCGCACAATGCCCGGTGATCCTCCGGCTCAAGCGGTTCGCCGAATGGCTGCTCTCCGCCGCGCGCCATTGTCCGGCCGAGCAGATAGTCGGTGCTGACGCCGTAGTAATCCGCAGCGTGTACGAGGAATTTAAGACCCGGCTCACGCGCACCCTTCTCATAGTGCGACAGCAGTGCCTGGGAGATGCCCAGCGCCGCCGCAACCTCACGCTGACTGTTGCCGCGCTCTTTGCGCAGCAGGGAGAGGGTTCTCGGAAAATCTTTAGCCATATATCTCAATATCCTTTACCTTGATTTGATGGGGATAGTATACCATCTGCGCGCGCTTTTTGCAAGGGATATTTTACAGTTTGTAATACTTTTTTGCATTGCAAAAACTCTCTCCCGTATTTTTGTCATACGGGAGAGAGTTCCGTTCACGTCGCGGCCGGAGGGGGTATGATGCGCGTCCCTGCGGGAATGGACGAGAATTGCCAGGCCTTGCCGAAGCCGTACGCCGCACGCAGCTTGCGTGCGGTCTTTGGTAGGAACGGCTCGTAGAGGATCGCAAGGTTGACGGTGAGCTGCGCGGCGTTGTAAAGTGTCTGCGCGCAGGCCGGATAAGGGACGTCCTCCGGACGCTTGTCGTCGAGCCAGCAAACACAGAACCGCGCGTGGGCGTCGAGCAGGTCGAGCGCATCGGCGAGACGTCCCGCGTGCAGATGCTCGCCGACGGTGCCGTACAGTACGGCGGTCTGCATGGCAAGTGCGCCGTCCAGGCATCCCGACGGGACGCAGCCGTCGCAGCGCTCACCCAGAAGCCGCGTCACGCGCTGCTCGAAGCGCAGAAAGTCTGTGCCGACAAAGCGGGCGTCCTCGCAGAGGTCGTCGTCGCCGTGCAGCCGCAAATAGCGTGCGCGGACGGTGTCGGTATAGCTGCCGATGAAGGATTCCATAACACACATCTCCCGAAGAAACAGGCTATTCCCGGAGGAGGGCATAAAAATACGCCCCGCGCCTCCGAAAACGCAATTCGGGGGCGAGAGCGTTCTTACGCATCCCGCGGTACCACCCCTGTTCACCGCTCTCCCATACGGAAGATCGGCCTTTGTGAGGCACATCGCAATGCCTCTGCGCGTTCACGGGCGCTCCCGTCGCATCCTAACCGCTTGGCTCGGTGCGCGGCTCCGGGACCATGTTCCGTACCTTCACGCCATCCTCTCTCAGCTTACGAGGACTCTCTGTCGGGCGTTCCCGGATACGTACTCTTTCCCTTCATTGCCTTTTAGGGTATTGCAAAAATACAGTTCTAGTATACCCGATATTCTTCAAAAAGTCAAGGATCGTTCTTGCAATTTTTGTATTTCGCTGCATTGTTTTTTTGTACAGGATGTCTTTGTTTGGCTGCACGGTATCCGCTCTCTCCGGATATCGGCACGCCCGGGACCGGACGCCGCAAACCCGCGGTGAAATACTCCCGACAGCATCAGAAAAGCTCCCCCGTATTTCTGGTACGGAGGAGCTTGCATTTTACTTCACGACGTTGACCCAGACGCCCGGGGTCTTGAGCGCCTCGAAGCCCGCCTCGCGGATGCCGATGACCGCAAGGGTCTCCGCCATCTGCACCTTGGGAACACCAGTCTCGAAGAAGTCGACCAGCTCGCGGACGAAATTCGGGAAGAAGTTGGTGAAGGCGGGGACGTTGACCGCCTCGCCGTCGTCATAGCGCAGCTTCATGCCGAAGTCGCAGTTGAAATGGCCCCAGGTGGCATAGCGGCCGCCCTCGAACTCGACGACGAGCTGCGGCGCCGCCATCGTTCCCAGCGCCATCACACGCGTCGCAGCGGTGCCCATCAGTACGACAATCATTTCGATCTGGTGGATCGCGTAAATCTCGTACACACCGCCGCCGTAGGACTGGAGCGTACGCAGACCCTCGCGGCGGATGCCCGGGATCTCGTTTGAGAACCGCAGCGCC
>JAAZKA010000081.1 GCA_012800055.1 Clostridiales bacterium
AGGAAAATCATCAGTGTCCTACTCGCACTTGCACTTGTCTGCGTCTGTATACCCACCGCGCTCGCAGATGACGGAATTAGAGTCTTCATCATCGATCCGCACGACTGGAACACCGACCTCGCCGTACTGCATAACGGCGAAACCTTCAAACAAAGCGGTAAAACCGTCGCGCGGCTCAGCGGCAATAAGCTCTACCTCAACGGTATCAACGATGCCTGCATTCAGGTCGAAGACGGCGACGTGGAGATCGTGGTGTCGGGCGTAAACACGCTGACGAGTGACACAAGTCCCGCGCTGTATGTATATGACGGGGATCTGACGCTTTCCGGCGACGGTCGGCTTCTGCTCACCGCGCTCTCGGAAGACGGATACGGTATAGGCGTCTTTGCAAATGATGACCTGAAGGTTAAAAGCGGCTTAATCGTCTCCACGGGATATACAAACGCGTTTCTTTCCGAGAACGGCGATATCGAAATTGACGGAGGCACGGTCTACTGTTATGCCCAAGAAGCAGGCGTCTGCAGTGACAATGGTGATGTCTCCATCCGAAACGCAACCGCCAGTATCTACAGCGATAACCTTGCAATCTATGCAGCAGGCGATATTCGCCTTGGGAATGCGAAGTACAAAGGGAAGGACAGCGGCGTATTCTTAGTGAACGGCAGCCTGGTCACAACGTTCTACGGAAATGTGTCGATTACAAACCTGAAAGCTGTGCGCACGTATAGGCCCGGACAGTTCCGCGATATTGATGAAAACGATTGGTACGGTGCGAACGCCGGTCGTGTCGTCGCGAAAGCATATGAATTGGGGCTGGTGAACGGTGTCGGCGACGGCAAGCGGTTCAATCCCAACGGTCTGGTGACGATTGCCGAGGCGCTGACGATGGCGTCGCGGCTGCACAACCTTTATTACGGCGGCGACGGGAAGTTCACACAGCTCTCTCCGTGGTACACAGGTTACTCGTTCTATTCGGTAGCGACAGGAATCATAGAGTGGGGCGAATTCACGGAAGCCGACATGAATCGTCCGGCGACACGCGCGGAGATGGCGCACATCTTTGCACGTACGATGCCGGAAGAACTCTTGAAGATCAACAACATTAATAAGCTTCCGGACGTCGCGCCGGGTGACCGGTACGCCGGGGATATCTATGCGCTGTACCGCGCGGGCGTTTTGACAGGCTCAGACAAGCGCGGAACCTTCTATCCGAACACCACGATCACGCGCGCCGCAGCTGCCGCGATCATCGCACGCATCGCTGATCCCGAGACGCGCGTACTGCTCAATCTTTCCTAATACCTGCCCGCGCTTCACGACGCCGGATGCGGAAGGAAAAGTCATTCTGGATTTTTGTGTATTCGTGGAATGATGAACGCAGCAGACAATCAGCAATTTATCCCGTACATCCCCTGTAAACATGATCATCTAAGAAAAAGTGAACGGATGTAAGGCATTTCCCGGGGGATTTGCCGATTCTTGACAATCATACCTTTGTGTGCTATACTGCAAGTATTAAAAGGGGGCGATTTCGATCAATAATTTTGAATTTCATTCACCGACTCGCGTTGTTTTCGGAGCAGGTACGCATAAGCAGATCGGAAAAATCACCGCATCCTACGGCTTTAAGCGCGTATTCCTGCACTACGGCGGCGGCAGCATCAAGAAGACGGGTCTATATGACGAAGTGACCGGCGCGCTGCGTGATAACGGCGTTGACTTTATTGAGCTTGGCGGCGTTCAGCCAAACCCGACGCTGTCATTTGTCAGGAAAGGCATCGAAATGGTGCGCGCGTACAACGCCGATCTGGTTCTTGCCGTCGGCGGAGGCTCGGCGATCGACTCGGCAAAGGCCATTGCTGTCGGAGCGAAAAATGACGGAGATATCTGGCGCTTTTTCATGAAGGAGGACTCCCCCATTGACGCACTGCCGATGGCGACAATCCTGACACTCTCTGCAACAGGCAGCGAGATGAGCTCTTCGGCGGTCATTACCAACGAAACATTGAACCTCAAGCGCGGCTATAACTCCCGCTTCCACCGTCCGCTGTTCTCGATCCTGAACCCGGAGCTGACCTACACGCTGCCGCCGTACCAGACAGCGTGCGGCATCGTCGACATCATGATGCATACGATCGAGCGTTACATGACTTTCCCGGGTGAGGCGGAGCTGACCGACCGGATCGCCGAGCAGCTTCTCAAGACGGTGATCGCCGCCGGTAAAACCGCGATGCGCGACCCGAACGACTATGACGCGCGCGCAAATCTGATGTGGGCAGGGTCGCTGTCGCACAACGATCTGACCGGCTGCGGACGCGACTTCTTTATGGCGTCGCACCAGATTGAGCATGAGGTCAGCGGAATGTTCCCGGAGGTAGCGCATGGCGCAGGCTTGGCGGTGATTTTCCCGAAGTGGGCACGCTATGTGCTGCCGTCCAACATCGCGCGGACGGCACAGTATGCGGTACGTGTCTGGAACTGCGAGATGAACTTTGCACGTCCGGAGCGGACGGCGCTCGAGGGCATCGAGCGCACCGAGGAGTACTTTAAGAGCATCGGGATGCCGTCAACGCTCGGCGAGTTCGGCATCACGGCGGACGCAATTCCGGAGATGGCGCGCAAGTGCACCAACTACGGCAAGCGCACCCTCCCCGGTGTTGTCACTCTGGATGAGAAAGAGATTGCTGAAATCCTCACAATGTGCCTGTAAGCTGCTGAAAACCTCCCAGATCGTTGTGATCCGGGAGGTTTTGCCATATTCCAAAATGCAGACGGTTTCAAACCCATTTACTGTATTTTTATCCGGAGGCTTCATATGAACATCACACTGAGCAAAGCACATGCGGGATATGACGGCGAGAAGTGTTATGTCCATGCACGTATCGGACGGACGTCGGACGGGTATGTGATGACCGCGCAGAAGCTGCTGCTGGCAGGTTCGGATATCTTCGATACGCCGGAGGTGA
The DNA here is from genome assembly GCA_012800055.1 of Clostridiales bacterium. Classification (GTDB taxonomy): domain Bacteria; phylum Bacillota; class Clostridia; order Oscillospirales; family QAMX01; genus JAAZKA01. The sequence goes on from JAAZKA010000081.1 coordinate 2,967, forward strand.
AGACCTCACCGGACGGCAGTATCTGGGGTGCGTTTCACATCGACGCGGGGCTGATGGCACACGCGGAGGATGGTGCGGAGACGGTGGTGTGCAACTTTACGCCCGCACTGCATGAGAAGACCGGCGTTCTGCTCGGGACGGGTACGGCACTGGGGTATGATCTGACGACGACCCCAAAAGCGATTCTCCATGACCGGCGCGCGACGGCATACGCAATTTGGGACAGCGGCGCGTTCAAACCGTGGCGTACACTTGCGGTCGACGAGGCGTATCTCCCGGGCGACGCGGGCTGCACACAGCGGTATGACCTTCCCTGCGGCGATATCTTGCTGCCGGTGTACTACGGCAAGCCGAATGCGCATGTCTGCGTACTGCGCTGCGGGTTCGACGGTGAGACACTGTGGGTCAAAGCGTACGGTGATGAGATTGTCAACACGTCGCTTAAGCGCGGTTACGGCGAGCCGTCGGTCACGTTCGACGCGGCGACCGGGCGGTATCTGCTGACGTTAAGGTCGGACGAGGCGGGGTGGGTTGCTTGCTCTGACGACGGACTTCACTATACTGAACCGAAAATCTGGACATACGACGACGGAAGGCAGCTTGAAAACTACAACACGCAGCAGCATTTTGTGACGTTTGGCACGCGTACATACCTTGTATATACGCGGCGTGGAGCAAATAACGACCACGTCTTCCGTCACCGCGCGCCGCTGTTCTTGGCGGAGATCGACGCGGCGGTGCTACTGCGGGATACAGAAATCGCGATCACCCCGGAGCGCGGCGCACGGCTCGGCAACTTCGGGGTGACACAGCTCTCGGAACATGAGGCGTGGGTGGTCGCGGCGGAGTGGATGCAGCCGGCGGGCTGCGAGAAATACGGCAGCGACAACACGATCTGGGTTGTGAAGCTGACCGATTAGTACGACAGCAGGAATGCGCCGATGATCTTCGTGAACTCAACGAGCGCGTCGCATTTGATGAACTCATCGGCCTGATGCGCACCTCCGTACACGGAGAAGTCGCGGCCGATACCGAAGGAGAAAGCGCGCGGGCTGCCATAAAGGATAAACAGCGGCAGATCGGACAGGCACGATCCGCAGGGTGTCAGCTTCCGTCCGGAGGTTTCAAGGGAAACTTTGCATAACAAATCCAGTGCGGGGTTCTCGTCGGCGGTCGCGGCGTAGTGGAAGAAGCGTGTGACCTTCTCGAAGCCGTCGAAGCACATCCCGAGCGGCGCGAGCGCTTCATTGAGCCGCGCTGCCATCGCGTCGAATTCACGGTTGATCTCAGGCTCCGTAAGGGCGGTGTAGTAGGTGACGTCGGCAAATGCGCGGTTAAGGTCAGAGCCGTTGTCGCCCGCGCGCAGCTCCATGAAGCGTACGGTTGTGTCGGGAATAATGGTGTCGCGGTAGTACGGCAGTTTCCGCAGCTCGTCACGGCGGCGCTCTCTAAAGGCGTCGAATTCTGCGCGGACGAGTGTCAAGCCGTCGAGCATTTTGCCGGCGGAATCGAGCGGCTCGTTTGAGCGGATCTTCGCGCGGATGACACCGCCGCCGACCGCGCACGCCCAGATTTCGAAGTTCTTACAGTCGAGGTTCAGGATGTCGTCGCACGGGTACTTGACGCTCGCGGCAAGGGCGCCGTTGCCTCCGCCGAACTCCTCATCGCAGTAGGCGGTGAACAGCAGGTCATACGGCAGCTTGATTCCCTCGTCATGCAGCAGCCGCAGCAGGAACAACGCCGCGGCGATGCCGTACTTGTCATCGCACGCGCCACGCCCCCAAATTTTTCCGTCTTTGAGGATGCCGCCGAAAGGGTCGACTGTCCAGTTGCGCGGATCACCTATGGGTGTGGTATCCGAATGCGCGGCGAGCATCAGTCTGCGGGTATGCGCGGTACCGGAAAGTGTACCGGTGACGTTGGGGCGGTCAGCGAGGTTGTGGCCGGGCCAATAGTCGACGTGTTCGGGAAGTCCGTCTATGCTGTCCGGTGAATAAAGATCGGCAGAGAGGCCCAGCGCGGCCAGCTCATCCCGAATGAACGCCGCAATGCCCGCTTCCCGTCCGCTGCTGCCCAGATTCTGCGAATCAAAGCGGATGAGCTTTTGCAGCAGCTCAAACAGCTCACCTTTTCGCGCGTCGATCTGCGCAAGGAACATATTTCTATCCGGCATGTTGAATTCCTCTTTCCTGATCATCGTTGGGTTTTATTATAACATGGGAGGATGCTTATGTCAAACATCAATCAGCCGAAAACGACGGTCAAACTCTCAAACTCCATCGCACCGGACGCAGACGAAGGGAAGATACGTTTTCTCGAAGCACTGGGTCTGCGGTATGCCTACACTTGGAAGAGA
>JAAZKA010000082.1 GCA_012800055.1 Clostridiales bacterium
AAGCCCCGCCGTATAGCGTCCGAGACCTAAGGAGATATGCGTTCCGTCGCGATGAACGCTGGAAACGCCTGCTTTCAAGAGCCGCTGCAGCGCGTCGCCCGATGGAATGACCGGCGCCTTCAGGAACTCTGCCGCTCGGCTGTACGCGTCCTTCAGGTCGCGGAACATATCCTCCTGCCGCGCATACCCGACCGCTTCCAGGTAGCAGCCGTCCTGCTCGTACGCCCAGGTCTGGTGCATCGCGATCTTTGCTTTCGGCGCGTACGTCCCGATGTAGTCCCGCAGCGTCGTCAGATACGGCTGGTACGTCGTGTAGTCAAACGAGAACCGGCTTGCCTGTTGCAGCGTCACATAGTCCCAGGCGTCGCTTATGAGTGCGTCATGAATGGAGACATAGAACCCGGTGCTCTCGCCGTTATACTCCAGCAGATATTCCCGCTCGCGTCCGAGCGCATTGAATGCCTGCTTCGACAGCGGACAGCCGCCGATGTACAGGTTCACGATTTTGACGTCCGCGCCGACAGCCTTCGCCATTGCGTGGATATAACGTGTCGCGTCGGTCGCGTAGCTGTTGCCGATTGCCAGTATTTTCATAGCCTTCTCTCCTGATATGCACACGCGCCCCCGACATTGCTTTCACGGGGGCGCGGATGTTATATTACGCGTGCGCGAGCAGATACTCCGACGCCTGTTTCAGGTACCGCAGCTTCATCTTCTTGACTTCCACCGGACACCTCTGTGTCTCGCCGGGGATTTCGTAGTTGAAAAGTCCGTCGTAGCCGATCTCACGGATACCGCGCACAACCGCTGTGAAATCAACGTTCCCGCGTCCAAAGGGCATCAGATGCTGATCGGTCATTCCCTCATTGTCCGCCAGATGCAGCGCACCGAGATGCTTACCGCACGCACGTATGAAATCGTACTGCCGCTCACCGGTCAGGTTGAGGTGCCCGGTGTCCAGGGTGACCCCGAGGTTCGGACTGTTGAACTCCCCGATCACCGTCAGCAGACCGTCGGACGTTGCAAGGTCCGAGCGCGGCATGTTCTCCAGGCAGATTTTCAGCTCCGTCCCCTTCAGATAATCCAGTAGCTGTGAGAGGACGTAGGTGCGCCGCTCGCGGATGACGCCGATCTCCACGTCCGGGTCATTGCCGCTGCTGCCGCCGTGCAACACTGCGCGCCGGATGTCCGCCTCCAGGTACAGATCCAGCCAGCCCTTCAGCAGCTCCGCGCGCTCCCGATAGTCCGGCGCGCAGATGCTTGCCGTCAACCACAGGTGGCCCTGCGGGAACGCGAAGCCCATGCTGTCGGTCAGCCGCGCGAGATATTTCCCTGCCAGCGTCGGCGTCGCGTACTCGTCCAGAAGCCGCCGGCCGTCCTCGTCGGACAACTCCGACGCCTCGTAGCCGCAGTCACGGAACGCGATGATCTTCCCCGGCAGCGTCAGTTCACGGCCGTGGAAATACTCCGACCACATCGATAGTTTCATACATAAGCCCCTTTCCGAAGCCTTACAGCTTCTTCAACATCTCCGCGTACACCGGCCATGACTGCGCGGCGTAGAAGCGGTGACCGGCCTGACCGACGATGAGCGCACAGTTATCCGGCACACCGGCGGCGGCGTAGATCTTCTCGACCGTCTCGAATTCGCGTTTTACGCCCTCGAGCGGGAAGATCATATCATCCTTGCCGCAGACGACGATCAGCGGACGCGGCGCAATGAGCAATGCGAGATCACCCATCTCAAAGTATTTGAACAGGCCGGGGATGTAGTTGCACATGCAGTGGCGCAGCGAGAAGATGGAGTCATGCAGTGAGCAGAAGGCGCAGGAGGGCATGGCGATCTTGACACGCGGCTCGCAGCAGGCGGTATAGTACGTCGCGGTTCCGCCGCCGGAGTTGCCCATCAGGCCCACGCACTCGACGTCGCACTCGGGGAAGTGTTCCAATGCGTCAATGAGGCGGGAGACGTCCGACGCGCGCTCGCCGATCAGAGTACGGTCGAGCATCAGCGCCTGGAACGACGGCTGCCAGCAGCCTCCGACACCCTCGGCAACGGAACCGTTCAGTTCTCCGAACGCACGCTGCTCCATCGCCACGGTCGCGTAACCCAGAGCCACTGCCTGGATGCAGAAGTCACGGTCGCCGCCGCTGATCGTCTCCTCATCGCCCGGATACTTCGCGCGGCCCAGCGAGATGTGCATACCGGTGGAATGGCCCTGCAGCCCGATGACGACTGGCAGCTTCACGCCTGATTTGTACACGCCCTTCGGCAGCAGCAGATGCGCGGGGATCATCAGACCCGGTTCTGTCTCGAAGGAAAAGCGAATTTCGTCGAAACGCGGGTCGGCATCGGAGATATACTCGATTACCGGGACGGGTTCGGTGGTCTTCTCCGGCGGATTGAGCAGTTCGAGATATTTCTCGCGTACAGCGGCAACCTGGGCAGCGTAGTCCTTCGACGGGTCGAAGCCCATGAGGGGTTTATGCGCGTCGGCATAGTCGTGGTGCAGTTTCAGGACGGACGGTTCGGACATGGTAACGTCTCCTTTAACATAAATGTGTTGGCTATGGATGCCGGTTACAGTACCCGCCAGATATTCCTCGCGTATTCTCCGACCGCGCGATCTGCGCAGAAGCGTCCGGAGCCTGCGATGTTGAGTGCACTCATACGGTTCCAGCGCGCGGGGTCGCGGTAGACGGCGTCCACGCGGCTCTGCGCGTCGACATAGCTGTGGAAGTCCGCCAGCAGCAGGTATTCGTCCGGATTTGCGCCGACGAGCAGGCTCTGAACGATGTCGTGATAGCTGACGCCGTCGCCGAAGCCGTGCTCGATGAGGTCGAGCACCGCGCGGATCGACGGATCGGACGCGTAGAGCTTCGACGGCGAGTAGCGCTCCTTATACGCCCCCACCTCATCGGCGCGCAGCCCGAAGATGAACATGTTGTCCTCGCCGACAGCCTCGCACATCTCGACATTCGCGCCGTCAAGCGTCCCGACGGTGAGCGCGCCGTTCATCATGAACTTCATGTTGCCGGTGCCGGACGCCTCCTTGCCTGCGGTACTGATCTGCTCGGACAGCTCGGCAGCCGGCATGATCTTCTCCGCAAGTGTCACGCGGTAGTTTTCCATGAACACCACGCGGATGAAGCGCGACACCGCGGGATCCGCGTCAATGAACGCCGCAACGCTGTTGATGAGCCGGATGATCTGCTTAGCCATATAGTAGCCCGGGAACGCCTTTGCGCCGAACAGGAACACACGCGGCTGGAAGTCGCCGCCCGGATTGTCCTTGATGCGCAGGTAGAGGTCGAGGATGCGCAGCACATTGAGAAGCTGCCGTTTGTATTCATGCAGTCGTTTGACCTGCACGTCGAACATCGCGTCGATGTCCACTACATGGCCTGTTGTGCGCAGGAATTTCGCGAGCCGCTCCTTATTCGCATGCTTGATCTTTGCCAACCGTTCGCGTACGGACGCATCGTCGGCATACTTCGCAAAATCAAGAAACGCGGCGGGGTCGGTGAGAAAGCCGTCGCCGATGCATTCGGTTAAAAGTTCCGTGAGCGCAGGGTTGCACTCACACAGCCAGCGGCGGTGGGCGATGCCGTTGGTGACGTTGGTGAACTTATCGGGCCACAGCTCGGCGTAGTCGCGGAAGGTACGCTTACGGAGAATCTCCGAGTGCAGCGCCGAGACGCCGTTGACGCGGAAGCCCGCCGCAACGGACAGGTTCGCCATCCGCACCTGACCGTCCGCGAGAATCGCCATGCGGCTGATGCGTAAGAAGTCACCGGGGTATTTCTGCCACAGCTCGCGGCAGAAGCGTTCGTTGATCTCATGAAGGATCGCCCAGATGCGCGGGAGATTGTTCTCGAACAAGCTCTGCGGCCACTGCTCGAGTGCTTCGGGAAGGATGGTGTGGTTCGTATACGCGACGCACCTCGTCACAATCGCCCACGCATCGTCCCAGCTCATATACTCCTCGTCCATAAAGATGCGCATCAGCTCCGGGATGACCATCGCCGGATGGGTATCATTGATCTGGATGACGTGGCAGTCGGCGAAATTCTCAAGGGTACCGTGCAGCTCCTTGTGCTTGGCGATGATATCCTGCACCGTCGCGGAAACGAAGAAATACTGCTGCTTAAGACGCAGCGACTTGCCTTCGATGTGTTTATCGTCGGGGTAGAGGATCTTGGAGATGACCTCAGCCATCGCGTGCTGCTCGAGCGCCTTCAGGTACTCGCCGCGCGAGAACAGGTTGAGATCCAGCTCGACGGGCGACTTCGCGCTCCACAGCCGCAGCGTGCAGACGTTCTCCGTCCCATAGCCGCCGATGAGCATGTCGTACGGCACCGCGAGCACCGGTGTATAGCCCTCGAGCCGGGGCTGCATATACCCGTACTTCCATTCCTCAATGACGTGTCCGCCGTAGCGCACCTCGCGCACCTCGTCCATACGCGGCAGCAGCCACACGTCACCGACGTCGAGCCAACTGTCCGGCAGCTCAATCTGCTGCCCCTCAACGATGAGCTGCTTGAACAGCCCGTGCTCGTAGCGGATGGAGTAGCCGGTCGCGGCGAGACCGAGGGTCGCCATCGCGTCGAGGTAGCATGCTGCCAAACGCCCTAAACCGCCGTTGCCGAGACCTGCGTCCGGCTCGGCTTCCAAAAGGTCGTTCAGGCTCACGCCCGCCGCCGCAAGCACTTCTTTCATATCCTCAAGCATCCCCAGGTTGAAGGCGTTGTTGAGGAATGAACGCCCCATCAGGAACTCCAGCGAGAGGTAGTGCACCTGCCGGGCGTGGGTGCGCTCGCGGCGCTCCTGCTCCCTGACGGCACGCGCCGCCAGACGATCCCGTAATACCAATGCGCAGGCGCGAAACAGCTCCACGCGTCCTGCCTCCGCAAGCTCGCAGCCGTAGTGCCGCCGTAGTTTTGATTCGATCTCCTCGCGGAGCTGTTCTCTATGTGTCATATTGCTTCCCTTTCCGAAAGGTAATAATCCTGCTTATACTGTACCGATGAACTCGATCAGTGTTGCGAATGTTGCGGTGACGGCATCCTTATGTGTCCGCTCGTATCCGTGGGTGGCCTCGACGCCCGGGCCAAAGAGCGCCGTGCGGACATCGTACCCCGCGCGGATCGCCGCCATCGCGTCGGAGCTGTAGCGCTCGGGGAATACCTCCATCACGTACGGCGCGCCCGCACGCTCCGCCGCGTTCATCAACTCCGTCGTCATTCCGTAATGGTACGGCGCCACCGAATCCTTCGCGACGATCGACAGCGTATAGACATTGCCGGACAGTTCGCGTCCGACGATACCGACATCTGCCGCGAGGAATGCCGTCGTATCCGCAGGCAGTCCGCATGAACCGCCGTGGCCGACCTCCTCCCAGTCAGCGAACTGCAGCACCGTGTGCCGCGCGGGTACCTTCCCCGTATCCTTCAGCCACCGTGCATACTCTAAAAGTACCGCGCACTGTACTTTATCGTCCAGGTGGCGGCTCTTGAGAAAGCCTGCCGGTGTGATCACCGGACGTGCGTCGAAGAACACGTAGTCGCCGTTGCGTATCCCAAGCTTTCGCACGTCTTCGTCATTGAGCACCCTTTCGTCGAGTACGACCTCGACGCTCCACATATCCCGCACGCGTGTGCGCACCTCGCCGTTTGCGTGCGTGGACGGCTCGTCGAGTTGCAGCGTCCCGGTATACTCGCGGCCGTCACGGGTACGGACGACACAGTTCTCTGAGTCGAGGTTCGCGAACACCACACCACCGATCATCGCCAGATGCAGGTGACCGTTCCCGAGGATGAAATTGACCATCGCGCCGACGGTGTCCACATGCGCTGAGACGACGAGCGTGCCGCCCGTGCCGGCACTTCCTCCGACGTCGCAGGTCAACCCGCCCTTGTTTATCCGCTGCGGATGGTAACCAAGCGACAGAAGCTCCCGCTCGATCTCGCCGATGATCACGTCGGAGTATCCGGACGGGCTGGGAATTCTGCACAGCTCCGCCGTTCTTTCGAGCATATGATCTCCGCGCTCTTTGAGCATCCGTTCAAACAGTGTCATCTGTCTCACCCTATAATTTCCGTGTATTTCTTAAGGAACGCAGCAGCGCTGCGATCCCACGAAAAGTCCTCGCGCATCCCGCGCGTCATCAGCGTCTCCCAGACGGGGCGGTTAGCATAGGTCTCCCGCGCCAGATTAATTGTGTAGAGCATATCGTGGGCGTTGAAGTTTTTAAAGGAAAACCCATTGCCCTCACCGGTCATCGGGTTGTAGGCGCGGACAGTATCGGCAAGCCCTCCGGTCTCACGGACAAGCGGGACGGTTCCGTAGCGCATGGCGATCATCTGGGTCAGTCCGCACGGCTCACTGCGCGACGGCATCAGCAGGATATCCGCGCCTCCGTAGATTTTGCGCGCGAGATCCTCGGAGAACAGGATGTTGACCGCAACCTTCCCCGGATAGCGCCGCTTCGCCTGATCAAAAAGCTGCTCATATCGCCACTCGCCGCGTCCGAGGACGGTGAGCTGCACAGACTCCGACATGAAGTCGTCGAGCACCGCGCCGATGAGATCGAGACCTTTATGCTCCGCGAGCCTGGACACAACGGCATAGAGCGGGACATCGGGATCGGCCTTCAAACCAAGCATCCGCTGCAGCGCGATTTTACACTCCCGCTTGCCGTCGAGGTGGTCGGCGTCGTAGTTCACATTCAGGAACTCATCGGACGCGGGGTTATACGTTTCGATGTCCAACCCGTTGAGCACGCCGGACAGCTTCGCCTGATTGTCCCGCAGCACTGCGTCCAGACCCTCGCCGTAGTAGGGTGTGAGAATTTCACGTGCATAGGTCGGGCTGACGGTCGTGAGGGCGTCGCAGAGGACGACAGCGGCCTTGAGGATGTTGACGCCATCATTGTAGGCGAGCAGGCCGTTGCGATAGTAGACGTCGTCGATGCCCGCCACGTCGGAGAGAAAGCCGCGCGGGAAGCATCCCTGGTAGGCGATGTTATGGATGGTGAAGACGGTGCGCATCTTCTGGTAGTACGGGTTGCTCTGGTAGAGGCACTTGAGGTAGACGGGGATCATCGCGCACTGCCAGTCGTTGCAATGGATAACATCAGGATGCAGCTCGAGTGCGGGGAGCATATCGAGCGCGGCTTTACAGAAGAAGGCGAAGCGTTCGCCGTCATCGTAGTGACCGTAGAGCTCACGGCGGCGGAAGTAGTAGCCGTTGTCGAGAAAGTAGTAGGTGACGCCGTCGCGGGTGAGTGTATAGACGCCGCAGGTCTGGTTGCGCCATGATAGAGCGACATGGAGCATCCGCACGAAAGTCATCTCACGTCTGGCCCACTCGGGAACCTCGTCGTAGAGCGGCAGCACAACGCTGACCTCCGCACCGGCACGGGCGAGCGCTTTGGACAGCGAACCCGCAACGTCTCCGAGGCCTCCTGTCTTACAAAACGGTGCTGCTTCCGAAGCCGCGTACAGAATTTTCATAAACCATGCCCTCCTGTTTCATAAACGATGCTGTTTTCATTACACAGTGGAATGCTTTGCGATGACGACCGGATACGCGGCGTTGCCCATGAGCATGTTGTCGCGGCTGATGTACACATACTTATCGGCGATAACGTGGCTGATGAAGACGTTTTCGAGCACCTTGCCCTCCTGCATGATGATGGAGTTCTTGACAGTAGCGCCGGGCGCGACGTAAACGCCGCGGAAAAGGATGGAGTTTTCCACATGCCCTTCGATACGGCAGCCGGCGGCGATGAGCGAGTTCTTCACGACGGCGTTGTCGGAGTAATACGTCGGCGCGTCATCTCTCACGCGGGCGCGGATGGGGTTATTGCGGTCAAAGAGCTGCTCACGGACGGCGGGGTCAAGGATGGCCATGCTGTGGCGGTAGTACATCGCAACGTTGTGTAAGCGCGCGACGTAGCCCGCGTGGAAGTATGGCAGCACACGCAGGCTTGAAAGCTGCTCACGCAGGATGCCGCGTTCGAAGTGAACCATATCTCCT
>JAAZKA010000083.1 GCA_012800055.1 Clostridiales bacterium
CCTGATCGGCGGCGTCGAGCAGGTTCTTGACCTTCTGCAGGTCGCCTTTGAGTGCGGCGCCGGCCTTCTTGAAGTTGAGCGTGAGGAAGCGGCTCTCGAGGGACGATGCGTCGCTGAGCCACTCGACCTCCTTGACGTTCAGCTCATCGGAGAGGACGTCGCGGAGCGGCTCGGCGGCGGTCTGCTGCTCGGGTGTCACAACGGCGTAGAAGGTACGCAGCGGCTGCTTGACCTTGAGCGACTTCTCGTTGCGCAGCTTCAATCCCATGTTGATCAGCGTACGGGTGAGTTCGGTATCGGCAAGCAGTTTCTCGGCATCCTTCACATCGCCGACGGGTGTCGGAAAGACGGCGAGATGCACCGACAGCGGCGCGTTGTGATCGAGCGGACGGACGATGTCCTGCCACACGCGCTCGGTCATGAACGGGACGATCGGCGCAAGCACCTCGGTCATCACACGGATGGCGCGGAACAGGCACGCAAACGCGGTGCGCTCGCCTTCCCAGAAGCGGCGGCGGTTGACACGGACATACCAGTTGGAGATATCGTCGGTCAGCAGCTCGAACTCGTGCACGACGGCGGCGGAGTCGAAGGCTTCGTATGCGGCGGTGATGATCTCGAGCGCGCGGTCCAGCCGCGCAAGCATCCAGCGGTCGGTCAGCGTGAGGGATGCCGCGTCGATGGGCGAGGTGACGTCGGGGTTCTCAAGCTGCGCGTAGGTATCGAAGAAGGTGCAGATGTTCCAGTAGCCCAGAAGCTTGCGGCGGGCCTCGTCGCCGAGGGTGTAGCCGAAGCGCACATCGGAGTTGATGTTCGCACCGGCAAACAGATAGCGGATGGCGTCGGCACCAATCTTCTCCGCTGCTTCGTCGAAGCGGATCATAAAGCCGGTCTTATGGAACCGGGTTCCGTCCTCGGAGACGACGGAGAAATGGGTCAGCGCGTGCTTGTAAGGAGCCTTGCCCGTCAGCGTGACGCTCATGAACAGCATCGAATAGAACCACAGGCGGATCTGCTCGCGCATTTCGGTGATCCAGTCAGCGGGCCAGTATTTCTCCCACTTCTCACGGTCGGAAAAGTAGCCAAGTGTAGAGAACGGAACGATACCGGCGTCGAGCCAGACGTCGCCGACCTCGCGGATGCGGCAGACATGCCTGCTGCAGACCGGACAGACGATCTCGACGTCATCCACCCACGGACGGTGCAGCTCGGGCAGCGCGTCGACCTTCGCCGGGTCGACCGCACGCTCCCGGAGTTCCGCCTTGGAGCCGATGACCGTCAAATGACCGCATTCGCACGGATAGAACGGCAGCGGCAGGCCGTAGTAGCGCTTGCGGGAGATGTTCCAGTCGCCCATATTCTCAAGCCAGTCGACCATACGCTTTCCGCCGTATGCAGGCTGCCATTTGACGGTATTGGCGGCTTGGATCAGCGCGGGATTGGCCTCGTCGGTGCGGATATACCACTCGCGCACGAGACGGAACAGCACCGGCGTCTTGCAGCGCCAGCAGACCGGGTAGGAGTGGGTGAACGAGTGGGTATGGACGAGCTTTCCCTGCTCCGCGAGTGCGGCGAAGACGTCCTCCGGCACCTCGGATGCGAGTTTGCCGGACAGGAAGTCGTAGTCGTCATAGAAGCGGCCGTCTTCATCGACCGGGCAGATGGACGGCAGGCCGATCGACTGTCCGAGAGCGTAGTCCTCGGCGCCGCATCCGGGAGCGATGTGCACGATGCCGGAGCCTTCGTCCGCTGCAACCTCGTCCCACGCGATGATCATATGCGCGTCTTCAATCTCCTTCTGGCACGTGAGGAACGGGATGACGCTCTCGTAACTCAGACCCACCAGCTCGGAACCCTTGAAGTGACCGATGACTTCCTTTTTCTGCTCGAGCTGCTTCATCGCGGTCTTCGCCAGTACCATCGGACGCTCGAAGCCTTCGACCTTGACGAGGAGGTAATCCAGCTCCGGGTTGACCGCCAGCGCAACGTTCGCCGACAATGTCCACGGCGTCGTCGTCCAGACGAGGATATCGAAGTCGCGGCCGATGACCGGAACCTTGAAGAAGACGGCGGTGTGGGTCATCTCTTTATACGAGCCGGTCATCTCATGCTCGGAGAGGGACGTTCCGCAGCGCGGACACCACGGCATCGGACGGTTCTGCGGCGCAATCCAGCCCTTGTCGTTGCAGACCTGCAGGAAGTGCCAGATGCCGCCGATGTTCTCGTCGGTATGGGTGAAGTATGAGTTGTCCCAGTCCATCCACTGACCCAGACGCTTGCTCTGCTCGGTGATGATGCCGGAGTACTTATGGATACGCTCCACGCACCTGCGGGTGAACCGATCCATGCCGTAGGCTTCGATGTCCTTCTTGTCCTTGAAGCCCAGTTCCTTCTCGACCTCAACCTCGACCCACAGACCCTGCGTGTCGAAGCCGTTGCGGTAGTGGCAGTCATAGCCCTGCATCGCCTTGTAGCGCAGGAAGGTATCCTTGATCGTACGGCCCCACGCATGGTGAATGCCCATCGGGTTGTTGGCGGTAATCGGGCCGTCGAGAAAGCGGAAGGGAGGCCCTCCGGCGTTCTTCTCATTGCGCTTGCGGAAGCAGTCGTTTTCGTTCCAGAATTTCTGGATATCGTGCTCCAGTTTGATGAAATTCGGTTTCGGATTCATGTTATCGTTTCCTTTTTTAGAATTATATCCGTCACTCTTTGCCGTGTCCGGGTGCGGGATTATACGTTCATGCCGTCATACGCGACGGTCGCGGGGATGGGACAGTGCGCGTCAAGATACGCCTGATACTCACTGTGGGAGAAGCTGCTGACCTGGTTGATGTGCGTGACATACACCCGTGCGTCCTTCTTCAACGCGCCGCACGCCAGCAGATTCCCGACGTTCTCACAGAAATGTTCGGCGTTGAGGTGGCCCGCGCCGCGCGGGATGTCGCGGTTGCCGCAGGTACCCTCCATGACGAGCGTGTCGATGGCGCTGCCCGCAAGTGCGCGGAGGTTCTCGTCGCTGTAAAGCCCGGTATCCGCCGCGTACAGCAGCTTCTTTCCGTCCGGGAATCCCAGCCTGTAGTTGAGCGCGCGCTCATTCTCTCCGTTGCTCTGATGGTTTGTGCGGATGGCATAGACCTCAAGCTCTCCCGCGCGGAAGGATTCATACGGGGTGACGCCGACGAAGCGGATGTACGCGTCATTGACCAGACGCGAAAGTCCGCCGAAGTAGCCGCCCGGGTTCGCGGCGATCAGACCCTCCATCCACGCCTTCCCCTCGTGCGAGAGGTAGAGGCTGATGGGGTTCCCTTTGCGCGAGGAGGTCATCGTGAGGATGTCGAGCGTCGCGATGGACAGGTGATCCTCGTGGGTATGGGTGATAAAGACGCGCTCCAGGGCGTCGAGGGGACGGTTGTACATCTGGCTCGCGGCGGGCACCTCGGGACCGAAGTCGATGAGCGTCCGCGGGTCGATGAGCATCGACGAACGCTTCCGCGGAATGGCGCCTTCCCGGCGTGCGCGGGTGCAGGTCTGGCAGGAACAGAAGGGATTGGGATACAGCTCCGCCGCACCGGTTCCCAAGAAGATCATGGATATACCTCCCATACTTAAAAAGCCCCGTCCTTTCCGCAAAAAAGGACGAGGCTGAAAGTCTCGTGTACACCACCCGTTTTACCGTACATTCATACGTCCGCCCGGTAACGGCAGCGAACCGTCGGCCCTTACTGCGTGTTTCAGGGCAGAAGCTCGGGAGGGATGCGGCGCGTGCGTACGGTACCGGGCTTTCACCTGCCCCCGGCTCTCTGCGACCCCGACGTTTCCGCGCGCCGTGTGTCTCCGTCAGCGCTTTTGGCTGTATAGAGGTATTATACCACAGTTTTCAGTCGTTGTAAAGGGGTTTGCGCATTTTTTATGTGAAAGTAGCGGTGGTATTTACTGTGAGGTATTGCCTTTTTGGGTTTTTTATGTGTGCTTGACTCCGCTTGCTCTTTTGAACCGAAAAATGCGCAAACGTTCACAAGATATCTACTTGACATCCGAAATAACCTGTGCTATCATTTAGAGCGTATATCATTAGCCTTCTAACTTTCAAGAAAAAGGAGGAACCCATGGACAGCTACGAACGTTCCGTCACGCTGCTGCGGTTTTGTCGGGGGCATAAGAAGCTCTCGGTATCCATGTTCCGCGAGCGCGGCATCTCCAGCGGACAGCCGCCGATCCTCGACTACCTCAGCCGCAACAGCGGCTGCATCCAAAACGACCTCTCGCGCTACTGCCACCTTGAGCCGGCCACCATCACGTCTATCCTCACGACGATGGAGCGCGACGGCCTCATCGAACGCCGCGCCTCGCCCACCGACCGACGCGTCTGGCTGATCTACCTCACCGACGCCGGCCGTGCACTGTACGACAGTATGCAGGACGCAAGCGCCCGCGTCGCCGATATCTGTTTCGACGGTTTCACCGAAAGCGAGAGCGAGCAGATCCTGGTCTACCTCAAGCGCATCACCGACAACATCCGCCGCGTCAACGGCGGCTGCTGCAGGGATGAATCCCAAGCCGAACAAAAATAGGAGAGTAACTTATGTTCAAACTCCTTCGTTTTTTAAAAGGACTCGCCCTCGTCTGTGCAATCGGCGCGCCGCTGCTGATGGTCATCGAAGTCCTGATGGACCTCCAGCAGCCCACCCTCATGTCTCAGATCGTCGACATCGGTATCCGGAACGGCGACCTCCGCTACGTCCTCACCACCGGCTTAAAGATGCTCGGCTGTGCACTCATCGGTCTCATCGGCGGCGCCGGCTGCACGGTGCTGTCGTCCGTCGCGGCGATCCGCATGTCCCGCGATATGCGTGCGGCACTGTTCGCCAGGATCCAGACCTTCTCCTTCCGCGAGCTTGACAGATTCAAGACCTCCTCCCTCATCACCCGCCTGACCAACGACGTCACCCAGGTGCAAAATATGATGATGATGGCAATGCGCATGCTCGTCCGCGCTCCCGTCACCTGCATCGGAGGCATCGTCATGGCCATCTCCATCAGCCCCCGGCTCTCGCTGATTCTCGCCCTCGCGATGCCCATCCTGCTTATCGCAATGTTTTTCATCATTACCCGCTCGTTCCCGCTCTTTCGCGTCGTCCAGAACAAGATCGACCGTATGAACGACGTTACCCGTGAAAACCTCCTCGGCATCCGCGTCACCAAAGCGTTCGTCTGCGAGGATCGCCAGCGCGAACGCTTCAACGCCTCCAACGAGGATCTGATGAACACCGTCATGCGCGCCTCGCGCATCAGCGTCATCCTCTGGCCGATCATCAACATCGTCATCAATGCCTGCATCATCGCCGTCTTCTGGTTCGGCGGCAGGATGGTCATCGGCGGCGAGCTGGAGATCGGCAAGATTATGGCGTTCATCTCCTACATCACCCAGATTCTCGCGTCGCTGATGATGTCTGTCATGTTCATCATGTTCTTCACCCGTGCGAAGGTCTCCGCCGACCGCATCAACGAGGTGTTCGACACCAATACAAGTATTTACGACGTCCCGAACGCGGAATCCGTCTCCGGCACCGACCTTGAGTTCCGCAACGTCAGCTTCCGCTACAGCGACACCGCCGAGTATACGCTGCGCGACCTCAACTTCACCATCCCCGCCGGTGAGAGTGTCGGGATCATAGGCGCGACCGGCTCGGGCAAGAGTTCGTTGGTAAGCCTCATCCCGCGTCTGTACGACCCGTCCGAGGGCGAGATATTGCTCGGCGGCAAGGATCTGCGGCAGCTGAAGCTGCACGACATCCGCGCGCACATCGGCATGGTCTTACAGGAGAGCATCCTGTTCTCGGGCAAGGTCTCCGATATCTTCCACTTCGGCCAGGACGACCTGACCGAAGTGGAAATGGAGAAGGCAGCGTCGGATGCGCAGGCGCTGGACTTCATCCGTGAGAAGGAGAACGGCTTTGACAGCGCCGTTGAACAGCGCGGCCGCAATTTCTCCGGCGGTCAGAAGCAGCGCCTGTCGATCGGACGCACACTCGCCAGAAATCCGTCAATCCTGATCCTCGACGACGCGACCTCAGCCGTCGACCTCGCGACCGAGGCAAAGCTGCAGCGCGCGATCAAGGCCCGCGAGGGAACCTGCACGCTCATCATCATCGCGCAGCGCATCAGCGCCGTGATGGGGCTCGACCGCGTGTTCGTCATCGACAACGGACAGCTTGTCGACGCCGGTACCCATCGGGAACTGATGGCGCGCTGTGAAATCTACCGCAGCATTGCGGCATCCCAGCTCGGAGAGGAGGCGGCCATCCATGTCTGAAGAACCCAAACGTGAGGAGCGTACCGAAGAGCGTCCGTCGGGACGTCCCAGAGGTCCCATGGGCGGCATGATGATGGGCAAGCCCGAGAAGCTCAAGGACTTCAAGGGCACGCTGCGGCGTGTGCTCGGCTACGTCGTCGCGAAGAAGTTCCTCATCATCGGCGTGTTCATCCTGTCCCTCGCGTCGGCGGTGATCTCGATTGTCGCGACGCGGCTCAACGGCACGATTGTCGACGACTTCATCGAAACCGGCGACCTGCCCGGTCTCGCGCGCATCCTGCTGATCCTGGGCGGCGTCCACCTCTTCTCCGCCGCCGCGTCGTACCTCCAGAACTTCCTCATGATCACCGTCTCGCAGACAACCTCCGCGACACTGCGGCGCGACCTGTTCACGAAGGTACTGAAGCTGCCGCTGAAGTTCTTCGACACCCGCTCGTCCGGCGACATCATGTCCCGTATGACCAACGACATCGACTCGATTTCCACAACGATCTCCCAGAGCCTGCCGCAGTTCTTCTCCGGCATCATCACGGTTTTGGGCACACTCGTCGCGATGTTCTTGCTCAGCCCCATGCTGACGCTCGTCGCGCTGCTTTTGATGCCGCTGATGTTCATCACCACGAAAGCAATCGTCGGCAAGACGCAGCCTCATTTCAAGCGTCAGGCAAAGGAACTGGGGCAGCTCAACGGCTACATCGAGGAGCGCATCTCCGGCCAGAAGATCGTGACGCTGTTCGGACGTGAGGCGCAGGTGCAGGCTGAGTTTGCGGAGATCAACGACCGTCTGACGAAGACCTCGACGATGGCGCAGGCGCTGTCGGGGACGATGGGACCGCTCAACAACATGATCAACCACTTCAACTACCTGGTCATCTGCGTGGTGGGCGCGGTTTTATTCATCAGCCCGAACTTCACCATCAGCTTCGGCGATATCTTCGCGTTCACGCTGTATATGCGGAACTTCGGACGTCCGATCAACGAGATGCTCAACCTGTTCAACATGATCCAGCACTCCCTCGCTGGTGCGGAGCGTGTGTTCGACACGATGAACGAGCCGCCCGAAACCGACGCGCCCGGCAGCATCGCGCTCACGGATGTACGCGGCGAGGTCGACGCACGGGACGTCTGCTTCTCCTATGTGGAAGGCAATCCGGTGCTCAAAAACGCGACGTTCCATGTCGACCAGGGTCAGACTTTCGCAATCGTCGGCCCGACCGGTGCGGGCAAGACGACGATCATCAGCCTGCTGACACGCTTCTACGACCTCGACTCCGGTACGTTGACGATCGACGGGCACAACATCCTGTATGTGACGCGCGACAGTCTGCGCCGGAGCATCGGGATGGTGCTGCAGGATACGTATCTGTTCTCGGAGTCGGTGATGGAAAACATCCGCTACGGACGTCCCGCGGCGACGGACGAGGAAGTGCAGCACGCGGCAGAGCTTGCCAATGCCCACAACTTCATCATGCAGCTTGAGGAAGGCTACGACACGATCCTGACGGACAACGGCGGCAACCTCTCGCAGGGTCAGCGGCAGCTTCTGGCCATTGCGCGCGCGCTGCTCGCCGAGCCGCAGATTCTCATTCTCGATGAGGCGACGTCCTCGATCGACACACGCACCGAGCTTGCCGCACAGAAGGCAATGCTCACGCTGATGAAAGGACGCACCAGCTTCATCATCGCCCACCGTCTGTCGACCATCCGCAATGCCGACTGCATCCTTGTCATCCGCGACGGTGAAATTGTCGAGCGCGGTACCCATGGCCAGCTCATCGATGCGCGCGGCTTCTACTATGACCTCTACGAAAGCCAGTTCAAGACCGGCATGGCAATCTGAAGGACAGATTTGCAGGGAACGGGGAAAGTTATGTTCACCGTTCCCTGTTTATACGGCGCCCTGCAATGCCGTGCTCGCAGGAACGGTCGCTGGGTGTCGCTATGGACAAAATTTTCCGTGGCTGCGGCATTACTTAATAAATTTTCCCCGTTGATTTTTTGATGAAGGTATGATATAATACGCTGGATCATCCCGAAAGGAGTAAGACCATGAATTATACCCACGAAGTAGAGCAAATGTGTTCGGTGGCGAAAGGTCCCCATCATGGCCCCGCGCCGATCCCTGAAGAAGGCAAATGGGTCAAAGCAACACAGATTTCCGACATCTCCGGCCTGTCCCACGGCATCGGCTGGTGCGCACCGCAGCAGGGCGCCTGCAAGCTGACCCTCAACGTCAAAAACGGCATCATCGAGGAAGCTCTTGTTGAGACCCTCGGCTGCTCCGGCATGACCCATTCCGCCGCGATGGCCGCCGAGATCCTACAGGGCAAGACCCTCCTCGAGGCCCTCAACACCGACCTCGTCTGCGACGCCATCAACGTCGCCATGCGCGAGATCTTCAAGCAGCTCGCCTACGGACGCTCTCAGACCGCGTTCTCCGAGGGCGGACTTCCCATCGGCGCGTCCCTAGAGGACCTCGGCAAGGGTCTGCGTTCTCAGGTCGGTACGATGTTTGCCACCAAGTATAAGGGCGTGCGCTACCTCGAGATGGCCGAAGGATATGTCCTCAACGTCGCGCTCGACGAAAACGACGAGGCCATCGGCTACCGTTTTGTCCACCTGGGCAAGATGATGGAAGCCATCCGCAAGGGCGTGGATCCGAAGGAAGCCTACGAGAAGAACATCAAGACCTACGGCCGCTACGATGAGGCCGTACGCGTCATTGACCCGCGTAAAGAATAAGAAGGAGGGACACGAGAATGGCAAAGTTTGAAGGTTACGGAAGAAGAATCGCGACAATTGAGAAGTGTCTCGCCAAATATGGATTTGCGTCTCTTGAGGACGCGAAGGCTCTGTGCGCGTCAAAGGGCATTGTGGTCGAAGCGCTGGTCAAGGGCGTACAGCCGATCGCGTTTGACAACGCGGTATGGGCGTACACACTGGGCGCGGCGATCGCGCTGAAGAAGGGCATTACAAAAGCTGCTGAAGCCGCCGAAGCCATCGGCATCGGTCTGCAGGCATTCTGCATCCCCGGCTCCGTCGCGGAGACCCGCAAGGTCGGCCTCGGGCACGGCAACCTCGGCGCGATGCTGCTGCGTGAGGAGACGAAGTGCTTCTGCTTCCTCGCGGGGCATGAGAGCTTCGCCGCCGCGGAAGGCGCGATCGGCATCGCCCGCTCAGCCAACAAGGTACGCCGCGAGCCGCTGAAGGTCATTCTCAACGGCCTGGGTAAGGACGCCGCTTACATCATCTCCCGCATCAACGGCTTCACCTATGTGGAGACCGACTACGACTTCTACACCTCCGAGCTGAAGATCATCCGCGAGACCCCCTTCTCCAAGGGCGAGCGCGCGGAGGTTCGCTGCTATGGCGCGAACGACGTCCTCGAGGGCGTCGCCATCATGATCCAGGAGGATGTCGACGTCTCCATCACCGGCAACTCTACCAACCCCACCCGCTTCCAGCACCTTGTCGCCGGTACCTATAAGAAGTGGTCCTACGAGAACAACAAGAAGTACTTCTCCGTGGCGTCCGGCGGCGGTACGGGCCGTACGCTGCATCCGGACAACATGGCAGCAGGCCCCGCCTCCTACGGTCTGACCGACTCGATGGGCCGTATGCACGGCGACGCTCAGTTCGCCGGCTCCTCCTCCGTCCCGGCGCACGTCGAGATGATGGGTCTCATCGGCATGGGCAATAACCCCATGGTCGGCGCGGCTGTCGCGGTGGCTGTCGCCATCGAAGAAGCGCATAAGTGATGTTTTGAGCATTATTCCATACGCGCCGCCTTCATTGTACGATGAAGGCGGCGTTTTTCGTGCTTGCAAATTCCCCTTCTCTGTGGTATACTGACTGCGTTATCTGACAGAGCAAAGGAGTTGCATATATGAACGCACATGACTGCGCGATCTATTTTGCGTCGCCTGCCTTCGCGGAGGTCTGCACGACGCTGTACGGTGCCGACAGACTCGATGAAGCCCGCGCGCGCTGGGAATCCGTACTGAACCGCTTCGTCCGCACCTTCGGCGACCGCAGTGATCTCGCGCTGTTCTCCGCGCCGGGACGCACGGAGATCGGCGGCAACCATACCGACCACAACAACGGCTGCGTGCTGGCGGCGGCGGTCGACCTGGACACCATCGCGGTCGCCGCGCCCAACGACCGCGGCGTCGTGACGGTCGCGTCGGAGGGGTTCCCGGTCGACTCGCTGTCGCTCGACCTGATGCGCCCGCGTCCGGAGGAGGCGCACACGTCCGCCGCGATGATCCGAGGCGTCGCGGCACGGATGGAGCAGCTTGGGTACGCGGTCGGCGGGTTTGACGCCTGCACGTCGTCGAACGTTCTGAAGGGGTCGGGCTTAAGCTCATCGGCGGCGTTTGAGGTACTGCTGGTGACGATTTTCGACAGCTTCTGCAATAAAGGCGACATGCCGCCGCTTCTCAAGGCGCAGATCGCACAGTACGCGGAAAACGTCTTCTTCGGCAAGCCGTGCGGACTGATGGATCAGACGGCGTGCGCGTACGGCGGCTTTGTCGCGATTGACTTCCGCGATACGGCGCATCCGGCGGCCGAGAGCGTGACGTTCGACTTCTCCCATGCGGGGTATGCTCTGGTCATCACGGACACGAAGGGCGACCACGCAAATCTGACGCCGGCGTACGCGTCGATCCGCGAGGAGATGAACGCGGTGGCGGCGTACTTCGGCAAGTCCGTGCTGCGCGAGTGCACGCGGGAACAGGTGCTGGAAAACGCGGCGGCGCTGCGGGAGGCTGCGGGCGACCGTGCGATTCTTCGTGCGCTGCACTTCTTCGACGATAACGACCGGGTGGGATACCAGAAGGCGGCGCTCGAACGGGGCGACATGGACGCATTCTTAGGGTATATCAATGCGTCCGGGGACAGTTCATGGGAGCTTTTGCAAAACTGCATGGTACCGGGACAGGCATCGCAGGGTGTGACGCTCGGGCTGGCGGTGAGCCGTGTGGTGCTGGCCGGCGAAGGTGCGTGCCGGGTACACGGCGGCGGGTTCGCCGGAACGATCCAGGCGTTCGTGCCGACGACGAAGGTCGCGGCGTACGTGAAGGCGATGGACGCGCTGTTCGGCGAAGGCTCAGCAAAGGTGCTGACGATCCGTCCGGCAGGTGCGATGCGGGTCGCGTAGGCTGTGTGACAGGAAAACGCGGGAACGGTTGATACCATTCCCGCGTTTTTATAATTCCGGTTCAGGGTGTTATCCTGCATCCCGCGCTACAGCTCCCGAATCTCCCACCTGAGCCCGGTACTCTCCAGCGTGAGAACACCGCAGGTGGGTTTGCCCGTGACAATCGGTTCCTTCCCGGCATGTCCGGGGTTGAACAGCCATACCTCCCCCAACCTCCGCGCGTACGGCTCATGCGTATGTCCGAACAGCACGACGCTGCACTGCAGCTCCCGCGCGCGTTTGACGAGCGCCGTCTGATTGTTTGCGCGGACACCGTACAGGTTCCCGTGGGTCAGCAGCAGTCTATACCCGCACAGCTCCGGTGTCAGCTCCTCGGGCGTGTCGTACGGGTCGTCGGTATTCCCCGCGACCATGTACAGCGGCAGCCCCGGGAACTGCGCCGCCAGACGTCTCGCGTCACGGTCGTGGTCTCCCAGATGGAACACCGCGTCCGGCTTCTCGCCGTGTACCGTACGGAACATCCCGTATATGCTGGTGTGCGTGTCCGAGAATACCAGTATCCTCATGTGCTTGTCCTCCATTTTTGCTGTGGCGCGGGATGGGATGCGACGGGGGTTGGGATGCGTGTTCTTTTTCGAG